>JADGOE010000118.1 GCA_017883135.1 Acidimicrobiales bacterium
CGTACGCGCCTCGACGACCGGCGCACGAGGCAGGCGGTCGGGGTGGGGGAGGGAGTCGACGTTGAGCATGGTGAGCACGCCGCCCGATGCGGATTGGGTAGCGGTGACCTCCGGCCCGCTGCCGGTCGCCGAGGCGCTCGCCTGGGTGGTCGATCCCGGATGCGGCGCCGTGGTGACCTTCTGTGGAACGGTGCGCGACCACTCGGAGGGTCGCCCGAACGTGGTCAGTGTCGAGTACGAGGCCTACACCGAGTATGTCGAGCTCCGGCTGGCCGACGTGGCCGCAGCCGGTCGTTCGCGCTGGCCCGGAGTCGGCCGGCTCGCTTTGCTGCACCGGGTGGGGCGACTCGAGGTCGGAGAGGTGTCGGTGGTGGTGGCGGTGTCTGCGCCGCACCGGTCCGAGGCGTTCACCGCGGCCCGGTTCTGCATCGACGAGCTCAAGGAATCGGTGCCCATCTGGAAGCACGAGAGCTGGGACGGCGGCTCGGGTTGGGCCGAGTGCGCGCACAAGGTCGGGGTGGGGTCGTCCGATGCCGCCGGCGCCGGGGGAGCGGAAGGCAGCGGTACGGGTTCATGATCACGCTGGAGGAGGCCCGCGGGTTCGTGCTCCCGGCCTTCTCAGCGCTGGCACCGCGGCAGGTGGCGATTGGCGCCGCGCTGGGCTGCGTCCTCGCAGAGGAGGTGATGGCGAACGAGCCGATCCCCCCGTTCGCCAATTCCGCCATGGACGGCTACGCCCTGCGGGCCGAGGACACGGCCGCCGCTCCGTCGCGTTTGGCGGTGGTGGGATCCGTCATGGCAGGTGAGCATTCCGGGGTCGCCGTCGGCACCGGCGAGGCCGTCCGCATCATGACCGGAGCACCCTTGCCACCGGGGGCGGACGCGGTGTGCATGATCGAGCGCACCCGCACCCAGGACGACGCGACGGTGGTGGTGGAGGTGGCGGTCGACGCCGGGGCCAACGTGCGGTATCCGGGCGAGGACATCGCCAGTGGCGAGACGGTGTTCGGGGCGGGCACCTCGCTGTCGCCGGGCCACGTGGGAGTGCTGGCCGCCTTGGGGATGGAGACGGTCCTCGTCCACCCCCGACCGCTGGTCGGGGTGCTGTCGACCGGCGACGAACTGGTCGAGGGAGGGGCGGCGCTGCCTCCTGGCAAGATCCGGGATTCGAACCGCCATGCGCTGCTGGCACAGGTGCGCCAGTCGAACTTCGAAGCCGTCGACCTGGGGATCGTCCGTGACGATGCCCACGAGCTGGCCAAGGCGTTCGAACGGGGAGCGGCACGTTGCGACGCACTGGTCACGACCGGCGGCGTGAGCGTGGGCGACCTCGACATGGTGAAGGTGGTCCTCGACAAGCTGAGCGGGGGCTCCATGCGGTGGATGCAGGTGGCCGTCAAACCGGGGAAACCCCTGGCGTTCGGCACGCTGGCCGCCTCGGGCACTCCGGTGCTCGGCCTGCCGGGCAATCCGGTGTCCGCCCTGGTGTCCTTCGAGCTCTTCGCCCGCCCGGCGTTGCGGCGCATGGCCGGACAGCGCAGGCTCGGTCGTCCGGTGCTGGCCGGGGTGGCCGAGGTCGATCTCCGCCGTCCGAGCGACGGTAAGCTCCACCTGGTGCGCGCGATCGCCACCGCCGACGCGAGCGGAACCGTGCTGGTCAGGCCCTCGGGCCGTCAGAAGTCGCACATGCTGCGCGCGATGGCCGAGGCGAACTGTCTTGCCCTCCTCCCCGACGGTGAAGGGGTGGCGGCCGGCGGCCATGTCGCGTTGTGGCTGCTCGACGCGGACCGCCTGGCGCCGGAGTCCGAAGGGTGCGACGCGCCGGACGGGGTGTCGTGAAGCTCGACGGCGGAGGGCCCGACGTCATGCCGACCGACGGTCCGCTGGTCGACACCTTCGGGCGCGTCCACGACGACCTGCGGCTGTCGGTGACCGATCGGTGCAACCTTCGCTGCTCCTACTGCATGCCCGAGGAAGGTGTCACGTTTCGGCCCCGTACCGACATCCTGTCGTACGAGGAGTTCGCGGTGGTGGCCCGCGTGGCCAAGTCCGTCGGAGTGACGTCCGTGCGCTTCACGGGGGGAGAGCCGCTGGTGCGCAAAGGCATCGTGGACCTCGTGGCGAAGGTGGCCGAGGTGGGCTTCTCCGACATTGCGCTCACCACCAACGGCACGTTGCTCGGGGGATTGGCGGCAGGACTCGTCGGCGCAGGGCTCATCCGGGTCAACATCAGCTGTGACTCATTGCGGCCCGAGCGCTTCGCACAGATCCGCCGGCGCGGCGAGCTCGGCGTCGTGCTCGACGCCATGGACGCCGCCGAAGACGCGGGGCTCCTGCCGGTCAAGGTCAACGTGGTGCTCGTCGCTGGGTTGAACGACGACGAGATCCTCGACTTCGCCGCCTTCTCCCGGGCCACCGGGCGGCCGGTGCGCTTCATCGAGTACATGCCCCTCGACGCAGACGGGCACTGGCGCCGCGAGCAGGTCGTCGCCGGGCACGATGTCGTCGCTCGCATCGCCTCGTGCTGGCCTCTCGAGCCGGTGGATGCGGCAGGCGACGCGGCACCCGCCGAGCGGTACCGGTTCACTGATGGGCACGGGGAGATCGGAGTCGTCGCCAGCGTGACCCGCCCGTTCTGCGGTACCTGCAATCGACTGCGGCTCACGGCTGACGGGGCGGTGCAGAACTGCCTGTTCTCCGACGACGAGCTGTCGGTGCGAGACGTCCTGCGCGGGGGCGGCTCGGACGAGGACGTTGCCGACGTGCTGCGACGAGCGGTGTGGGGAAAGCGTGCCGGCCATGGGATCAACGACCCGGAGTTCCTCCGCCCGAGGCGTTCGATGTCGATGATCGGGGGCTGAGGGTGCCCCGCCTCTTGCTGTTCGGGCAGGCCCGTGAGGCGGCCGGCACCTCGCACGACGAGGTGGAGGGTGGCAGCGTGGCGGAGGTCGTGGCGGCGGCGTGCGCCCGCTACGGCGAGCGCTTCAGCGAGGTGGTGCCCATCTGCCGGGTATGGGTGAACGGTGAGCCGGTGCCCGAGGAGCACATGCTGTGCGAGGGGGACGAAGTGGCGTTGCTGCCGCCGGTGTCGGGCGGTTGAGGGGTTCCCCCGCGGTGTCGGGCGGTTGAGGGGTTCCCCCGCGGCGTCCGGCACTGCGGGGACCCCGCCCTCGATGTGCGCGGCCCGGCAGACCATCGAGGTGGGGTGTGCCGCGACTAGCATCCCTGACCATGACCATTTCGGCACGTGACTGGATCGACCGCTACGCCGCCGCTCTCGGCGTGGCGGCCCCTACCGAGGAGGAGGTCGCCACCCTGCTCGACGCAGCCGGGGCGGCGTCGCATGCCTCGGAGCGCACCGCCGCCCCGGTATCGTGCTGGCTGGCGGCGACGGCCGGGTTGACCCCGGCGGAGGCGCTGGCCGCCGCCGAAGG
>JADGOE010000073.1 GCA_017883135.1 Acidimicrobiales bacterium
GGTCGGGCTGACCGCGGTGACGGTCGGGGCTGCCACAGCAAAGGCCGACACCACACCGGTCGACTCGGCGACGGTGGTCAGGCCCACCGTGCACACCAGTGCAGTGGCGGCCAATCTGGCGCACCTCAGAACCTTGCCCGAACGTGTACCGGACGACTTCATCGACACCACTCCCCCTGGATCCACAGGATCTACAGACGCCGTGTTCTCCGACATGAGCGGTCGAACCGACCCCGGCAGTCATGGCGAACGTAGGGCATCTCCACCACAAAAGCAACGACCTCGGATCTGAACGGGAATTGCCTCGGATCCAGCGGATTCCGGACAGGGGAGGGACCGCCACCGTGGCCCGTGGCCCGTGGCCGTCCGTCTGTCGTATCCTGGGTGTCATGGAAACGGCAGGGGGCACGACCGATCCGGAGAGCGCGACGCCCAAGGCGCTCGCGTTCTACCTCCCGCAGTTCCACCCGATCCCCGAGAACGACGAGTGGTGGGGCAAGGGGTTCAGCGAATGGACCAACGTCACCAAGGCCCGACCGCTCTACCCCGGTCACTACCAGCCCCACGTGCCCGGGGAGCTCGGCTACTACGACCTGCGAATTCCCGAGGTCCGCGAGGCCCAGGCCGAGTTGGCCGCGTCACACGGCATTTCCGGCTTCGTCTACTACCACTACTGGTTCCACGGGAAGCGACTTCTCGAACGTCCGTTCGACGAAGTGCTGGCGTCGGGCTCCCCCGACTTCCCCTTCGCCCTGTGTTGGGCCAACGAGGAGTGGACCCGGAACTGGGATGCCCAGACCGGGCGGGTGCTGATGCCCCAAGAGTTCAGCGACAAAGACGACCTGGCCCACATCCGCTGGCTCGCCACCGCCTTCGCGGACGACCGCTACATCATGATCGACGGTCGCCCCCTGATGCTGATCTACCGCCCGAAGCTGCTCCCCGATCCGAAGCGAACGACCGACATCTGGCGGAGCGAGGCGCAGAAGCTCGGCTTTCCCGATCTTTACCTCTGCTGGGTGGAGAGCTGGGGACCGCCTCCCGGTGGACCCGAGGCCTTCGGCCTCGACGCCAGCGTCGGCTTCATGCCGACCGCTGCAGATGAGATCTTCACCCCCCTCGACGGCGTCCGAGGGCATCGGATGCTCGACTACGAATCGGCCTACCAGGCCGAACTGCGCCGCCCTGCCCCGGCCTGGAAGCGCTTCCCATCGGTAATGGTCGGCTGGGACAACACTGCCCGCCGCCGACATGGCGCCACCATCTTCACGGGGGGAACCCCGGAAGCCTACGAGCGCTGGCTCCGCCGGACCGCTGCCTCCGTCTCGAAAGTGCGCGACGAGGAGAACTACCTGTTCATCGTGGCGTGGAACGAGTGGGCGGAGGGCAACCACCTCGAGCCGGACCAGCGCTACGGACGGGCGTTCCTCCAAGCCACCAAAGCGGTGCTGGTCGACCGGTCTCACGCAGAGGAACGCCGGCCCGGCGAGCTTCGGGCGCTCGCGGATGGTGACCACGCCGGCGCGTCGCCGGAGTCGACCTTCGACTATGTGTACCCCTTTCAGCACGAGAGCGCGGTCGGCAACGCTGCCGGACTGGTGCGCGAGCTCGGCCTCGATCCCAAAAGCGCCGTCGTCGACCTGGGTGCCGGCACCGCGGTGGTCAGCCATGCGCTTCGCGAGTCGGGCATCGCCTATCACGCGCTTGAGATCCACCCCGTGGCGGTGGAGCTCATGCAGGCAGCAGGCATCGACGCCACGCAGTGTGACCTGACCGACCTGAGCGCGGTGGAGGCCGTGCTCGACGAGCTCGGTGAGGTCGGTGCGCTGATGCTCCTCGATGTCATCGAGCACCTGACCCAACCCCAGCAGCTCCTTGCCAGGCTTTCCGCCTGGTCGCTGAAGCACGGTGCACCACCCTTGGTCGTATCAGTGCCCAACGTGGCCCACTTCGACCTCGGCTTGCGGCTGCTGTCCGGCCAGTGGATCCCCACCGAGACCGGACTCCTCGACAGCACCCACCTCCGCTTCTTCACCGAAGCGACGTTGGAGCGGATGTTCCAACGATGTGGATGGAAGGTCATTTCCCGCGACAACTACTGCGCCATCAAATCCGATCAGTACGACCCCGATCTCAACGATGGGCTGCCCACCGAGATGATCGGCGCCCTGCGCATGCTGTCGGAGACCTACAACTCCCATGCCGCGGTACAGCAGTTCGTCTGGGCACTGAAGCCGGTGCCGGTGCCGACCGCTCCGACCACCTACTTGCAGGCGGTCGGCGAGCAGGACGAAGGAGCCGAGGCTGTGGCCGCGTCGATCGACAGCAGGCCCGTCTACGACTACCTGAGATCGGTCGGCCTTCTGGCCAGCGAAGCCAACCGTCGGGCCGCCCAGCGCCCAGCGGCGCCATCACGCCCGTTGCCGCGATGGAAGAAGACGGCGCTCAAAAGCTTCAACCGTTCGCCGCGTTCGGCGGCGGCCTTCAAGAAGGTCCACGGTTGGCTGCGTTGAGCCGCCCATGACCGGCATGCCCGCAGGTCCGTGGCTGCTGGTGATCGGAATGCACCGGAGCGGCACCTCGGCGGTGACCGGAGCCCTGGGTGCGATGGGGTTCAACCTGGTCAGCGCAGACGACCGGATGGACTGGCCCGAGAGCAATCCCGAGCACTGGGAGAGCATTTCGGTCACGCTCCACAACGAAGACCTCCTCGACCGCTTGGGCGGTGGCTGGGATGCGCCCCCCGAGCTTCCCGGGGGATGGGAACAGAACCCCGGGCTGCTCGGTGGCGCCGACCCGACAGCACTGATGGCGACCGCCTATCCTGAAGAGGGGCCCTCGGTGTGGAAGGACCCCCGACTCTGCCTGCTCCTCCCCTACTGGCGCGACGTGCTGGCGTCTCCCCTCGCCACCATCCTCGTGTGGCGTTCACCGATGGCGGTTGCCCGCTCCCTCCAGCAACGTGACGGGATGGCCATCAGCGATGGGCTCGCCCTGTGGGAGCGGTACAACCGGTCTGCCATCGAAGGGCTCGACGGCACCGACACCTTCGTCGTCGACTACCAGTCCGTGGTGGATGACCCCGGTACCTTCGCCCGAGGAGTGGCCGACTGGCTGCGGGGACTGAGCCAGTTCGCCAGTGCCGCCATCGCGTGGGACACCGAAGGGGCGGCTGCGTCGATTGCCGGCGAGCTCCGCCACCAGCCCGACCGGTGCCCGGGTGAGGACGAGCAGTCGGTGTCGGCCGAGCAGCGGGCGCTCGCCGCACACCTCTCGGGACTGAGCGGCGGCCACCGCCCGCTCCGATCGGAGCTGCCGGTCGCCGAATCCGCATGGGCGGGCGAAGTGATCAGGCTCCGTCGAGAGCTCAAAGTCCGCACCAAAGAGGCCGACGCAGCCAACGAGGAGCTGGCCGGCATCCGGGTCGAACTTCAGGACGCGAACAGTCGGCTCAAGGAGATGAGCGACGACCTCGAGGTCTCCAACCAGAAGCTCGCCAACCTGCACGCGTCGACCAGTTGGAAGATCACCAAGCCGTTGCGGTCCGTGGTCTCGTCCGTCCAGAATGCAGGTCGCCCCACCCCTGACGCCTGACCCCTGCTCCGAACCCTTGGGAGGGGCTCCCTCCGGCGCGTCGGAGCAGGTGGCAGTAGTACGGTGCTGGCTCATGGAGATGACCGAGCAGGAGCTGCGGGAACGCGTTCGGGAACTTGCGCCGTTCCACCATGCGGTCGAGTTGCCGCACGGCGTGAACACACACGTTCCGGACATGGCTCACCGTGGTGTCGAGCGCACCCGGGTGAACACCCTCATGCACCACGGGTGGCCGCAGCTGCTGGCCGCGTACGGGGGATCGCTGAAGGGCCTGCGGGTACTCGACGTGGCCTGCAATTGCGGCGGGTTCTCCGTCGAAGCGATCAAGGCAGGTGCCGACTACGTGCTCGGCATCGACATCGTCGACCGCTACCTCGATCAGGCCGAGTTCATCCGCGAGGCGCTCGACTACGACAATCTCGAATTCCGGAACATCGACGTCGCCGACTTGGCCCCCGATACCGTGGGTATGTTCGATGTGGTCCTCTGCTTCGGAATCCTGTACCACCTGGAGGACCCCGTCCGGGGCATGAAGGCGATGTCCAACATCACCAAGCGGGCCATGCTGGTCGACTCCAACCTCATGCGCCCCAAGTATGGATCCAGGTTCATCCGCAACCGCTCGCTGTGGAAGATGGACGTGGTCGGGGTCGGCGAGGTCATCAGCGAGTCGACCAACCTCTGGCGCCAGGGATCCTCGTGCCAGTTCGCCCCGACCGAGCGTGCCGTGCTGGACCTGCTGGGCTTCTTGGGCTTCGCGAAGGTCGAGTTCCTCCCCCCCGTCGAAAAGGATCTCGAGTCGCGTTACTACCGACGCGAACGCGGGACGTTCCTCGCGGTGCGCTAGATGACCGAGTCCTCCCGAACGGAGCGCTCCTCGCTCACCACCATCACCAGGGTGACCCGACCGGCTGGTGCCGGAAGCCGATGACGCTCGGGGCCACTGCCCGGTCGGTGTTCCTCGCGCTCCCCGAACCCGTCCAGCGACGGATGCGGCATCGGACGGGCCGGTACGCCCCGTGGGAGGACGGGCGAGCCCCCCAGGCGCCGGCTTGCCCGGACGGGATGACCACCGGTCCCCCCGACTTCGTAGGCGTCGGTGTCCCGAAAGCAGGGACTTCCTGGTGGTTCAGCCTCATCCTGGCCCACCCTGACGTCCACGGCCCGGCCAAGAAGGAGCTGCTCTTCTTCAACCGGATCTTCTTCGAGCGCTTACGGCGCCAGGGCTGCACCGACGAGGACCTGCGGGCCTACCATCAGTGGTTCCCCCGGCCGGCCGGGGCCAAGACCGGTGAATGGACCCCCTCCTACCTCTTCTGGTACCAGCTCCCGCCCCTCCTTCGCCGTGCGGCACCCGACTGCAAGGTCCTCGTCCTTCTGCGCGACCCGGTCGAGCGCTACCAATCGGACATCTCCCGAAAGATGCCGCGGCGAAGGCTTCGCAACGTCCGCTACCGGGGGCTCGCCCGCGGGTTCTACGCCGCCGAGCTGGCTCCCTGGGAGCAGGTCTTCGCACCGTCGGAGATGCTCGTCCTGCAGTACGAGGCGTGCACCCGCCAGCCCGCCGAGCAGCTGGCCGCCACCTACCGCTTCCTCGGGCTCGACGATACCTTTCGGCCGCCAGGCCTGCAGGCGGCCGTCAACAAGACGAAGGTGAAGCGCACGGTCGACGCCGGCTTCGAACGCCTCCTCGTCGAGTTGTACGAGCCCGATGTCGTGGCCGTCGCCGCCCGCTACCCGCAGATCGACCTCCGACTGTGGCCCAACTTCTCCTATCTCGCCGGCCGGTAGACCAGCTTCACCGCTACGGCCCTGCGCCCGGCTCCGGTCGCGGCGGGCGCTGCACCATGAAGGCCGATCGGACGGCCTGTGCCGACCCCGTCGGCCGGTTGCCGCCGAGCGGCCTATGCCAGACTGACCGCGTGCGAATCCTGACCATTGCCAACCACCTGGGTGCCCGCGGCGGGCTCGAACGAACCCAACTGGCAATGTGCAAGGCCCTGGCGGGCCGCGGGCACCAGATCGACCTCGTCTATGTGACGTCCGGCGACTTCACCGAGGACTGGCGAGCGTTCGCACACACCGTGACCCAGATCGACGGGTCGTTGCCCAAAAGCCGGGAGCTGGTGTCGTCCTCGGTCAAGGTGGTCGAGGACGTGAGGGCGACCAGGCACCTCAGCCCCGACGTCATCTACGTCTACCGGTACCTGGACATCCCCTTTGCCGCTGCGGTCGGCAAGGCGGCTCGCGCTCCCGTTGTGCTGCACCTGTGCCTGCCCCAGCCGCAGACCCTCCCGTTCGTGCTGCGCCACAGCCTTCCGCAGGTGACCATGACGTTGTCGGTGTCCTATGACACGGCCGAGAACTGGCGAGGTACCGGCCTGGCCGCCGACAGCGTCATCGTCGTCCACACCGGAATCGACATGGACCACTACGTTCCGGCCCCCGCCGATGAGCGAGCTGCCACCCGGGAGGAGCTCGGCATCGACCCCGGGGCGTTCCTCGTGCTGTACGCGGGGCGGATCAGCCCCGAAAAGGGGGTGGATCTCCTCGTGAGCGCGTGCAGGACTGCCGCCGTCGACATACCGGGCCTTCGCCTGGTGGTGGTCGGCGGCCCGTCGCTCGGAGCGGAGCCCGAGGAGTCGGAACGCTACGCCGCCGAGCTGCGGGACCTCAGCAGACCGCTCGACGTCCTGTGGATGGGAGGACGCCGTGATGTCCTGTCCCTCATTCAGGCGGCCGACGTCGCGGTGGCCCCCAGCGTGTGGCCCGAGCCGTTCTCCCGTTCGGTCATCGAACCGCTGGCCTGCGGGGTGCCGGTCATCGCGTCGCGCGTCGGCGGCAACCCCGAAATCCTCACCGGCTGGCTGGACGACTTTCTGGTGCCGGCCCAGGACGTGGGTGCGTTGGCCGCGCGCATCGGCTCCCTCGCCAGCTGGAGGTCCTCGGACCCCGAACTCGGCGACCGTTGCCGGCAGTCGGTCGTCCACCGGCTGTCCTTGGGCCGCGAGGTGGACACCGTAGAGGCAGCACTGGCCTCCGTCGCCCGCCATCGTCCCTCGCCGCTGAGCACGAACTGAGGGACAGAGGGACAGTCGCGATCCTCTGGCCGGCATCCCCACACCGCCTGGTAGGGTTCGCCGCTGGGCGGCGTGCCACTCCTTGCGGTGGCCGGGCTGCGGGTGATGTCCAGGGCAGGAGGATTGCCAGGTGAGCGCAGTGTCGAACTGGCGGGACATCGATGGCGATCCGAACGCCCGAGCCAACATCCTCACCCGGGATGCCGTGCTGCAGCGGGCGTTCGTTGCCGAGCGCCGCACCCGCGAAGAGATCATCGCGGATCTGTGCCGTGCGGCCAAGGTGCTCGACATCGGTTGCGTGGACCATCAGGCCGGAAACGTCGGAACCGAGCGCTGGCTCCACGGGATGATCGCCACTGCTGCGTCCGAGTGCGTCGGGGTGGACAACGACCACGAAGGAGTCGACGCCATGCAACGCGCCGGGTTCGACGCCCTATGCGTGGACATCACCGCGGACCGGTCCGCGCTGATTGAGCGTGGACCTTTCGACGTGGTGGTGGCGGGCGAGGTGATCGAGCATCTCGGCAGTCCCGAGGAGCTCCTCCGTGCCGCCCGTGAGCTCCTCAGGGTGGGTGGGAAGCTGGTTATCACCACGCCCAACCCGTTCGCTCCTTGGCGGGCGTGGGCGGGGATGCGGCGCCAGACGTGGGAGAACGTCGACCACGTACTACTGCTCTTCCCCTCCGGAATCGCCGAGCTGGCCGAACGTTGCGGGCTGACCCTGACCACCGCCACCACCGTCGGGGGGCACCGGCTGTTCATGAGGTTCCCGGGGGCCTTCCGGGTGCTGGCCGGCATGTGGGCACGAGCCCTCCTGCGGCGACCCGACGGCGACCCCGGTCCCTGGGGCGTCGCCGCTCCGGTCGGCTACATCAATCCGGTGGTCGCCTACGTCATCCACCGGCTCGCTCCGCTTGGCCAGCTCAACGAGACGGCGCTGTACGTGCTCGAGCGGTCGTGACACCGGTCGGACAGCGGGGGGCTCGGGACTACGTAGTCGGGGCCCGCTGTACTCAGGCGCCGGGCCGGGGCCCGACGTCTCGTCGAGCGCCCGTCACGGGAGTGGCCCCTTGGTGCCGTCCGGGGGCGCCATCCGTTCGCTCATCGGCTCGACCGGAAACCGCACTCCCAAGTTGCCTCGGGCGCCGTCCCACAGGCCCCGGGCCATCACCGACAGCCGGCGCAGGCGGCCGTCCTTCTCGCGCACGACAGCCCGCGCGAACAACTTGGAGACGTTGCGCGGGTAACGGCCCACCCGGTGCTTCACGTGCATGTGCACATAGAGCATGTTCCGGGCCTCGTAGTAGTACTTCCACAGTGGGACGCCGTCGCCCTGGCGGATGGCGTCGTGATGGACGATGGCGTCGTCCACGACCCGGCTGGGGAAGCCCGCCGCGGGAATACGCCACTGGAGGTACTCGGTGTCCTCCGCCCACCAGAACAGCTCGGCCATGGGCAGTCCGACCGTGTCGACGATGTGCCGCGAGACGATGAAGCCGCACCACGACGGCCAGGCCCCGAGCGACCCGTCCGCCTGCTGGGACACCGGGAACACGAACGCACGCTCGGGCGCCTCGGAGGCCACCGACCACAGCCGCTCGAGGCACTCCGGATCGGGCCGCATGTCGTCGTCGAGCACCCAGGCGTGCAGGTAGCCGGAGTCGAGGAACTCGCCGAGGGCCTGGGCGTACCCTCCGGCAGGACCCGTGTTGACCTCGGACCGCACCACCCTGATCGAGACCGACGGCACCGCGGACGGACCGAGTGCCACCGGGGGCCGGCTGGCATTGTCCACCACCAGCACGCCCTCGGGAGGAACGCTCTGGGCGAGGATGGCCTTCAGGCAACGCTCAAGTGACTCGGGAGCGTTGTGGGTCAGGACCACCGCCAGTACTCGCCGTTCGGCTCGCTCCACGTCGCCCCCTTCCTCGGTGCTCAGGGCTTGTGGGCCAGTATGAACCAACCCGTCTCGTCACGGGCTGCGTCGACCGCCATGCCCGCCTCGCTGAACCACGGGGCCAGGTCAGCCCAGACGTACCGGTGCTCGACCGGTGCGCTCAGCCGATCGAAGGTGTCGAGGACCAGGCTGCGCAACGGTTTCCCCCGGTAGGCATCCATCGGGAGCCCTGCCAGTGCCGCCACGCCCCGGCGTTCCCCGTACTCGCCCGGCACGACCACCCCGTAGTAGAGGCAGACCGAGATCGGAGCGCTGAGCGCCTTCAACAGCCGGTGGGGCAGCCGCACGGTCACCTTCCGCAAGGCTGCGGCCAGGCTCAGGGCCACGGCACGAAGACCGAGGGTCGGGGGCCGGCTGTACAGGTAGAGGAGTATCTGTCCTCCCGGAGCCAGGTAGGTGAGGAGGCGGGTGAACCCCGCCTGGGGATCGTCGAGGTGGTGGAGGACCCCCAGGCTCGAGATGAAGTCGAAGCTCTCCGGGGCGAACGGCGCGTCCCGCAGGTCGGACTTGACCACCAGCACGGAAGGGATGTCGGCCAGGTTGCGGGCCGCCGCCTCCACCGCTGACGAGCCGTCGAGTGCCGCCGTCGCCCCGAGGTGGGTGGCGAGGAACCGCGTGTAGCGCCCCTTGCCGCAGCCGGCGTCCAGACCGACCTTCCCCTCGAGGCTGGCCAAGTCGAGGTCGCGGAAGTAGACCTCGGCGAATCCCTCGTCCTCGTCGCGCACCTCGTCGAAGTTGTTCCACTCGAACCCGAAGCTGGCAAAGGTGCGGCCGGTCGATCCCTCGGCCACGGCCCCCTTCGAACAGTCGAGGTAGCCGTCGACCATCGCGTAGCGGTGGCCGCCGGCACACCGGATTCCCACCGACTGGTCGGCCTCGACCGACTCGCCACACGTGGGGCAACGGAGACGCTCGACGATCTCCTTGGGAATCTCTCCCGTTCCCCTATCGGACACACGCCCACCCCCACTCGCAGCCACGGCAACGCCGGTGAACACTACTTGCGGTCGGCTATGCCCCTGAACAGCGAGGGCAGGGGAGCGGGCCCTGCCTCACCGATCGTCGGTGCCCAGCCCCGCTTCGGCGAAGGTCGGCCACAACGACAGATCGAACCCCGGCACCAAGGCGACCAGGTCGGCCACGTCGGAGGAGTAGATGTCGACCAGCCGGCCCAGGGTGTCGGGTTCGAAGCAACTGGTGACTGCGGTGGTCCCGCCGCCTGGGCTGTACATGGCGGTCGGGCGGTGGGCCTCGTCGAGGCCGAGGAAACGGTAGGTGGACGCGAGCTGGCCCACAGGGTCGGCCACGCAACGCTCGTACTGGAGCGTGAGCACCTGTTCGGGCGGGAAGAACTCCAGCAGCCGCCGCACCTGTCGGGCGTAGAAGCCGCGCTCGATGGCATCGTCGAGGTACGAACCCACGTGCGGTGCCCGGTTGTCGGCCGTGTGGGCCAGCCCCAGCCGCAGTCGCTCGACGGGGTCGCGCACCATGACCAGCAGGCGGGCGTCCGGTGCTGCCTGGGCCAGCAGCGGTGCCACCCACGGAAAAGCCAGGTAGCTCGGGGTCCACTCGCCGGCGATGGTGGCCGCCCGGCGGGGGAACCACCCGTGGTACTGCTCCACCTCCGCAGCGCCGAACGGCCTGGTACAGAAGTGGGACAGGTAGTGGCGCTCCATCGCGATGTCGTCGCGGACCGACACCCCAGGATGATCGACCACTAGCCGGTACCACCAACCGGCGCCGCTCATCAGGGTCCCCACCCCGACGAAATCGGGAGGGCCGGCGGTCTCACCGGGTGCAAGCTCCGGAGGAGTCAGGTCGACGCCCTCCTCCCAGGGGAGGTAGCGCCCCAGCCGGTGCCGCAGATCGGCGCGCTGCTCGGGCGCCACCAGCGTGTGCAGGCGCGGGGGCAGGCGGTGCAGGCCATCACCGATCAGCGTCCGGAGCGTCATCGGCGGCGGTCGGCAGAGGTCGATCGGACCGCCGGGTCATCAGTCCACATGGGCGTCGAAGTTCGGCCACAGCGAGAGATCGATGGTCGGGAAGAGGGAGACGAGGTCGGCCACGTCCGCCGCGTACAAGTCGACCAGGCGCTGGCGGGCCCCGGGGTCGAGCAGCACCTTCCCCCCCGACACGTTGACCGGTCGACGGAGGTCGTCGGGCCGGTGATCGGCCAACCCGAGGAATCGGTACGTCGAAGCCAGCTGGCCGTCCGGGTCGGAGGCGCACCGCTCGTACTGGAGCACCTGGATCTGCTCGGCGGCAAAGTGGTCGAGGAAACGCCTCAGGGACCTGGCGTAGAAGCCCTGGCGCACCGCGTCCGCCACGGTGGCACCGGTGTCGGGGGCGCCCTGGCTCAGCCGGTAGCTGAGTCCGGATCGGAAGCGCTCGACCGGGTCACGGAGGATGACGAGCACCTTGGTCCTCGGTGCGGCGCGGGCCAGCAGGGGGGCCACCCAGGGGTACCCCAGGTAGTCGGGGGTCCACTCGCCGGTGATGGTGCCCGCCCGGCGGGGGAACCACCCGCAGTAACGCTGCACCTCCTCGTCCCCGAACGGCTCGGTGCCGAAGTGGGAGAGGTAGTGGCGCTCCTTTTCGATGCCGTTCCGCACCGACACGTCGGGGTGGTCGGCGATCAGCTCGTACCACCAGCTGGTCCCACCCTTCTGCACCCCGACCCCGACGAAGTCGGGCGGGCCGGCCGTCTCGCCCGGTTCGAGCGCCGGGGGGGAGAAGTCGAAGCCATGCTCCCACGGAGCGAAGTGGCCGATCCGGTGGAGCACCGCACTCCGGGTTCTCGGGGAAAGTCTCCTGAAGGCAGCCCTGGCCACGCTGGGTGGGCGCATCGCCTCAGGATGCCACAGAGCCACGCCGTGCGACAAGGATCTGGCCAGGACACGGGTTCGTTATCATGAGCCCCCGTGAGGGGGGTCGGGGATGGCGTGGTGAACAGGGCCGGACGAAGTGGCCCCCTGGCAGAGAGGCCGGCGTGCCCGCCCATCTGCTGAGCGTCGTCATGCCCACGCACAACCGGCCCGACAGCCTGCAGCGGGCCGCCCGGTCCGTGCTCACCCAGCACGCGGCCGAGGTGGAGCTGGTCATCGTGGACGACGCGTCGTCCGACGACACCGCGGAGATGACCGACCGGTTGGCCGGCGATCCGCGGGTGCGGGTCGTCCACAATGCCGTGTCGCTCGGCCCAGGTGGCAGCCGGAACCAGGGGATCGCCGCCGCCCGGGGCGACCTGCTCGGGTTCTGCGACGACGACGACGCTTGGTTGCCCGGAGCCGCTTGCGCCGTCCTCGATCGCTTCGACACCGACCACGAGGTCGGGGTGGTGACCTCGTGGCACCAGGTGGTCCACGATCAGACCGGTCGGACCGCACTGTTCCGGGGGCCCCTGGCCTACTGCGCCGACCAGCTCCTGTGGTTCAACTTCGTCGCCCTTCCCTTCGGCGTCGTCCGCCGGGCGATGTTCCCCGACGGCGTGGCCGTCGATGCCGACCTGCCATCGTGCGAGGACTGGGACCTCTGGCTCCGTTGCGCCCAGATCCGGCCGATCCGCACCGTCCCCCAGGTGCTGTACGCCTACCACCAGCACGGCGGTGACCGGGTCACCCGTGCAGGGTCCGGCCATTTCGTGGGCAGGCAGCGCTTCCTCGACAAGCACGCTTCGGAGATGAGCGAGAGTTGTCGCATGTACCACCGGTTGGTCGTCGCCCAGCTCGAGGGTGGGCGTCGCTCGGTCATCGAACGCGTGGCCTCGGGCTACCGCACGCCGATCTCCACGACCGTGGCGGCCTCGGTGCTCGCCGCCGGTGCCGCAGCCACCGCCATCGGCTTGCACCGCAGCGACCCGGGCCTGCCGGCCCGTATGATGGCCCGACTGCTGGGGGGCCGGGCCCCGGAGCGACGACCGGGGAGGAAGAGCTGATGAGCACCGGCCGGCCGATCGTGATCGTGGGGCTCCCACGGTCGGGCACCACGTGGACCATGCGTGCGCTGGGCAGCGCTGCCGGCACGACCAAGATCCTCGAGCCCGACAACGAGGACAAGCAACCGGCCGCCATCCATGCCAAGCGGGCCGTCGGGCGCTACCCGGTGCTCGGCCCGGGTGACCGTGCCCCCGCCTACCGGACGCTGTGGGAGTGGATCCTCCAAGG
>JADGOE010000119.1 GCA_017883135.1 Acidimicrobiales bacterium
GCCGAGTAGCCGGGCACGATCGTCGTCGACCGGAAGGCCGTCATCGACACGATGTTGGTCACGCTGGCGCCGCCGGACATCGTGCTGGCGGCGAGCACGGGGCGACAGCGCGTGGTGAGGCGCATGGCCCCTTCGACGTTGAGGTCGAGCGCGGCGGAGAACCCGTCGGGGTCCCACTCGTCCTTGCCGTCGGGGAAGTTGGCCCCGGCGTTGTTCACCAGGACGTCGAGCGACGAGATGCCTTCTGCAAGCCGGTCGACGCCCTCGGTGTCGCGCATGTCGAGCTGGTGGTAGGCGAAGCGCTCGAGCGCCGTGTCGTAGTCCGCGGTCGACGGACGGGTCCCGGTGACGGTCACCGTCGCGCCGGCGTCGGCGAACGCGGAAGCGGTCGCGAAGCCGATCCCGCTGGTCCCACCGGTCACAAGGACATCGGTGCCGATGAAGTCGAAGCGACACTGGTTGGTCATCACTCCACCCCCATCGTGATCATCACCTTGCCGCAGTCCTTGGAGCCTTCGAGCAGGTTGAGCCCTTCGTGGAACTCCTCGAGTGGGAACCGGTGGGTGATCAGCGCGGACAGGTCACGACGCTCGAGCAGCTCGATGGCGTCCTCGAACCGGGGCGGGTACTCGATCGACCCGCGGATCGTGAACTGCTTCATCAACAACAGGAGGAAGTTAGTCGGGATCGGTCGGTAGTGCAGGGCCACCACCGACAGCCGGCCGTCCACCCGACCGTGCTGGAGGATGTCGCTGATCACCTGGTCGGCGCCTGATGCCTCGATGAACGCGTTCGTGGCCGGTGTCGGCCCGAACATGAATGGTGTCGTGCCGTGGAGACGGGCCAGTTCATCCCACACGTCGACCGTGGTCGGGTCGAGCACGGCCTGGGCCCCCAGACCCTCGGCCAGCGCGAGGCGCTGGGGGCTCAGGTCGACGGCCACGACCTCGCGGATGCCCCGGTCGATCAGCGTGGCGATCGCCATCAGTCCGATGGGGCCGCACCCGAACACAGCCACCTTGTCGCCGGGAGCCACGTCGGCCTGGTTGACGGCCTGCATGCCGACGCCGAGCGGCTCGGCAAGCGCCGCCACCGTGAGCGGTACGCCGTCGGGAACGGGGAACACCCGCTCGCCCATCCGCGCATTCCGCAGGAGCAGCGACGGCGTCAGCCCACCGACGGGTCCCCCGCTGCCGATCTGCCCGTGATCGCCAGTCCCGGGGTAGACGATGACCCGGTCGCCGACAGCGATGCCGTCGACCTCGGCACCCACCCAGTCGACGATGCCCGCCAGTTCGTGACCGAGCGGCATGGGCTGGTCCGTCGGCCCGGCGAGCCCGCCCATGTGCACCCAGGACACATCGGAGCCGCAGATCCCGCACGCGGCCACCCGCACCACGGTGTCCCGGGGCCCGGGATCCGGCGGGTCGATGTCGTCGAGGCGAACGTCGTCCGGACCATGGACTCGGATCTGCTTCACGGGGCCACCGGGCCTTTCTCTCGTTCGGAGCGGACTGGCGGGCGGATCCCGTCGAGGAGCACCGACACCAAAGCGGTGACCCAGGCGTCGTCCACGCCACGTCGCCCGTTGGTCACCGCCATCTGGAGGACGGAACCGGACATCATGGCGACGAGCACCGCCGTGTCGACGTCGGGGCGGATCTGGTCGGCCGCCTTCGCCCGCTCCAGTCGCTCCCCGGCCCGGGCCATCACCCGGGTGACGTCGGCGCGACGTCCGTTCAGCTCTTCGTGCGACTCCCCGAGTAGGCCGACCAGCGCGGCACGTCCCGCCGGTCGACAGACCTTCTCGACGGTCCACCACACCATGGTGGTGATGTCCGCGGCCAGGTCGCCTGTGTCGGCGACGACGTCATCGCCCTCGGTGCGGAACACCGCCTGGACGACGAGATCGGCCTTCGAGCTCCACCGTCGGTAGATCGCCGGTGTGGTCGTGCCGGCGCGCTCCGCGATGGCTGCGAGGCTCACGTCGAAGTACCCGTGCTCCTCGAGCAGCTCGACGGTCGCCTGCAGGATAGCCGCGTCGAGTCGGGCATCGCGAGGCCGTCCGGACTTCGGTTCCTTGGACACGGTTGCCATCGACATTTCGTTAGTGACCATAACGGAAACATCGCCCTCGGTCCCGGTTCGGAGCGCCACCGGGCCAGTCACAGCTCGCGGGTGGCCTACGGTTGGGGCGTGTACATGGCAAAGGGACACCGGTGACGACCGAGATCGGCGCGGTCAGCGGATACCACCGGTCATGAGCGACCCTCGACCAATGCCGCTGTACCACGTAGGCATCGTCGTCCCCGACGTCGAGGCCGGCCGGACGATGCTCACCAAACAGCTGGGGGTCTCGTGGGGCCCCATTCTCCAACTCGACGCGGTCGAGTACCGCGACGGCGCCGATCAAGACGTCGTTCTCCCTACGACCATGTGCTATTCCGTCGGCGGGCCCCACCTCGAGTTGATCCAAGAGGTAGCTGGCTCCATCTGGGTCCGCAACGAGCACTCCAACCTGCACCACCTCGGATTCTGGAGTGATGATCTGGTCGCCGACGGCTCCGAACTGACTGGAGCCGGCTGTCCTCTGCAACTGTGCGGCCGTAGCGGCGACGTGGCCCCGGTGTCGTTCGCCTATCACCGCAACGACCTCGGTGTCCGGATTGAGCTGGTCGATGCTGCGCTGCGCGAGACCATGGGGTTCCTGTTCGATCCAGACCAGGGGTGACGGCGGCCTACCCCCTGCTCCAGCTTCGCGTCCACGGTCCTGGCGGTGCTCGGTGCGACCACGTTGCCGATCCGGCGATCTTCGTTCACGTGGAGTGACCCCTAGGTGCCTGATTGAGACTGGTGGCACTCGATACTTCCGCTCCGAGTTGCCGGTCACCGATCGGAGCGCGTGACACGCCAGTGGCCGAGGACAGAGTACATAGGGCACACGGACACGAACCTTGGATCCCAGGTACCTTCAGGATTCGCGGAGCGGTCCTGCCCTCAATCGCTACCGGGTGAATGGGACATCATTTCGAATTACGAGAGCGTGTCCAGGCGTGCCACGCCTCATCTCGTTTCACCTTGCGGCCCTTCTGCCTGACCTTCCTAACCACTGGACACCACCATACGCGGGGTTTCACGTTGCAGAGTTGGGCCAGAGTTGGGGAGGGGATGACGACGATTCCGAGCATCTCTCCTCACGGGCCAAGTCGTGCCCCACCCAACCGGCAGCGAGGACAGGTCGACCCCAACCCACTTTGTGCTGCAAGGGAATGCGTGCTTGCTCGAAGGTCAGACCTACATCGGCGAGTAGGCCTCGGTCCCCCTTGACCTGGAGCGCTGGCGTGGAGTGCCCTGGCTGTGAGCGAGCGACGACTGCCGTGGTCCTTT
>JADGOE010000120.1 GCA_017883135.1 Acidimicrobiales bacterium
GTAGAGAAACGAGGGGGCCATGGCCCAGTTTCGTCTTCCCGGGCCATTCCAGGAAAGTCCTGGTCAAGGTACCCGGATGACATTCTCGGCACCGATACGGGTCATCTGCTGGCTCACCAATGGCAGTACCATGGGCTATAATAGTGGTATGTCCAAAGTCATGGTGTCACTGCCCGACGATCTGGTGCACGAGCTCGACGAGGAAGCACGACGCCGCTCGACAAGCCGGAGTGCGTTGCTCGCTGCCGCAGCTCGCCGCGAGCTCGCTCGACCCGACTCGGCCGCAGTAGCCGAGGCTGTCGCCCGTTCCGAACGACGGTTCCGAGCAGAAGGGCCCTTCGACGCGGCCGAACTGGTCCGTCGCGACCGTGACAGTCAGCAGTGACGACGCTCCTCGTCGACACATCCGTCCTCATCAAATGGTTCCACGGCAAGGGAGAGTCCGAGCTGAAGGAGGCACACGCCATTCGCGATGCTGCCCATCGTGGCGATGTCGAATGCAGGGTGATCGATCTCGCGCTCTACGAGATGGGGAACGTCCTGCTTCGTTCCCTCGGCTGGAAGGGATCCGACGTCGCAGACCAGCTCGACGACCTGATCGTCATCTGCGGTGCTCCCCTGACCATGACGGCAGAATGGCTCCGGCGGGCGGCCGATATCGGCGCGATCCGTGGGCTCACCTTCTACGACGCAGCGTGGGCGGCTGCCGCAGTCGTCCTAGGCGTGTCGCTCGTCAGCAGTGACCGCCTCCTGCTCGCCGGCGGGCTTGCCGAATCGCCGACCACTACCGCTCAGCGTCTCCGGTTGCCACTCGGAACTTGATCCGCCCTCCCAGGACCTTGGGAGGGCACTGTTGCATTGGGCAACACCGCCCAACGCAAGGCATCAGATAAGCCGAGAATCCCGTATTGGAATGCATTGTGAAGACATGGGCGCCCCGGGATTGATGCTCAGTCGCGGCACCAACGAGTGCGGGCTCAACATCGGTCGCGCTCAATGCAACAGTGCCCACCGGATCGTGCAGTAGACCCGTTCCAGACAAGTTCGCCCTCAACCCAACAGTGCCCGGCGAGCCGATCCGGTCAGTGCGAACCGTAGAAGGGTGCCCCGAAGGCGAAGACCCCGCCGTCGGCACCGACTAACCAGTAGCCCCCGCCGTTCGGATCAGTCGCCATGCCGGTCACCGGTGCCACCAGGGGCGAGCCTCCCATGGATCCATTGAACGCAGCGTTGCCGAAGGCGAAGATCCCGCCGTCGGACGCGACCAGCCAGTAGCCCTGACCGTTGGGGGTGGCAGACATGCCGTTGACAGGAAGGTTGAGTGCCAAGGACCCGGTGGAACCGTGGAACCCGGCCGCACCAAAGGCGAAGATGCCGCCGTCGGTGGCCACCATCCAGTAGCCCTGGCCCGACGGATCGTTGGCCATGCCGACCACCGGTCGGTTGAGGTGCCGACCGCCCATGGACCCGAGGAACTGGGCGTCGCCGAAGGCGAAGATGCCGCCGTCGGACGCGACCAGCCAGTAGCCGGCGCCGTCGCCGGTGGGAGCGAGGTCGACTACGGGGGCGTTGAGCGGCCTGCCACCCATCGACCCGAAGAATTGAGCATCGCCGAACGAGAAGATTCCGCCATCGGCCGCCACCAACCAGTAGCCGTTTCCGTCCGGGGTGGGCACGAGGTGGTTGATCGGCGCGTTGAGCGTTGCCCCGGCCATCGACCCGTAGGAGACTGCCGCTCCGTGGGGGTGGATCGCCCCGCTCGAGTCCACCAGCCAGTACCCATCGCCTGATGGAGTGGAGGCGATCCCGGTGAAGGTCCCCGCCGGGGTCGAGGGGGCCAAATCGGTCGACGCGATGTAGAGCTGGCGTTGGTTAGACGACAGGTTGGCCGTGCAGTTGGTGCATGAGTTGTTCCAGGCCGCAAAGGCCAGCCACTGGTGGCCCGACGCGTCCTCGAAGACCGAGCCGCCCCCGGGGCCGTATACGCGGCCGTACGTGCTGAGGAACGGACCCGGCGGGTTGGCGCAAGGCCCGAGCGGTCCGGCACACGAAGCGAACTGCTCGTTATACGACGAGTCCTCGAAGTTGCCACCGGAGAATAGAAGCGAGTAGTTGCCGCCGCTGGTGACCATCTGGGGGTTGTCGGTCGTCTGCTCGGCAGGAGTGACCGTCATGAGTAGTGAGGGGGACCCCACGAAGCCGGTGCCGTCGGCGCTGAGCTGCACGCCCCACACTTTGGAGGGGGCGCCCGAGCTGCCGTCGTTTGACTTCCACACGAGGTACGGCACGTGAGTTGTTGGGTCGACGAACGGGCTCGGGTCGAGGACCCCACCGGCCGGGCACCACGGCGAACCAGCCGATGTGTCGGTGAACACCGGGGAGGTGGGCGTCAGCGTGGCCGCTGTCGCCACCGCCAGGCAGCTGAACCCCGAGTCGATAGCGTGGCCGACGATGGACGCGTCGTACCACATGATCCAGTGGCCGCCGATGAACGCGACGCCGGGAGACGTCTGGGTGTTCGCCTGCTGCCAGCCTGGCGGATTGGGCAGTGCGGTCGAACCGTAGGGCTGTCCGGTGTAGCTCCCATACCCGGTGGTCGGGTCACCCGAGGTGTTGATGACCACCTGGAGGTAGTTCCCGAGAGCGGTGCCCGTCGTGAACGCGTAGTAAGTCCCGTTCGAATACACGACATCGGGATCCCCGGCATTTGCAGCGAACGAGGGGGACGCGGGCGGACTCACCGCAATCCGGGGAGCGAGGACCGCCGGCTCGGGAGTCGTTGCCGAGGCGAGTGGCGCACTTCCGGGCGCCGCGCCGGCGATCGCACACCCGAGCAGGAACGCACCCGCACACGATGTCCGCCATTTCATCCCGAAACGAGTCATGCAGTACCTAGACCTTCATCAAGGGCAACGACGACGCCCGCCAATATTTTGCTGTGAGAGCACCGATGCGCCAGTCTAAGCAAGGCTCTGTTGCATTGATTGATCGTGTGGCGCGGGCCCGCCAGCTCGGGCGGCATTTATCGCTTAGAGGCGCTGTTGCATTGTTGGATCGCGGGACGCGGTTCTGCCAGATCTGTGGGACTCGCCGCTCACACCACCAGCTCGAGCCCGTCGAACGCCGCGGCGAGTGTCAGCCCGGGAAGTGCATCGACCCCGAGTTCGTAGTGGCCTCGCCGCAGGTTCTGGATGAAGGCATGTCCTCGGATCACGACGCTGGCGGTTCGGTCCTGTTTCAGTCCGCGCATCGGTCGAAGTCTGGCCTTGAGTCGCCCATGATCGGCTTCGACTCGGTTGTTGGCGTACTGGGTGGTGTCATGGAGCGCGGCCGGGAGTAGCTCGGCAACGATGCGGACCAGAGTGTGGGCCCGGTCAGTG
>JADGOE010000121.1 GCA_017883135.1 Acidimicrobiales bacterium
GTGGGCCGTGCGAGTCTCGATCTCGCCACCTTGGGATTAAAAGTCCCCTGCTCTACCGGATGAGCTAACGGCCCGCCGAGGAGCGTATCGGCTCTTCCCTCGGTGCTCGACGGCCGGCTCAGTGGTGCGGACGGGTGATTCTGCATCGGTGCGGCCCGAAGCGACGGGCACCTTTGCTCCGCCCACCCGCCACCGCTTCAGCCAGCTGGTACCCGGCTCGGCGAGATCACCACGGCGGACGGCTGGTTGCCGACGGTCACCCGCCCGATCACCGAGTCGTTGACCAAGTCGACGTGCACCAGCGTCCCATTGCCGCCGCACACCCACGCCGTCTTGCCCCCGGTGGAGATGGCGAGGGCCTCGGCGATGGTCCCGATGACGATGGGCCGGCCGATCTGGTGCGTCTGCAGATCGACGGGTGTGATGCTGTCCCCCCCGCTGACGTAGGCGGTGCCGGACGACGGGATCCCTGCGATGCCGGTCGGGTTGCTACCGATGGCAATCACCGGTTCCGCCGCCATGGTCACCAGGTTGATGGGTAGAACCACGCTGGTCTGGAAGTCGGCGACCAGGGCAGTGCCGCCGTCAGGGGTGATGTAGAGCGCTTCGGGCTCGGCACCCGCCGGCACGGGTGAGCCGGCGATCAGCGCCGAAAGGTTGATGGGGGAGACGCTGCCGTCTTGGTAGTTTGAGACGAGCGCCAGGTTGCCCTTGGGAGAGACGGCGATGGCCACCGGCTGCCTGCCCACCGCAAGGGGGCGCCCCGGACGCAGTGACGGAAGGGCCACTGGTGTCACGGTGTTGTCCCCGAAATTCGCCACGAGGGCAATTGCGCCGTTGGGCGTGATGGCCACGGCATCCGGCTCGAGCCCGACAGTGGCCCGACGGACCACCTTCCCCGAGGCGACGTCGATCTCGACAAGGGTGTCATCGCCCTTGTTGGCCACCAACAAGTCGTTCCCGTCAGGCGTGACCGCCAGCGCGGCGGAAAGGGTGCCGGTGGTGATCGGCTTCTGTGCCGTGGATGTCCGGGTGTTCACCACGGCCACCGTGTCACCGGGGTTGGCCACGTTGGCACCGGTGGCCACGAAGGCCGTGGGGGTGGAAGGCGACGCCGCGGGAGAACCTGATGTGCAACCGCCTGCTACGCAGGCCCCGGCGCCGAGAGCCAGCACGGCCAGTGCGTGGCCGAGCGTCCACCTCTTCGTGCGGGTCACGCCGACAGCTCCTCGTGCTGCCCATCGAGGGCAGTGTGAGCAGCGGGTATAGGCTTGGGTCGCGTCTGGTCATGCCGGAGCATCGGATGATCGTAGGTCGTCCCCGCCCCTCGACTCTCTCAACCCGTGAACGGCTCGGTCATCCTCGGGAGCAGGCGGCACCGGGCTCGTCCGCGGCATGGCGCCAGCCGGCCCGATCGGTGACCGGAAAGAAGTCACCGGTGACGATGTCCTGTCGGTAGGGAACGGGGGCGGGCGCACCGGCGGCCAGTTCCGCCACTGCGGCCAGCAAGGTATCGATGTCGTGACCGGAGGTGCCGAGGCCGGCACTGGCACGAACTGCGCCGGGGACGTTGCGGTGGTCCCCATGTAGGACCTCGTTGCGGTACGCGTCGACCTGCGCGGCGTCCAGCCCGAGCAGCCGCACCACATAAGGATGCGCGCAGAAGCACCCGTGGCGAACGGCGATCCCGTACTCTGCGCTGAGTCGGGCGGCGACGAGCGCGTGGTGCATGCCCTCGACGGTGAACGCTGCGACGGGGAGTGTCCTGTGCGGCCCGTCGGCACCGTCCGGACTGTCCGAACCGTCCGAACCGTCCGAACCGTTCGGACCGAGCAGGCGCACCCGGTCGATGGAGCGGAGGCCCTCGACCATCCGTTGGGCCAACACCCGCTCGTGGGCCTCGATCGCCTCCCATCCGATGCGCCCCAGAGCGTCGATGGCAGCGTGGAGGGCCACCGCACCGATCACGTTGGGGGAGCCGGCCTCCTCGCGGTCGGGGGGGGTGGTCCACACCACCTCGTCCAGGCCCACCAGGTCGACGGCGCCACCACCGGCCAAGAAAGGGTCGCCGGTCTCGAACAGCGCCCTCGGTCCGATCAGCGCCCCTGAGCCGAAGGGTGCGTAGAGCTTGTGGCCGCTGAAGGCGAGGAAGTCCGCGGTGGCTGGCAGTGGCCGGTGGGGGGCCAGCTGGGCCGCGTCGACCACCACCGGCACGCCACGCTCGTGGGCGGCCTCGATGATGGGGTCGAGCGGTGGGAGCCAGCCGGTGACATTTGATCCGCCGGTGATCGCCAACAACGCCGGGGGCCGGTCCCCGGCGTTGAGCGCGCTACACACGTCGTCGAGCGTGAAGGTCCCTTCGCCCGAGCACTCGACGTAGCGACGCTCGGCCACACGCCCCCAGGGCAATAGGTTGGCGTGATGCTCGATCACGGTGGTCACTACAACGTCAGTGGGCCGGAGCCGCAACCGGTAGGCCAAGTGGTTGATGGCCTCGGTGGTGTTGCGGCACAGGATGGCCACGTCGGGACCGTCAGGTGCGCGGCCGCCAAAGGCAAGGATTGCCTGACGGGCATCTTCATAGGCAACCGTTGCGCGTCTCGAACGGTACCCGGCGCCGCGGTGCACGCTCGAGTACCAGGGAAGGAACTCCTCGACCCTCGCTGCTGCATCGGGGTGGGCCTGAGTCGACGCGGCCTGGTCGAGTTCGACGGCCGGCCGGCCGCTGCCGTCGAGGCAGGGGACGAGCAGACCTGTCCCCACCAGGTCGGCGAGGGGAGCGGCGGAATCACCTGGTCTGGAGGCACCTGCGCCGGGGGTTGACTCCACGGTTTCACCCTACGGGGTACGCCCGCCCCTGGGAGTACGCTCCCTGCCATGGACACCGGATCGGCCCCCGACGGGCGGCCAGGCATGATGGCCGACAGCCGGTCGGGTGTGGTCTCCGAAGAGCATGAAGACGTGGAGATCCACAACCAGCCCGATTCCGCTGAGGCGCCGGAACCCCTGGTGGTGGAGGCCGACGGTCTGCAACCGAACGGGTCGCCCGTCGACGCGGTCGACCGACTGCTCGACGAGGTGGAACAGGCCCTGGCCAGGTTGGACGACGGCACCTACGGCCGTTGCGCGTCGTGCGGAGCACCAATCGCGGACCTCCGGTTGGCCGAGATGCCCGTGACGCAGACCTGTGCAGCCTGCGCGTCGCCGGACGGCGCCTGACCTACTTCTTGGTCTCCCAGAAGATCCCGTCGATCTCTGCGATCTGAGCCAGCAACCGCTTTCCCACGGCGACGTCGTTGGTCTTCTTGGCGTCGCCCGCCGTCTTGGTGGCCTTCCAGAACAGATCGTGGAGCTGGGGGAACTTCTCGAGGTGCTCCGG
>JADGOE010000074.1 GCA_017883135.1 Acidimicrobiales bacterium
CGAGGATCCTCGCCCCTATGTGTGGCACAAGACCGCCGATGAGATCCTTGCCTCCCTCGGTGGATATCTTGAGCGAGTTGTTGACTCGGGACACTAGGAGTCTCCCAGGCCCTGTGCAACGGCGTCTTTGAGCTGGTCATGCAGACCGACGGCAACCTGGTGCTCTACGACGGGTCCCAGGACAAACCGACCTGGAATTCGGGCACCCAGGGGAACCCCGGTGACGTGGCCGTGCTCAGCCAGACCGGCCTGTGCGTCGTGGCCTGGTGCACCCCGACCTACGGGCCCTGGGGTTGGGCGGCCACCCTCGCACTCTCAAGTACCGGCAACCTCTCCCTACAGGTCGACGCCACCAGCGGCTGGACCACCATGTGGCAGACCGGCACCGACGGTTCCGACTACACCTCGATCCTCGAGCCCGGACAGAGCCTGAGTTCCCCGAACGCGCGCTACCGGCTCACCATGCAGACCGACGGCAACCTGGTGCTCTACAGCGTGGCCCAGATGATCCCCCTGTGGCAGTCGAGCACCCCCGGTAACCCCGGGGCGGTGGCCGTCATGCAGACCGACGGCAATCTGGTCGTCTACGGACAGGTCGCCGGCGTCACCACGGCCCTCTACGACACCGGGAGCACCGGTTACGAAACCGGGCCTCTTCCTCCAAAACGACGCCAACCTGGTCATCTACGGGACCAACCCGGGCGGTCAGTACCCGACGTGGAACTCGGGAACCGCCGGCATCGTGGGCAACGGTCTCGCCTCCGGCCAGTTCCTCCAGCCCGGCCAGTCGCTGATCTCACCGAACGACCAGTACCGCCTGACCATGGGCCAGGGCGGGGTCGCCGTGCTCTACCAGGTCGGGATCTCCATCTGCCCACTGTGGAGCGTTCCCGGGGTCCAGTTGTCCTCGTCGTCGCAGTCCGCCTACTCGTTCGGGTCCACGGCCGGTGCCACCTTGCAGATGACCACCGGGGGCGACCTCGCCCTCTGGCCGCCGGGGCAGACGTCAGGCACCTCCCTGTGGGACGCGGGGACCACCAACGGCGGAGCGGGAGCGAACGTGCTCACCCTGCAGAGCGATGGCAACCTGGTCATCGAGTCGCCCTCGGGTGCCGTACCGTGGGAGTCGCATTCGGGCACCGACGGAGTACGCGGTGAGATGCTCTGCACCGGGTCCACCCTGCAGATCGGCCAGGAGATCGCCCTGCCCCTACCGTCGACCAGTGCCTTCTCGATCTACGTGATCATGCAACCCGACTGCAACTTCGTCAACTACACGACATCCGCGTTCGTGAACCTCACCTCGGACATGCCGGACGCCGATATCTGGGCGTCGAACACCGACGAGGGGGATGCCCAAGGATCCACACCGGCAGCCGGTCAGAACCCGTCCAGCTCCTACTACGGGTGCTACGCGGTGATGCAGCCCGACGGCAACCTCGTGGTGTATGCGCCCAACAACACCTCGAACACCGCCCTGTGGGCGTCGGGGACCAACCAGAGCACGTCGCCGGTCGCCTCCCCGCCGGTGATCGGCCCCTACGCCGCGGCGATCACCGCGCCGAACACCGCCGGCTTCGTCGTGCTCAAACCGTATGCGAGCACGGTGCTCGGCAACCCCTCGTTGCTCACGACGACGTCGAGGCCCGTCGTCGTCGGGCGAGAGCGGCGGCCAGATCGCCAACCAGGTGGTCTCGGGGGCATCGTCGCTCTTCCGGTACACGGGAGCTTACGGACAGAGCCCCATCTCGTGGATCTCCGAGGGCTTCGGGGTGTTGGGCGCGCTGTGACACCGCGTCCCACCACCGGCTGGCGCCCGTGGGCTCTCCGGGTCCTTCCCCGCACGTGTGTCGCCCTGGCAACCCTGGTCGCCGTACTGGCGACCTTGGGCACTGCGGCCCACGCGGCTGGGTCCCGTGCCGCCACGGTTCCGTCCGGTCCGGTCACCTCCTGCAGCAGCTCCTCGCCGAACTCCCTTACCAACGGGCAGTCGATCTGGTCCGGCGCCTGTCTGGTCTCGCCCAACCACGACTACGAACTGATCATGCAGCCCGACGGCAACCTCGTCCTCTACTTCGAGAGCCAGGCCGACGCGCTGTGGGCCGCCTTCCCGGCCGGCCCCACGTCCACGTCCTATGCCGGGGACACCGCGGTGCTCTACTCGAGCGGCGACCTCTGCGTCGAGGGGTGGTGCAACAACGTCACCGCACCCAACGCCACCCTGGTCCTCCAGAACGACGGCAACCTGGTGGTCTACGCCGACTACACCCCGACCACGTCGCCGCCGTATGCCGCTTGGAACACCGGCACCCACGGGATGCGGGGTGACGGAATGGCCCAGGGCACCGCACTCCAGCCGGGCCAGTACCTCCAGTCGCCGAACAAGCAGTTCGGACTGCTCATGGAGACCAACGGGCTGCTCATGGCGTACCAGACCAGTTCGTCGGCCAGCACCTGCCCGATGTGGACGCTGCCCGCCAACACCGACCCCAACCTCTCCCCTCCCCAGTGGAACTACCCGAACACGATGAGCTACCCCCCGTACGGTTCCACCGACGGCAGCTTCTCGATGGAAGCGGGCATCACGCTCACACCCTGGACCTACCTCGCCCTGCAGCCCGACGGCAACCTGGTGCTCTACCCGCCGGGTGGGGGACCGGCGCCGTGGGCCACCGGCACCAATGGGGCCGGCGGCGCTGCGACCACCGGTGCGTCCCTCCAGGTCCAGGACGACGGGAACGTCGTCTTGTACTCCTCGACCGGGAGCGCGCTCTGGCAGACCGCAACCAATCTCGACCGCGGCACCGCCTTGTGCGCAGGGGACACGATGACCGCCGGCCAGTACCTCGCAGGGACACCGGCGTTGAACAACTCGATCGTCGAGGTACCGACATCGAGCGGCTACGACACTGCCACCTACCAGTTCGGCTCGGCACCCCCTCTCGACCAGGGACTCGTCATGCAGTCCGACTGCAACCTGGTCCTCTACGGCTCCGCCGACGCTTGGACGAACGAGGGCAGCAGCGCCGGCGTCTGGTGGCAGTCGGGCACCGACGAGGGTGACCCCCAGGGATCCACCCCGGCCGCGGGCCAAAATCCGTCCAGCCCCTACTACGGGTGCTACGCCGAGTTGCAGCCCGACGGCAACCTCGTGGTGTATGCGCCCAACAACACCGCGAACACGGTGCTCTGGTCGTCGGGCACCGCCCACAGCCCGACCCCGATCAATCTGGACACGTCGATCGGCCAGTACCTCCTCGTCGTCGGCGACTTCTACTCGACCGGGTACTACGACAACTACAACTACGACTACGCCGGCTACTTCGTCGCCGCCGCCATCGTCAACGATGGCGGTGCCTCGCAGTGGTCGCAAGGGCAATTCAACTCGTTGGTCAACCAAGGGGTCATCTACAAGCTCGGAACTGGCAGTTCGAGTGCGGGCGTGCTGGGCGACGTCCCCGGCTGGGTCGCAGACGTCCTGGGCATCGTCGCGTTCTTCATCTAGCGCCTGCCGTTCACCGAGAGTCCGACCGGTTGGCTAATACCCGGCCTCGGTATCCACCAAGCCGGCCAGGGGCTCGTCTGAAGCGAACCGGGACACGTTGGTGCGGATGCGCTCGGCCAGCAGGGGCAGCACCATCTCGATGGTGTCCGCGGTATGCGGAGTGATGATGCAGTTGTCCAGATCCCAGAGGGGATGGCCGTCCGCCAGCGGCTCGGGGTCGGTGACGTCGAGGGCCGCACCCGCAATCGACCCTTGCTGCAAGGCGGTGACCAGCGCCCCGGTGTCGACATGCCGGCCGCGGGCCACATTGACCAGCCACGCCGAGTCGTCCATCAGAGCCAGCTCCGGAGCCCCGATGATGCCGGTGGTTTCGGGGGTGAGCGCCAACGCGAGGATGACCAGCAGCGCGCCGGGGAGTACCTCTGCGAACTCGGTGGCCGGGACGGTGCGGGCCACACCGGGCATCGGCTCGGGCCGGCGCCGGACCACCGTGACCTCCACTCGGAAGGGTGCCAGCAGTTCCACCAGCACCCCGGTGATGCCACCCCCGCCCAGGATGGTCACCCGCTGGTCGAACAGGCTGGTCCCGGCCGGTACTCCCCACGTGCGTGCCGCGATACGCGTCGGGAGATGGCGGAGGCCGGCCAGCCCCAGGGCCAGCGCGTGCTCGGCCACCGGCTCCGCGTAGGAGCCCTTGGCACACGTCCAGATGCGGACTGTGTCGAGCAGGCCGTACTCGGCGACCCGCTCCACGCCGGCGAAGGGCAGCTGCACCCAGCGGACGTGTGGGGCGAGTGCCAACCGATCGGCCAGTCCCGAAACGTCCACCGGGTCCAGCCATACCAACGCATCCGGTGAGTCGGATACCTCGACGACCGTTCCCCCACCGGCCACCACCGCGTCGGTGGCATAAGAAGAGGCACGGGGGCCGACGGCAATTCGCGGCGCCCTCATGGATCGGATACTAGCGATGCCGGTGGTACCGCCCGGTCGTCGGATCACCCGCCCGGTGCCCTGGTTTGCTTCAATGGGGGCGCCGGTCCCGGCTGACCAGGGGGGAATCCATGATCGTCCAGTTCAATGTCCGAGACTTTCTCGACCGGGCCGAGGTCGCCTATCCGGACAAGATCGGCCTGATCGACGAGCCGGAACAGCCCGCCGAGGCCTGGGGCCCACTCACGTTTGCCGGCATGGCGGCCAAGGCCCGTGCCCAGGCGGCCGGGCTCGACCGGCTCGGCATCGGCCTGGGCGAGCGGGTGGCCATCGTCTCCCAGAACTCGTCGCGCCTGTTGACCTCCTTCTACGGGGTGTCCGGATGGGGCCGCATCCTGGTTCCCATCAACTTCCGGCTGGCCGCCGCCGAGGTCGAGTACATCGTGGGGCACGCCGGAGCGTCGGTGCTACTGGTCGACCCCGAACTCGACGAGGCGCTGTCGGGGATCGAGGTCGACCGCCGCTTCGTGCTGGGCGCCGAAAGCGACGACGAGCTCTACCCCGCCGATGCCGAGCCCCGGTCGTGGGAGGCGGACGAACAGGCCACCGCCACCATCAACTACACCTCGGGCACCACGGCCCGGCCCAAGGGCGTGCAGCTGACCCACCGGAACAACTGGGTCAACACGGCCGTCTTCGGCTGGCACATCCAGCTCTCCGACCGGGACGTCTACCTCCATACGCTCCCCATGTTCCATGCCAATGGATGGGGCATGCCGTGGTCGACGACTGCGATGGGCTGTCCCCAGGTCGTACTGCGCAAGGTCGACGGTGCCGAGATCCTGCGACGGGTCGAGCGCCACGGGGTGACACTCCTGTGTGCCGCTCCCGCGGCACTCAACGCGGTGCTGGACGCGCTGCCCGACTGGGACCACGCGCTTCCGGGCAGGGGCACCATGCGAGTCGTGGTGGCCGGTGCACCCCCACCCAGCCGCACCATCGAGCGGATCGAGTCGGAGCTCGCATGGGAGTTCATCCAGATCTACGGGCTCACCGAGACCGCTCCACTGCTCACCATCAACCGACGCCGCCCGGAGTGGGACGACCTCACCTCGGCGGAACGGGCCCGCAAGCTGATGCGAGCCGGGGCTCCGGCTGTCGGCACCAAACTGCGGATCGACCACGACGGTGAGATCCTGACCCGGAGCAACACCGTCATGGAGGGCTACTGGCAACAACCCGTGGAGACCGAGGCCGCGCTCGAAGGCGGGTGGTTCCACACCGGTGACGGCGGCCTGCTGGACGACGAGGGGCACCTGAGCATCCTCGACCGGAAGAAGGATGTCATCATCACCGGCGGTGAGAACGTCTCGTCGGTCGAAGTCGAAGACGCGATCTTCTCCCTCGACGGGGTGATCGAGGTGGCCGTCATCGGGATACCCCACGACACCTGGGGGGAGATGGTGATCGCCCTGGTGGTGCAGTCCGATGGCAGCCAGCTCACCGAGGAGACTGTGATCGCCCACTGCCGGACGGTGCTGGCCGGGTACAAGTGCCCCAAACAGGTGGAGCTCCGAAAGGAGCTTCCTCGCACTGCAACCGGCAAGCTGCAGAAGTTCAAGCTCCGGGCGCCCTACTGGGAGGGACTCGACCGCCAGGTCCACTGAGGGTTCACTCGGTGGCTGCCTCCACGATCGCAGGACCCGAGGCCCGGACGGCGGCCCTCCTCCCCTGGTGGTCCAGCCAGTCGTCGATGGTCCGACTCGTCCACTCGGGGGCCTCCAGCATCGGCAGGTGACCGGTGTCCGGGGCCACTTCGAACCGCCACTCAGGATGCGCCGAGCTGGTGCGACGGGCGGCCGACAGGGGGATCAACACGTCGCGCTCACCGTGGACCAGGAGCACAGGTTGGTCGACCTTGGCCAGCCGGTTCATGGTCGCCGCCGGGCTGGCCATCAGCAAGGACAGTGACCGGGCCGAGCGGAGGTAGGCGATATCGCCACGCGCCCGGTCGACCCGCCCGGTGAGCTCCACATGAGCCTCGACCACGCCGACCGGGACGCGGGAGCGGTCGACGCAGCAGACGTCGAGGACACGATGGACACTCTGCTCCGCCGTCGTTCGCCGACACCGGGGACCGCGCACAGCACGAAGTTGGCGATCACCCTCGGATGCACCAGTCCCAGACGTGCGGTGGGCAGGGCGGGGTCGATGAGGATCATGCCGGCAACCGTCTCGGGCTCAGTGGCAGCCTGCAACGCTGCTACCAGACCTCCCATGGAGTTGCCGATCAGGATTGCCGGCGAGCCGCTCACGGCGCGCATGAACCCGCTCAGCAGCCGACGGTGCCCTTCGATGTCCGCGGACCGGTTCTCCAGCGGCGTGAGCCCGTGCCCGACCAGATCAAGGGCGACGAACCGCGACCGCCGGGTCAGGCGTCCGGCGATGGCCGACCAGTTGAGATGGGAACCACCGAGACCGTGCACGCCGATCAGGAGTGGGCCGCCGGCCGGTCCTCCCATGTCCACGTAGTGCACTGGACCGTCGACGTCGACGGTGTGCGACCGCGTGGCCTTGCGAGGCGGGCTCACCTGGCCGAGCATACCGGGCGCCTCGAGTCGAGTCCGATCCTCCGCAACGGGTGAGCTGCCCCTAGCCGGGAAGGAAGTCGAGGAGGAGTCGATTGACCACATCAGGCGCCTCGAGGGGCATCCAGTGCCCCGGCCCCTCGATCCGCTCGTAACGCCACGGACCGGTCACGTGCGCGGAGGATCCGCTCATCTGCGCCTCGGTGAGGGCGAAGTCCCCCGTACTCCACACCCCCATCGTCGGCGCCACCACCGGCGGCAGCTCCATCGGCGGGCCGAGCAGCGTGTCGGGGGCGACGTTCGCCCGATACCAGTTGAGCGCCGCGGTGAGCGATCCCTCTCGCTGCAGGTCGGCGATCACCGTGTCCACATCAGGGTGGTTCGACCAGGCGCGGAAGTTGGCCCACGAGTCGTCCGAAAGCCACCGTTCGGCCACCCCTTCGAACTGAAAGAGGAACATGTACCACGACTTCTCGAGTTGCTCCATCCCGACCGCCCGGAAGGCCAGCGGGTGGCCGACCGACAGGGCGACCAGGTGATCGACCCGTTCGGGGGCCAAGATGCCCAGGTACCACGCCAGTGCAGCGCCGAAGTCGTGGCCCACCACGTGGGCCCGCTCGATGCCCAGGTGATCGAGGATGGCGAGCACATCGCCACCCGGCAACCACAGGCCGTACGCCTCGACACCGGTCGGCTTCCCCGACGACCCGAACCCCCGGAGGTCGGGCACGATGACCTCGAACCCGGCCTCGACCAGGGCCGGGACCTGATTGCACCATAGACGTCCCGAATCCGGAAAGCCGTGGAGCAGCACCAACGGGCGCCCGTCGCCGGTGACCTCGACATTGATCTCGACGCCGCCACTGTCTATCCGCATCTGCCTGTCCTTCCGGTGGTCGGGCCCACGGCGTCTGCCGTCCGCAGGGGATGGAGCTCGACGGACCAGCGCCGGCGTCACCGTGCCACAATCGTCCCATGCCGGAACCCACTGCGCCCGAGGGGCCGACCAGGTGAGGGTGACCGACCGGACCCGGCTTCGGCGGCTGCCCGCCGAAGGCTCGTACCGGACCGAAGATCTCCATGCAGTCCTCGACGCCGGCTTCGTCTGCCATCTCGGACTCGTCATCGATGGCTGGCCGATGGTGGTGCCCACCACCTACGGGCGGGCCGGCGACTACCTCTTCCTCCACGGCTCGGTGGCCAGTCGCAGCCTGCGGGCCGCAGCGACCCCGACACCGGTGTGTGTCACAGTGACCCACGTCGACGGAGTGGTGCTGGCCCGGTCGCTCTTCAACCACTCGATCAACTACCGCTGCGCGATGGTCTACGGGCTCCCCACGGTGCTGTCCGATCCCGAGGAGAAGCTGGCCGGCCTGAGGGCGATCTCGGACCAGGTGGTGGCGGGCCAGTGGGGGTACGCCCGGGCCCCGTCGACCAAGGAGTTGGCGGCAACCACCGTTCTGCGCCTGGGCCTGGCGGAGTCTTCCGTGAAAGTGAGCGCCGGTCCGCCCGATGACGCTGGCGACCCCGACGGCGAGCTCGATGTCTGGGCCGGCGAGATCCCCCTGCGCACCGTCCGGTTGGACCCGTTGGCCGACCCCGCACTGCGCGCCGGCATCGAGCTGCCTGCGCACCTGGCCGGCGGAGATCCGGTGCCGGGCTCGATGCGGCCGGGCGACTTGGCCTAGCTCTGACCGGTCGACACGGCGGCGCCCGGTCAGTCGAGGACGGCGGCGAGCGGCTTGGCAGTCAGGCCGTGTGCGGCCGCCACCGGCTCGTAGACCACTGCGCCCTCTGCCACGTTGACCCCTTCAGCCAACGCGGGGTCCGCCCTCACCGCATCGCGCCAACCGTGGTTGGCGATGTCGAGCACGTAGGGAAGTGTGGCATTCACCAGCGCATGGGTGGACGAATGGGGCACCGCGCCGGGCATGTTTGCCACGCAGTAGAACAACGAGCCGTTCACCTCGAAGGTGGGGTCGGAGTGGGTCGTCGGCCGGGTCGATTGGAAGCACCCTCCCTGGTCGACCGAGATGTCGACCAGCACCGAGCCCGGACGCATCTCTGCCACCAGCTCGTCGGAGACCAGCTTGGGCGCCTTGGCCCCCACTACCAGTACGGCGCCGATGACGATGTCGGCATCGATGCAGACCTCCTCGATCGCGTGGGTGCTGGACGCCACCGTCTCCAACCCGCCCCGGAAGTGATGGTCCACCTGGCGGAGGCGCTCGAGGTTCCGGTCGAGGATGAAGACTTCGGAGTGCATGCCCACCGCCAGGGTGGCTGCGGCCATACCGGCCACGCCGGCCCCGAGTATGACCACCTTGGCGCATCGGACACCGGGCACTCCGCAGACCAGGACGCCCCTGCCCCCGCCGGGACGCATCAGGTGGTGGGCACCCATCAACGGCGCCATCCGCCCGGCCACCTCGCTCATCGGTGTGAGCAGGGGAAGCGAATTGCCCGCCAGGCGCACGGTCTCATAGGCGATGGCGGTGTTGCCGGCAGCCACCAGCGCGTCGGTGCACGGTCGCGACGCGGCCAGGTGCAGATAGGTGAATAGCACCTGGCCGCGGTGGAACGCGAGGCGCGGGTACTCCTCGGCCACCGGTTCCTTGACACCCAGGATCATGTCGGACTCGACCCAGATGTCGTCGGGGTCCTCCACTACCCTGGCACCGGTGGCGGCGAAGTCAGCGTCGGGTATCGACGAGCCCGCTCCGGCATCCCGCTCGACCAACACGGTGTGGCCGGCGGCGGTGAGCTCGCGCACACCGGCCGGGGTGATGGCCACCCGGTACTCGTCGTCCTTCACTTCCTTCGGTATGCCGACGATCATTCCGGCCGCCTCACTCGCCGATCTCGGTGTAGGCGATTGGACGCTGCTTGAAGAAGTCGCCCTTGGTGGTGAACCGGGCGATGATCACCAGCGGGATTCCGAGCAGCAGGGTGATGATGTCGGCGTAGCCGCTGCTCCATCCGGCATTGACCACGACCTTGACGCCGACGGACAGGAGCACCAACCCGCCGAGGAACGGAAGCAGCACCCCGGTGAAGAAGAAGCTGGCCTTCTGGAAGGCGACCTTGCGATAGGCCCACGCACAGGTGAGACCGGTCACGCCGTAGTAGAACGCGATCAGCACGCCGATGTTCAAGATCAGGTTGGTGAACACATTGTTGATCGAGGACACATTGCTCACCAGCACGATGCCGAACATGCAGATGAACGCCAGAATGAGTGTGCCCACCGCCGGCGTCTTGAGCTTGCCCTGGATGGTGCCGAAGAGCTTCGGCCACACCCGGTCCCGCGACATCGACAGCGTGATGCGCGCGGCCGGCAGCAGCGTGGTCTGGGTGGTGGCCACCGTTGACGACAGCACCGCGATGATCATCACGTAGCCGGCCCAGTGGCCTGCGGCCTGCTGGGCGAAGTACAAGAGGATGGTGGACTGGTGGGCATTCCACGCCGAGGCGGGCAGCAGCATCTGGGCGCCGAGTTGATGGCGAAGATCAAGAGCAGCAGGAACATGGCGATGATGCCGGCATGACCCGGGGTCTTGGTGGAGTTCTTCGACTCCTCGTTCAGGTTGGTGGCGGTGTCCCAGCCCCAGAAGAAGAAGACGCCGAGCACGATACCGGCCGACAGTGCACTGAAGCCATGGATGGACATCGGGCTCAGCCACGACCAGTGGAAACTGGTCGAACCGGCCGGGTGGTCGACGGCCACCTTGACGATGCCCCAGATCGAGAAGGCGATGACGGCCGTGTACTCGATGATCAGCAGCAACCACTGGAAGTTGGTGGTCCAGCGGATCCCCCAGATGCAGATGAAGGTGACCAGCGCCAGCCAGAACCCGGCGCAGACGGCCTGGTTCCCGACGCTGGCGGCAGACGAGGCGGAGATCCAGCCCCATTCGTTCATGAGCTGGAGGGTGTAGGAACCAGCCACGATCGGCGCCGAGATGCAGAACAGGATGCTGGCGGCCACCTGCACCCAGCCGTTGAACCAGCCGACCGTCGGGTGTACCAGTTTGGACAGCCAGGCATAGGAGGCCCCGCAGTCCGGATCGCGGCGATTGAGGTGGAAGTACGAGATGGCGATGAACAGCACCGGGACGAAGGCGATCCAGATCACCGCCGGTCCCGCGTAGCCGATACCGCCCACGAGGAACAGCGTGGCCATGGTGGCAGCCAAGGTGTAGGCCGGTGCCACCGAGGACACCGCGACCACCGTCGAGTCGAACAGGTTGAGGGTGTCGGCCCGCAGGGTCGTTGCTGCTTCGCCACTGGGAACCGGTGCCCCGAACGGCCCTGGCACCTCAGGCGGTTGTCCACCATTCTCTACGACGTCGGTGCTCATGTGCTCTCCCCTTGCAGTCGGAACGGTCGGTGAAAGCGCCCTCGATTGGCCCTGCTCAACGGGTGCTGCTCAACCTGCGATGTAGCTCATGACGTGCTTGATACGCGTGTACTCGTCGAAACCGTAGCCCGACAGGTCCTTGCCGTAGCCGGACTGCTTGAACCCTCCGTGTGGCATCTCGGCGACGATCGGGATGTGGGTGTTGATCCACACGCAGCCGAAGTCGAGGGCCTTGGCCATCCGCATGGCCCTGCCGTGGTCGCGGGTCCACACGCTCGAGGCAAGCCCGTACTTGACGCCGTTGGCCCAGGCCACCGCCTGCTCCTCGTCGGTGAACCGCTGAACGGTGATGGCAGGACCGAACATCTCCTCTTGGACCACCTCGTCCCCCTGGTCCACGCCGGCGACGATCGAGGGAGCGAAGCAGAAGCCGCGAGTGCCCACCTGGGCGCCACCGGTGACCACCTCGGCATGCGAGGGCAGCCGGTCGAAGAAGCCGGTGAGCCGGGCCAGCTGGGCCGCACTATTGAGCGGTCCGAAGTCTGCGTCCTCCACGTCGAGGCCACCGACCGTCTGGGCCTGGGCCTGCTCGGCCAGGGCCGCCACAAAGTCGTCATACACGCCCGGGCCGGCCAGCACCCGGGTCGCAGCGGTGCAGTCCTGGCCGGCATTGAAGTACCCGGCGATGGCGATTCCCTCTGCGGCTGCGGCGACATCGGCATCGTCGAATACCAGCACCGGGGCCTTGCCCCCCAGTTCCAAATGGACCCGCTTGACGCCCGCCGCCGCAGCGGTCGCCACTTCCATTCCGGCGCGGACGCTTCCGGTCACCGACACCATGGCCGGCGTCGGGTGCTCCACCAACATGCGGCCGGTGTCGCGATCGCCACACACAACATTGAACACACCAGGGGGAAGGTGCTCGGCCATGATCTCGGCCATCAACAGCGTGGATGCCGGTGTGGTGTCGGCCGGCTTCAGCACCATCGCGTTGCCGGCCGCGAGGGCCGGTGCCCATTTCCACACGGCCATCATCATCGGGTAGTTCCACGGCGTGACCGCTGCGCACACGCCGATCGGCTCCCTGCGGACGAACGAGGTGTGGTCCTTCAGGTACTCGCCGGCCGACTTGCCCTCGAGGTGGCGAGCGGCTCCCGCGAAGAAGCGGATCTGGTCGACCATCGGCGGGATTTCCTCGGACATGGTGACGGCGAACGGCTTGCCGGTGTTGTCACACTCGACCCGCACCAGTTCCTCGGCCCGA
>JADGOE010000028.1 GCA_017883135.1 Acidimicrobiales bacterium
CTGTGGCCGAGCAGGTGGACATCGTAGCCCGCCTCCGAGAAAGGCAATCTCCGGGCGAACCAGCACCCACCTCATCTGCCGTCCGGTCGGCTACGCGTGCGACGACCCGGCGGCACCCGCAGGAAACGGGGCCACGGTGTCGAGGCCAAGCGCCTCTTCCAATGCTGCAGCCGATCGCAGCACGACCAGGTCACCGTGTTGAGGCCCGATCAGTTGCAGGCCCACCGGCAGTCCGGCCGAAGTGAACCCGGCACAGACGGTGGCAACCGGTGAACGGGTCATGTTGAACGGATAGGTGAGCTTGACCCAGTTGAAGTCGGTCGCCCCGTTGATCATCCCCGAGCCGCCCAGCGAACGGGGTGGAGGGCTGGCAGCCATCGTGGGGGCAATAAGCAATCGCACGTCGTGGAAGAGGTCGACCAACCTGAGGTTGAGCAGGTGACAGGCATCCTCGGCCAACACCACGTCGAGTGCACTAGTCGCTGCGGCCCCGTCGATCACCATGCGCAGGATCGGATCCACATGCTCCCAGGCTGGTGTGCCCCGAATACCGGCGTAGGTCCGGAGGTTGTAGACGCCGGACAGGGTCAACCACTGGTCGACGGGGTCGGCGTCGAAGACGGTGTCCACTTCGACCACCTCGGTGCCCAAGCCGGCCATCACCTCCACTGCGTGCCGGCAGATGGCCAACACCTCTGCGTCGATCTCCGCGTACCCGAGTGTCGGGGACCACGCCACCCGACGAGGTGGCTTCGCATCATCGAGCGCGGCGGTCCACGACGCCTCGGGGCGGGGTAGGGACCGGAGGTCGGTCGGATCCGGCCCGACCACGACATCCAGCGCGGCCACCACATCGGAGATCCTGCGGGCCATCGGGCCCTTGGTCGAGAGATGCTGCCAGTCGGGCGCATGCGGTCCACCGCTCGGCACCCGGCCGAGCGAGGTCTTCATGCCGGACAGGCCGCAACACGACGACGGGATTCGAATCGAGCCGCCCCCGTCGGAACCCGTTGCCAGTGGGACCATGCCCGAGGCGATCGCCGCCGCACTCCCCCCGGACGAGCCGCCCGGCGTGTGATCGAGGTTCCACGGGTTGAGCGTCGGCCCGAAGACCGGGTTGTCGGTGTCCGGCTTCCATCCAAGCTCAGGTGTGTTGGTCTTACCGACCACAACACACCCGGCGGCCACCAACCGCGCGACCAACGCCGAGTCCGCCGTGGCCGGCGGATCAGCGGCAAAGGCCATCGAGCCGCAGGTGGTCACATATCCGGCCGCGTCCTCGAGGTCCTTGACCCCGATGGGGATACCGGCCAACGGACCGGGGTCCTGTCCGGCGGCCACCTGAGCATCGACTGCAGCAGCCGCTGCTCGCGCCCGTACTTGGTCGACAGCGACAAAGGCGTTGACCGTCGGATTGTCCGCGCCGATCCGGGCAAGGGCGTGATCGACCAATTCGGCCGCAGACAGCTGACCGCTGCGCACCTGGCCTGCCAGGCTTACCACTGACTCTCGGCGGAAGTCCATGTCCCCGAAGGTACTGGAGCATCCGCCCAGGCCACAAGCGGTTGTCTCCCAAGGCGACCACCCCGTTTCGACAACCCGAGCCACCTGCATGCAGTCTGTGGCCATGAGTGGAGCGACCATCATCGGAACCGTGCTCGATCACGTTGCCCACGCCGTGCCCCGATGGCACGACGTCTGGACCCGCTATGTGGTCGACCTCGGGGCGGAGTGGAATTCGGGTGGTCCCGGGCCCGGGTTCGCCCCGGCCCAGCTGCGGTTCGGCAACGGCGCCCGAGTTGAGGTGCTCATGCCCTACAACGTCGAGGTCAACGACTTCCTCGCTCGGTTCATCACCGCCAATGGTCCGGGCGCCCATCACCTCACTTTCAAGGTCCCCGACCTGCGTGCAGCGCTCGAACAGGTCGAGCGCGCGGGGTTCGAGCCGATCGGCGTCAACCTCAGCGATCCGGAGTGGATGGAGGCCTTCATCCACCCCAAGCAGGCCACAGGGGTCGTCGTCCAGTTGGCCGAGGCCCCGATCCCCTGGGTCAGCCAGCCGCCTCCTGACTTCCCGAGCGAGCGCCGGCAGCGAGACGACGGGTCCGGCGCCGTTCCCCCAGCATCGCTCGGCCGGGTGGTCCATGTCGTTGCCAACCTGACGGTGGCCACTGGTCTCTTCGTCGAGTTGCTCGGCGGCCAAGTCGTGGACGAAGGCGTGTTCGCCGACCATCGCTGGGTGGACCTGCAGTGGGGAGGTCCGCTCGGGCTGCGGCTGATCGCGCCCACTAACCGCGCCGACCCCACCGATCCAGCCGCCGACCGCCCCCTCGCCGACTGGTTGGGCGGTCGGTCCGGGCGGATCCACCATCTCGAGCTGACCGTCGAGGACCCGGCGGGGATATCCGGAGCCCGACCGGCCCGATCATCGCTGGCGCTCATGGGAGGACGCGGCGATCAGAACGGGTTTCGGGAGCTCCTCCCCGAGGAGAACTTCGGGCTGAGCCTGGTGCTCGCTCCCGCATGACGTGCGGTCAGGATGCGGCATCGACCCGGAGCGCGCCCGGCAAGGGGCCTGCCTACGAAGCTCACCGTCAGGACCGGTAGCCTTTCCGCGATGGCCAAGCGAACTGCAGATCCAGATTGGGACGGCGATTCCGACTCCGAAGCGCACACAGACCGCGTATCAGCGGAACGGCCGGCGCCCAAGCCTGGTCGGATGGAACGGATCCGCAACAGCGTGCAGTCTGCCAACATCGAGCCCGGAAAGGCCGACATTCCCACCAAGTGGGCGATCGACCGCCTCGACGAGCGTGAGAAGCGCTTCTCCTTCGCCGCTGCAGGTGGGTCCGCGCTGTTCGGCACCATCCTCTACCTGGCAGAGACCAACAACGCCCACTTCCATCCGGTCAAGGGCCAGTTCGCGCCGACGACCACCCTGGTCGTCAGCCTGATCGCGGCAGGGATGTTGCTGGCCACCACGTTGATCGGCCGGCGGGCATTGGTCGGCTTCGTGGCCCTGTTCACCTTCTTGGCCTTCGCCAACTCGGCTCTCTTCCTCGGACTTCCCTTCCTCGCCCTCGCCGCCTGGCTGCTCTACCGCTCCTACAAGATCCAGCGGGACGCTGCCGCCAACGTCCGAGCCGCCCGGGCGGGCGGGTCCTCCAGCGGTGCATCGGGCACCCGGTCCTCGTCTGCCAGATCGACGGCGAAGCCTGCAACTAGGGGCTCCCGGAACAAGGGGCCGGCCATGCCCGAACCGAACAAGCGCTACACGCCGAAACGGACCGCACCCCCTGCACCGCCGACGCCCAAGCCATCGTGGCGGGAGCGCAGGGCTACCAAGACCACCGACTGAGCCGGCTTCAGCCTGCGTCGGTCACCAGGGCCGAGCGCAACAGATCGAGGATCTCGTTGCGCCGTCGCACCAGTGAACGGGCGGTCGGCTCCTCGCCGAAGGCGCGCAGCACCTCGACCTCGGTCAACATGCCGATCACCGTGGAGTAGATGGCCAGCAGCAACAGGCGGGGCTCGTGGCGGCGCATGTGCCCGGCATCCATCTCCGCTTCGAGGAACTCCGAGGCGCGCTTCACCAACGGGTCGAGCGCGGTGACGAAGCGAGTGGCGGCCGGGGTACCGAGGCGGCCCATCTCACGCACCAGCCCCACCAGCTCGGGTCGCCTGGCCGCCAGCCGGAACACCGAACGGACCACCGCGTCCACTCGCGCCCACCCGCTGCCGGCGGAGGCGAGCGAGCCCTCCAACGCAGACGACAACTCGACGGCACTGCGGTCGATGACCGCCTCGAGGAGGACCTCTTTGGAAGGGAACCAGTAGAGGATGGTCTGTTTGCGAACCTCGAGGCCCTGGGCCAGGGCATCGAGCGACGACGCCTCGTAGCCGCGGTTGGCGAACGAGGCCAGGGCTGCATCGAGGATGCGCTCGGAGGTGCTGGCTCCGTCGGGCCCCGACCGACCACCCGGAGGGACCGGACGGGGGCGGCTCCGATCGCGTCCTCCCGGGGCTGTCTCGCCCACTGTCGACTCGGTCACTTACCATATGGTAGACAGATCCGGTGACCCGCGTCCGCGACGCCCTGGCCGGCAAGCGCTTCTTCATCACCGGCGCCACCGGCTTTTTGGGAACTGCCCTGGTCGAGCGCCTGCTCCGGTGCGTCCCCGACAGCGAGGTAGTGCTCCTCATCCGACCCGGGCGCCGTGCCACCCCGATGCAACGGGCCACCAAGGAGATCCTCAAGAACGACTGCTTCGATCGGCTCCGCCAGCAACACGGGGCGGGGTTCGAGGCCGAGGTGGCCTCACGTGTCTCGGCGGTCGCCGGCGACGTGGCGACCGACGGTCTCGGCCTCGACGAGGAGGGGCGCCTCTCGATGTCGGAGTGCGACATCGTGGTGCACTCGGCGGCATCGGTCAGCTTCGATTCGCCTCTCGACGCGGCTGTCGAGGTCAACCTGCTCGGACCCTCGCGAGTGGCAGCAGCCATGGTGGCCGCCAGGCAGCTCGCCGAGCACCAGGGTCGCCTCGGTCCGGTCCATATGATTCCGGTCTCCACCGCCTATGTGGCCGGCACGCATCAAGGCGAGGCCAAAGAGGAGTTGTTGGACGCCAACCCCTTCAGCGTGGAGGTGGACTGGCGCACCGAGGTCGACGCGGCCAGACGCCAGCGGGGCGATACCGATGCCGAATCCCGCCGTCCCAAGCGACTGGTCCAGTTCAACAAGGAGGCCCGCGGAGAGCTGGGAGCAGCCGGCCTGCACCTCCTCGCCGAGCGGGCCGAGCGGCTCCGTGAGGACTGGGTGAAGAAGCAGATGGTCGAGGCGGGCAAGGCGCGGGCCCAGTCACTCGGGTGGCCCGATGCCTACCCGTACACCAAAGCCCTCGGTGAGCGGGCCCTCGTCTCCCAGTTCGGGGACATCCTCCCCATCACCATCATCCGGCCGTCGATCATCGAATCGGCGCTGGCCGAGCCCCGCCCGGGCTGGATCCGCGGCTTCCGGATGGCGGAGCCGATCATCATCTCCTACGCCCGGGGCCTCCTGCGGGAGTTTCCGGGTGTGCCCGAAGGGATAACCGACGTGATCCCGGTCGACCTGGTGGTGGCCGCCATCATCGCCGTGGCCGGCGAGAGCCTCATCGAACCGGCAGAGAGCTACCAGGGGCCGACCGTGTACCACGTCGCCTCCGGGATCCGGAACCCGTTCCGCTACGGGCGCCTGGTGGAGCTGGTCACGGCGTGGTTCACCGAGCACCCCCTCTACGACAGCGACGGCCAGCCCATCGTGGTGCCGGCCTGGTCGTTTCCGGGTCGGGGTCGGGTACAGCGCCAGCTCACACGAGCGAGCCGAGCGATGGACCTCGCCGAAAAGTTGGTGGGCTCGCTGCCCATCCGGGGCCGGCAGGCCGAGTGGATGGCCGCCCTCGAAGAACAGCACCTCCTCGCCGATCGGGCCCTCGGCTACGTCGAGCTCTACGGCGCCTACACCGAGACCGAGGCCCTCTACCGGGTGGACCGCCTGCTGGCCCTGTGGGACCGGATGGACGACGACGACCGCCAGACCTTCTGCTTCGATCCCGCCGCAGTGGACTGGGAGACCTACATCCGCGACATCCACCTTCCGTCGATCATCGAACACGCCCGGGTCCGTACGACGCCGGGCAGGTCGATCAAGCCCAACCGATCCGAGCGGGCGCGCAAGGCCATCCTCTCCCCCGATCGACATCTGGCGGCGTTCGACCTCGAGAACACGCTGATCGCCTCCAACGTGGTCGACTCATACGCGTGGCTCGCTTCGCGCCACCTTCCCGCCGGGGAGCGCGCTGCCTTCGTGGCCGACCTGCTGGGGGAGGCGCCGTCGCTGCTCGCCCTGGACCGCCGCGACCGTGGCGACTTCCTACGCTCCTTCTACCGGCGTTACGAAGGAGCGCCCGTCGACCGATTGCGGGACGACGGCTGGGAGCTCTTCCACCACCTGCTACTGGCAAAGTCGTTTCCCGCCGGAATCGCACGTGTCCGCGAGCACCGGGCCCTCGGGCACCGCACCATCTTGATCACCGGTGCCCTCGATTTGGTGGTCGAGCCACTGCGACCACTCTTCGACGACATCGTCTGCGCTCGCCTCGGCGAAGCCGACGGCAAGTTCACCGGCCGGCTCGAGGAGCTGCCCCCCATCGGGGAGGCCCGGGCCCTGGTACTGGCCGACTACGCGGAGGCCGAAGGGCTCAAGCTCGAAGAGTCGATGGCCTACGCCGACTCGGCGAGCGACCTTCCCATGCTCGAAGCGGTCGGCTTTCCGGTGGCGGTCAACCCCGAGGCCAAACTGGCCGCCATCGCTCGGCGACGCGGCTGGCACGTGGAGAACTGGCACAAGGCCGACGGAGGGTCCCAGCCTCTGCTGCCGCTCGGGCCCCTCGACCGACGGGGCTCCCTCCGGCGTGGTCGCACCAGTCCGGCGGCACTCGCCGGCTCCATCCGGCGGAACGCCGATGGGGGTCACCGATGAAGGCACTGGTCTTCGAGCGGAACCTCCCCCGGTTTGCCGCCTCACGGGTGGCGTCGGTGTTCGGTTCGGGTCGGGGCGCGGGCATCGGCCCACTGCAGCTGCTCGAGTGCGAACCTCCCGAACTGCCCGGCGAGGGATGGCACCACCTGCGGCCCCTGCTTTCCGGTATCTGCGGCTCCGACCTGGCCACACTGGACGGGCGCAGCTCCCGCTACTTCGAGGACATGGTCAGCTTCCCGTTCGTGCCGGGCCACGAGGTGGCGGGCATCCTCGACAGCGGTGGGGTCGACCACGCGGGCAGGCCGCTGGAACCCGGTGCCCGTGCGGTGATCGAGCCGGTACTGGGCTGTGCCCCGCGTCACATCCGCCCCCTCTGCCCGCAGTGCGCCGGGGGACACACCGGGTTGTGTGGCAATGTCGCCTTCGGGGACCTCGCTCCCGGGCTGCAGTCCGGATTCTGCGCCGATACCGGGGGCGGGTGGTCGACCGCCGGCCTGGTGGCCCACTCCTCGCAACTACACGCCGTCCCCGAGGGATTCTCCGACGAGGACGCCGTCATCATCGAGCCCACCGCGTGCGCGGTGCATGCCGCGCTCTCCGCCGGTATCGAGAACGACGACCTCGTGGCGGTCATCGGGGCGGGTACCCTCGGGCTGACCACCGTGGCCGCACTGCACCGCGTGGTGCGGCCCGCCACCTCGTGCACGGTCATGGTCGGGGCCAAGCACGCCCATCAGCAGAAGTTGGCCGCGACCCTCGGCGCGGACACGGTGGTCCACCCCGATCAGCTCGCACGCTCCGTGCGCAAACGCGCCGGCTCCCTGGTGCTGGCCGGGCGGTTGACCAACGGCGCCGACGTGGTCTTCGACTGCGTGGGCACCGCCGAGTCGCTGACCCAGGCCCTGGCCATGGTCCGGCCCCGCGGCCGGGTGGTGCTGGTAGGGATGCCGGGCAAGGTGTCGGTCGACCTGGCTCCCCTCTGGCATCGCGAGCTGACCCTGGTGGGTGCCTACGCCTACGGAACGGAATCCAGTGCGGACTCGGGGACCGCTGACTCGGGGACAGCGGACGCCGTCCGCCCGCGGCGGAGCTTCGAGCTGGCCATCGAGCTGGTGTCCGCTGCCGGGCTCGGGAGGCTGGTGTCGGCCGCCTATCCCCTCGAACGCTACGACGAGGCCATCGCCCACGCCGGTGCTGCCGGCCGCCGGGGCGCGGTGAAAGTGGTCTTCGACCTTCGCAACCCGAAAGGAAGCACCCGATGAGCCCCAGGCCCGGATTCGTGCTCGACGTCGACCGCTCGACCCCGCCCACCCTCTTCTGGCACGGCGAGCGGTTCAGCCTCGAGCGTCTTCCCGAGGGCAGCCGGGTGATCTATGCGCCCGAGCCGATCGACCCGTTGCAGGACCCCTCGGCCGCCATCCGGGCAGCGCTCAACTACCCGGTCGGTGACAGCGACCCGCTCCCCTCCCTGCTCCGCCCGGGCATGAGGCTGACCATCGCCTTCGACGACATCTCCCTGCCGTTGCCGCCGATGGAACGACCTGACATCCGCCAGCTGGTCATCGAGCAGGTGCTCGACATGGCCGCCGAGGCCGGCGTCGACGACGTGGTTCTCATCGTGGCACTCGCCCTCCATCGGCGGATGACCGAACCGGAGCTTCGCCACGCCATCGGGGACCGGATCTACGACGCGTTCGCCCCCGCTGGGCTGTTGACCCAGCACGATGCCGAGGACCCGGATGCCCTGGTCCACCTCGGCCTCACCGATGAAGGGGAGGACGTCGAGATCAACAAGCGTGCAGCGGAGAGCGACCTGTTGGTCTACGTCAACATCAACCTGGTGGCCATGGACGGCGGCCACAAGAGCGTCGCCACCGGCCTGGCCAGCTACAAGAGCCTGCGCCACCATCACAACCCGTTGACGATGCAGAAGAGCCGATCGTTCATGGACCAGCACCGTTCGGAGCTGCACTCGGCCAACTGGCGGATGGGGCGCCTGATCGCGGCAGCCGGTGTGAAGGTCTTCCAGATCGAGACCACCCTCAACAACGACACCTTCCCCGAGGCCTTCCGATTTCTCCAGAAGCGCGAATGGGAGTGGAAGGCCAAGGATCGCATCGGGTACCTGGCGGCGTCCAAGGCCCTCGACCGGACACCGGCCCGCTATGCGCGCCAGATCTTCCACTCGGTGAAGGCCCCCCATCGGATGACCTCCGTGCAGGCCGGGGAGGTCGAAGCCGTCCACGCCATCACCACCGAGCACGTGTGGGAGCAGCAGGGCGTGATCGTCGAAGGCCAGACCGACATCTTGACCATGGGTCTCCCCTACATCAGCCCCTACAACGTGAACTCCATCCTCAACCCGATCTTGGTGGCGTGCCTGGGCCTCGGGTACTTCTTCAACCTCTACCGAGGCAAACCGCTGGTCCGCGAAGGCGGGGTCCTGATCATGACCCACCCCACCCGTTGGGAGTTCAACCCGGTCCACCACCCGAGCTACATCGACTTCTTCGAGCAGGTGTTGAGCGAGACGACCGACCCCGTCGAGGTGGCGGATCGGTTCGAAGAGGGGTTCGCCACCGACCCGTGGTACATCCATCTGTACCGCACTGGGCACGCCTACCACGGCGTCCACCCGTTCTACATGTGGTACTGGTGCGCCCACGCGCTCCAGCACCTGGGCGCGGTGATCATCGTCAGGGGTGACCAGGCAGCCGTGCACCGTCTCGGGTTCCGGGCTGCATCCACCCTGGCCGATGCGCTCGAAATGGCCCGCGACGTCGTCGGGCCGTCGCCGTCACTCACCCACCTCCACGCCCCCCCGCTCCTCATGGCCGACGTGCAGTGAGCCCGAGGCCCGGATCCTCCAACTCGTTGCGTCCCCGGCGGGCCGTGCGCACCGACGCCAGCCTTGGCACGAGCGAACCCGGGGCGGGCTCGGCAAGGGTGCGCGCCTCCCTGCACCGGCTGACGCCCGCCGCGGTGGCGGCCCGGCTGGGCAGAAGCAGGTTCCCGCTGGCTGCCCCCAGCTGGCCCGAATCGATCCCCCGGCCGGCTCCGGCACCAGAACTGGGCGTGCACTACGACACGGCCTGGTCGCGGAGGTACCCGGTGCGCCTGGCTCGAGCAATGGTGCTGGACAACGTGACCCGGCCGGTGGCCCGGCTGGTCGCTTCGCCGCTGATCCGGGGCGAGGAGGTGCTCAAGGGGATCGAGGCGCCGGTCATCTTCGCGGCGAACCATGCCAGCCACATCGACACGCCCCTGCTCCTCAGCTGCCTCCCCCTGCGCTTCCGGCACCGGACCGTGATCGCCGCGGCCGCCGACTACTTCTTCGACCGGCGGTGGAAGGCCGACGCCTGGTCGTTCCTGCTGGGTGCCATCCCCATCGAGCGGACGAAGGTCAACCGACGCTCGGCCGACCTGGCCGCGGACCTGCTGGCCGACAACTGGAACCTGGTGATCTTCCCCGAAGGAGGTCGGTCTCCCGATGGATGGGCACAGACCTTCCGCGGCGGCGCTGCCTATCTGGCCGGCCGCACCGGGCGACCGGTGGTGCCGGTGCACCTGGACGGCACCCGGCACATACTCCCAAAGGGGAGGAACTCCCTACGCAGGTCCCGGACCACCGTCACCTTCGGCACTCCTCTCTGGCCCGAGGAGGGTGAGGGCGCACGCCGCTTCGGAGGGCGAATCGAATCCGCGGTGGCCACCTTGGCCAACGAGGCCGGTTCGGACTGGTGGACGGCTCGCAAGCAGGCAGCGTCCGGGGACACCCCCTCGCTGCAAGGTCCCGACGCGGCAACCTGGCGACGGTCGTGGATGCTCTCGTCTGCCCCCGAGCGCCGGGACACCGATGACGGCGTGGAGTGGCCGAAGATGGCTCGCTGACTGCTGCACCCACGGTGGACGGCGCGGCGCCCGGTTGCCGAGGGCCCTCCGGAAAGAGTGCTCTCAACCCCGGCGACGGAGCAGCCGGCGCACGACGTCGCGCCGGCCCGACTCGTGCACCACGGCCAGCCGTTCGGCGCGCAACGCCAACTCCTCGGTGTCGTCCAGCGGCTCGAGAGACTCGCGCCCACCCGGACCGGACAGCGCCCAACCCAACAAGAGGTCGGCAAGTGCCGTGTTGCGGGCCAGAACCGGGCCATGAAGGTACGTGCCCACCACCCGGCCTGACCAGGCGCCCTCGCCCCCGTCACCTGCGCCGTTCCCGACCCCTTCGACCACATGGGACAGCACCCGCGCCCCGGCGCCCACCGAGGTCACCCCCCCATGGTTCTCGAAGCCGGTGAGCCGTGGCAGCGATCCACCGTCGGGCGAACGCGGTCCATCGGAGGCCACCGTCGCGACGAGCTCGCCCACCGCCCGCGTACCGGTGCCCTTGCGGGTCCGCACGTCGAGCAGGCCGAGGCCCTGGTGGGACCGGTCCTCACTATCGGGGAAGGATCCTCCGAGCAGTTGGAACCCGGCGCAGACGCCGAACACGACTGCACCTCGGTCCGCGGCCCCTACTAGCGTCCCATCCTCGCGGAGGGCGGCGGCGGCACGAACCTGAGGGCCGTCCTCGCCACCCCCGATGCAGTAGAGGTCGGCGGTGGGCAGCGGCCGGCCCGAGCTCGCCTGGATCAGGTCCGTGTCGATGCCGCGCCACGACGCCCGGCGGGCCAGAACCAGTCCGTTCCCCCCGTCCCCGTAGGTACCGAGCAGGTCGGGGTAGACCACGGCGATGGTGAGTGGGGAGCTGCGGGCTGCCGTGGTCACAGTTGCCTCCCCAGCTCGGCGAAGGCGGTGTAATTCCCGAGGAATTCGATGGGGTCCGGGGCGGCGGCCCCCAGGTCCGGGGCAGCGGCCGTGCCCGCAGTGATCGAGGTTCGCATGGCCACCGCCCGGTCGAGCGCCGCCAGGGGCCCGGCGACCACCGTGTGGGACACCTCCGCGTACCGCAACCGCACCGCCAAGTCGAGACGCCGATCACCGGTGGCCACCACCGGCCGTCCGGCCAGGCGCTCGAAGGGCACGTCCCACAGCCAGCTGGGGTCCAGCCCGTCGGCGATGCGGGCGTTGACCGAGAGGACTACCGGGGCTCCGCTCGGTGCACCCTCGTCCAGAAGGTCGAAGATGGCGGTCCAACCGGCCGGGTTCTTGGCCAGCAGCAGACGTACCGGTTGCCCCTTCCACGACGTGGAGGAGAACCGGCCGGCCACCTCTTCGACCAAGGGGAGGCGGGCCAGCACCGCAGAGAGTGGAAGCGGTGCTGCAGACCCGCCCGGTGGCCCCGCACCGGGCATCACGGTCGCAGCGAGGGCGACCATGGCGGCGTTTGCCCGGTTGAACTGGCCGGGGAGGCCCAAGGACAGCACGTGCCGTGAGCGATCGGCCATGACCAGCTCGGCACCCTCGAGCCATGCATCGCGCTCCGGCCGAGCGAACTCGCACCGGTCGCAGGCCCACTCGCCCCCGGGGCCGAACTCGATCCTGCCGCCACAGGCAGGACAACCCACAGCATCGTCGTGCCACACCTGGCCAGCGCCCACCCAGAGCACCTGGGGTGCGGCCACGGCCGCCCACACCACCATGGGATCGTCAGCATTGGCCACCACCACCGTGGCGTGCTCACCCGGGCCGGCGTCACCGGCAAGGCGACCCAGGGCCGACCGCCATCGATCGACCAGCATCCTGACCTCGGCGATCCGATCGAGCTGGTCCCGTGACAGATTGAGCAGGATCACCACACGTGGGCGGCTCTCTTCGATCAGCCGGCCGAGGTAGCTCTCGTCCACCTCGAGCACCGCGGCTGTGGCCCGAGGCGACTCGACCAAGGCGGCCACGTGGCCGGCGGGCATGTTGGACCCGGTGTCATTGGTCGCGACGGCGGGTCCCTCCGCACCCGAGAGAGCCGCCACCATCAGGCGGGTGGCGGTGGTCTTCCCATTGGTGCCGGTGACCAGGGCCACGGCCCTGCCTCCGACCAGGGCGGCCAGCAGGGTGGGGTCGACGGCCAAGCCGGCCCGGCCGCCGGCCACCGTCCCGCTCCCCCGTCCGAGCAGCCGCGACAGCTGATTGACGAACCTGACCACCCACGTGGCAACCGAGGCGCGGGCCGACAGGGTGCGTGGGTTCGCGACGGCCGTAACGGTCACGCGGTAGGTCGGGTGCGGGCGAGTTCCTCGTCCGTCGGGTCCCGCTCGAGGCGGGACTCCTCCGGCAACAGGTCGGCGATGGCCGCCATCAATGTGGCGGTGTCGGCGGCCGCGTCCTCGAGTCCGAGGCCGACGGCCGGTCCCACCGTGACAGTGACCCGGGGCGGGTGCTGCAGGGTGGCCACGTTCGGCACCTTGGACGATCGCGGCCAGACCTCCTCGGTACCCCAGACCCCGATGGGGATGACCGGAGCCCCGGTCTCGGCGGCCAGACGGGCCGCCCCGGTGCGGCCCTTCAGGACCGGATCGAAGAACTCCGCACCCCGCGGGATCGTCCCCTGAGGGAGGACGACGACGACTTCGCCGGCGCGAAGTGCGGCGGCGGCCCGACGCATCGAGTCGGAGGACCCGCTCCCCCGCTCCACCGGAATCCCTCCCAGGGCCCGAGCCAGATGCCCGACGATCGGGGCATCGAAGATCTCCTGTTTGCCCAAGAAGCGGACCGGCCGGCCGAGCCGGGCCGCGACCATCCCGAGGGCCGCCACATCGAAGTAGCTCCGATGGTTCGACGCAAGCAGCACCGGGCCGGACTTCGGGATGTGATCGACGCCGGTCACAGTGAAGCGCGCATAGGGGAACACCTCGGGCCGGAAGAACAGCCGCAGCAGGTGATAGGGCTCCAGTCCGACAACCGACGGGACGCCGGGGGCGCGGTCCCAGTACTCGAGGGGCCATCGTCGGGCCAAAGCCACCGCCGCCAACCGCGGGTCGGGGTTCAACGGGTGGGGATGGCCGACCTCATGCAGCAGGGGAAGGTCGAAGAAGCTGTCCGAGTAGGCATGGGAGGCCCCGAGGTCGACGCCGTGGTCGGTGGCCCACTGCCTCACTGCCGCCCGCTTGCCCACGCCCCAGACGAATCCACCCTCCAACCTGCCGGTGTAGCGACCATCGGACTCGGCGTAGCGGGTGGCGATCACCCCGTCGAACCCCAGCGCGTCGGCCAGGGGGGCAACGAGATCCACCGGGGAGGTCGTGGCCACCACAAGGGGCATTCCTTCGGCACGGTGAACGGCCAGGGCATCGAGGGCCCACGGTTGGACCAGGTCGACCAGGGGCTCCACCGCGCGCTTCCCCGCCCGGCGAACGGCGTCGGCAGAACGATTGCGCATCAGCGGGGCGGCGGCACGCGCCAACCCCATGAAGGGCACCGACTCGCCGAAGAGATCGTAGAACCGATACATGTACCGGTCGCCCGGAAGATGGCGACCGGTCGGCAGGACGCCCTCGGCCACCATCGCCTCGTGGAAGACCGGCCCACTGGCCGACCGGAGCAGGGTCCGGTCCAGATCGACGAACACCGCGCCTGACGATTCGGACATGCGCTCACGCTACCGCCGACCCGAACGGGGTGGGAGACGAAACTGGGCCGGCCGCCAAGAGACCTGGCACTGCCGCATTCTGCCCTCGGACGCGGCGAAGGGACCACCAGGGGGGGTAGGCGGTCCCTTCGCACTGACTCAACCAGGAAAGGAGGGGGATTCCTATGATCCTGTGGTCGTGAAGTGATCGTATAACACTCGCGAGCAATCAGTCAAGCAGCTTATGTCGATACCTGGTATCTTGATTAGCGATGGAGCTCCGACACCTGCAGGCCCTCACCGCCATCAGCGACCATGGCACCTTCTCGGCTGCGGCCCAACACCTCGGGACGGTGCAGTCCAACGTCTCCGCCCACGTCGCCCGCCTCGAGCGGGAGCTGGGCGCCCCGCTGATCGACCGGTCCGACGGCCGACTCACCGAGGAGGGGCTGGCGGTGGTGGCCCGGGCCCGCCGGATCCTCTCCGAACTCGATGCCCTGGTCTCCGACGTTGCCGCCTGCAGGGACGAGGTGACCGGCACCGTGCGGGTGGGGATGATCGGTACCACCGCCCGATGGCTGGTCCCCCGGTTGATGGACGCCGCCCGTCAGCGCCACCCCAAGCTCCGCCTGGTGATCGTGGAGGGCACCAGTACCGGGCTGGAGCCCCAACTGGCCTCCGGCCAGCTCGATCTGGCCGTCTTGAACCTGCCGATGCCCGGCCGCGACCTGGTCGCCACGCTCCTCTTCGAGGAGGACCTGATGCTCGTGGTACCCGAGGGCCACGCCATGGCCACCCCTGATCGCCCCCTCTGCCTGGAGGACCTAGCCGAGATGGAGCTCCTCTTGCCCCTGCCCGGCACCTCCTTCCGCGATGAGCTCGATGCAGTCACCCTCCCCCTGGGGATCACCCTCCTTCCGGTCGCCGAGATCGACGGCCTCCGCCTGATCGCGTCGCTGACCTTCGAGGGGTACGGACCGGCCATCCTGCCCGCCACCGCCATCCCCGCCTTCCTCAGGTCCGAGTTCCACCCGGTGTCGGTCGAGGGCCTCCCCCGCCGGCGGGTCGGTGTGGCCCAGCGGAGCCGCGGGCTTCCCTCGGCGCCGACCCGTGCCCTGCTCGAGCTGCTCGGAGAGGTGGTGGCCATGCCAGAAGGCCGCCCCCAGGGCCTCCACGTGCCCGGCTGACCACCTGCGGGCGCCCCAAGTGGGGTGAGGTCCGAACTCCTCGGCGCCCACGACATGTGAGAACTCTCACGGATCCCTCATCCTCCTCTCATGATCCTCCCGCAACCTGATCCTGTCTCGTCCGAGCTGCCCGATGGGAAGGACCTGCCATGCACCTCAAGACCCTCGACCGCCGGGCCGCGCTCCGGCTGCGGATGGCCCGCAAGGGCCTGTTCATCGCAATGGCCTGCATCCTCGGACTTCTCGGGCTCTCGGGCATCACGGCGCGCCCGGCAGCGGCCGCCCCACCGTCGATCGCCGGGTATGCGACGAACTTCGACGTCCCCAACGGCACCGACAAGGAGTGCGAGGGCTTCGAGGTAGACATCGAAGACGTCACGGACACCCAGATCACCTACACCTGGCCGGGCAGCCCCGGCTACACCAACCCCTACGGGTCGGCCACGCCTTCCAACATCGTCAACACCGTATTCCCCGACGGCCACAGCGGGGTCCGGATCAAGTTCGTCGCGGCATACGCCGGTGGGGCATGGAGCGCGAAGACGCCGATCGGAACTGTCAATCACTTCGGCGTTCACATCACCGCTAACCCGGGGGTCCAGCACTACACGTGGCTGTCCGACCTCGGGGGCTCGAGCGTCGGCTCGACCGGGACGTTGACTGAGTACGGCGGCACCACGCAGGGGAACTTCTACCCGATACCGAGCGTCCCTTCGATCGTGCCCGGCATCGTCTCCACCCCGACCGGTGAGGGCGTGCAGCCCGTCGTCGTCCCCGCAGAAACAACACAACCGGCCGAGCCCCGGTTTCCTGACGCGGTCTGGGTCAACAAGTACGAGGCCCCGTCCACCAACGTGGTCGGCGTCGATCAACTGCTGATCACCGACCCCGAGGTGCAGAACGCGATCACCAACTCCCAGATCTCCTCGATCGCCGAGCTGTTCCAACCCGATCCTTTGACCAACGGCGGTGCGGAGACCGAACCGGCAGACTTGATGAAACCCGGGGACCAGTCGAGCGTGACGGTCACCGAGACGTACCGGTACACCGGCCCGGTCGATCCCATCGACAACTCCGTCACCTGCAATGAGATCGTCGGCGATCCCAACAACTGCAAGAACTTCGTAGGCACCTTGATCGCCCGGCAGATGCAGTCGACACAGCTTGCGCCCGTGACACCGCGTGCGCCGTTGAACGTTGCCGTCCACACCGGCACCGCCCTGTCCGGTGTGGGCGGCAACGTGACCAGCGGCCCACTGCCCGGCAATGCGAATCCAGCCAACATCGACTGCGGTTCCCATGGGGGGTCGTGCTTCACCAACGTGGACAATCCGACCTCCGCCACCCTCACGGCAACCCCGAACGCCGGCTACGACTTCCTCGACTGGAGCGGTGCCTGCAGCGGTACGGCGCCCGTCTGCGTGGTTACCGTCACCGCGAGCAAGCTCGTAAGCGCGACTTTCGTCCTCCACGTCAGCCCCACTTCGCTGAACCCGTCCAAGTTGCCCCGGCGCACGGCCAAGACGGTCACCGTCACCGGGTCAGGCTTCCTTGCCGGGGCCACGCTCTCCGTCTCCGGCACAGGAGTCTCTGTCGGAGCTGCCGTCGTGAGCGGGACCCAGATCAAAGCGACCCTCACCGTTTCGTCGACCGCGGCCCTGGGCCCGCGTGACCTCAGCGTGACCAACCTCAACGGTCACTCGGGGAGCTGCAGCGGGTGCCTCACCGTCTACTCGCCGGCGATCTCGGCTGTGACGCCGAACACCATCGGTGTCGGCGTGGCCAAACGAGTCATCACCTTGGACGGTTCCAACTTCGTCTCGGGGGCCAAGGTCGTCGTTTCCGGCACAGAAGTCAAGGCCAAGGCAACGTTCGTCAGCGCCTCTCAACTGCAGCTGGCGGTGGCAGCGTCGAGTACAGCAACGACGGGACCACGCGATGTGACCGTCACCAACCCCGACGGCGGTACGACGTCCTGTGTGGGCTGCCTCACGGTCGATCCGCTTCCGACCCTCTCGTCGGCGGCGCCGGGCTCCCTCGCGCGGGGCACCACCGGCCTGGTCGCCCCCTCCGGCACCAACTTCTCGCCGGGCGCGACGGTGGGGGTCCAGGCACCGGAATCGCCGTGGGCACGGTCACCTACGTCAGTCCGAGCGAGATCGACGTGTCCGTGGCAGTCGCGTCCACCGCCGTGATCGGCGCCCGTAGTGTCACGGTCACCAACACCGATGGTGGCCACGTCACCCGTCCCCACGCAGTGGCGGTCACGTAGGGGGAGCTCGCCGACCGCCCACGGGCGCACGCGCTACAAGACCGGTTCCACGGCGTCATCAACGGTCATTGCGAGGTGGCTGTTGGCATCGACCTAGGGGAGGTCCGGGACGCGCGGCTCACGCCACATGCGCCAGATGGGCGGGCTGCCCACCTTCGAGTGGAGCTCGTCGATGACCTCGAACCCGAAGCGCGCATAGAGGGTCACGTTGCGCTCCTTGGAGGACTCGAGATAGGCCGGGAACCCTTGGTGGTCCACCGAGTCCAACATCGAGCCCAGCAGCGCGGTGCCGATGCCCTTCCCCTGCAGCTCCGGCTCGGTGCCGAGCGTGGCCAGGTACCAGTGCGGCTCCTTCGGGTGGAGCCCCTCCAACTCGAGCAGCAGCCGGAGGGCACGGTGAACCCGGGTGCTCACCGCGAACGGGGCGGTCGCCAACAGCTGCAGTAGCTCCTTCAGCCCGTTCTTCGCCACATCGGGCGGACCCCACAGCCCCACCCCGCCCAAACCCTCGGTGGTGTACACCTGGCCGAAGGGCAGGTACTGCCGCCGGATCTGTGCGGTGAAGAAGGAGTGGAGCCCGCGGCGCCGACGCCACTCGCCCGCGAACATGAAGTGGGCCACCGGGTCGTCATCGAACGAGCGCACCAGCATGTCGACGAGCGCCGGAACGTCACCGACGACCACCGGTCGCACCACCGGGCGACCGGCCGGGTTCTCCATTGGGTGATGGTAGCGCCGACCGGCTCAGTTGACGGCGGGATCGGATGGGAATCCGGACACCAGGGCCAAGGCACCTCCCTGGCGACGAAGGACCCGCCGCCACAGTCCTTCGGGGTCGGCCGATATCGGGTCGCGGGGCTCTGCCCGCACGACGTACCACGACCCCTCCTCGATCTCCTCTTCGAGCTGGCCCGAGTCCCACCCCGCATACCCGGAGAAGAGGCGAGCCTCCGCGATCGAACCGGCCCTGCCCGCGGGGTCGACGGAGAGATCGACCATTCCCACCGGGCGCTCGCCATCCACCAACAGCCTCCACCCCGTGGGGCAGGTGTCCGACTCCTCGGTGGCAGCGTCGCGGGAGCCCAGCCGGACCAATCCGATCAGGGCGTTGCGGGCCACCGGTCCACCGGTGAACAGCTCGGAGGGAGGAGTGGCCAGCGGCTGCCAGCGCGGCAGCAGTTGATCCACCGCCACCCCGCCCGGCCGGTCGAGGACCACCCCGAGCGCACCGTGGTCGCCGTGGTCGAGCACCAGGATCACCCGACGCGAGAAGTTGGGGTCGGGCAGGCGCGGAACCGCCACCAGAAGGTATCCGGTCAGAGTGACGGGGGGAGCGGCACCGCCATAGGGCTCGAATGCGCTGAACGGTTCGATCGGCACGTCACGATGATGGCTCATTCGGCGGCCCGAGTGGCGCCGGACCTCGCCGTGGGTGAGGCTGGGGCTATGCGCCTCGTCTCCGTCGATCCGGTTCATCCCCACGTCCGGGTGGTGACTCTGGACAACCCCTCCCGTCTCAACTCGATGTCCTTTGCACTCGTGGGCGACCTCTACGCCGCCCTCGAGGCGGTGGCCGACGACAACGAGTGCCGAGTGGTGGTCCTGACCGGCGCGGGGCGGGCCTTCTGCTCGGGCCTCGAGCTCGAGCATGCGGGCCTGCCTCCGGGCACCGAGGACCTGGGCCGGCACCGGATGGGCATGCGGGCCATGGAGTACATGGGCGGGATCGTGCCCGCGATGCGGTCCATCCCCCAGCCGATCATCGCAGCCATCAAGGGGCCGGCCTACGGCGGGGGCATGTGCCTGTCGCTCGGCGCGGACATCCGCGTGGCCGGTTCGACGGCGGTCTTCTGCGGTGCCGGGATCAACAACGGGCTGTCGGGTACCGAGCTCGGAGTGAGCTGGTTGCTCCCCCGCGCCGTGGGCACCTCCAACTCGGCCGAGATCCTGCTGACCGGCAAGTCGGTGGACGCAGACGAAGCGCTCCGGATCGGACTGGTCTCCCGGGTGGTGGCCGACGACGAGGTCCTCGACTTGGCCGTCGACATGGCGGTGGGGATGTGTGCGTTCAGCCCCTTCGGCCTCGCCCTGACCAAAGACACCATCTGGTCCTCACTGGAGGTGGGCAGCCTGCGGGCCGCGATCGATCTGGAGAATCGCACCCAGTTGCTGGCCGGGCACACCGGAAACCTGACCGAGGCAACGGCCGCCTTCAAGGAGAAGCGGCCGCCCGTCTACACCGAGTAGCCCGAGCGTTCGGTCCCGATGGCCAAGGCCCGCCGAGGAGGGAAGCGCTCCCGCTCCCCGTCGACCCCGCCTGAAGGGGGAGGCCCGCGCGAACACTGGCGGGCCGACGGGCAGGCGAAGACCCGGTTCCCCTCCCAGGACGAGGCCAACCGCTCGGCGCTCCAATTGCGGCTCGAGGAGTCGGCCGATCTCGACCCCTACCGGTGCGGGTTCTGCGGTGGGTGGCACCTCGGGAACCGCCGGGACTGAGGCGGACCACCCGAGACTGTCGCTTTACCGTCCAGACGGTATAGTGACGCCATGGAGCCGGACACCATCACCAGCGGCCGAGTCCGTCGTTCGGCACCTACCGGCCCGAAGACGGTGCCCGACACCAAAGGCCGCATCCTCGATGCCGCCGAAGACGTGGTGTTGCGCGACGGCGTGGCCCGCCTCACCTTGGATGCCGCAGCCGCCGAGGCCGGTCTCAGCAAGGGCGGCATTCTCTATCACTTCCCCACCCGTGATGCCCTGGTGGCGGCCATGGTCGACAAGATCATCGAGGAGTTCGACCACGACATCGACCGCGAGCTCGGTACCTCGGACGAGCCCGGCTCCTTCACCCGCGCCTACATCCGGTCCACCATGGACCCGGGCGCCTCCAAGCCGGATCGGCAGGACCGCCTGGGAGCGGCACTCATCGCGGCCGCCGCCGCGGAGCCGGCCCTTCTGGTACCTCTCCAGCAGGCCGCCGACCGCTGGCAGGCCCGGCTCGAAGACGATGGGCTCGACCCCACGGTGGCCACCGTGCTGCGGCTGGCCTGCGACGGTCTGTGGCTGTGCGACCTGTTCGGTCTGGCACCACCTTCGCCTGCACTGCGGTCCCGGGTCGGCGCCGAGCTCGAACGAATGCTCCAGGGCCCGTGATGACCGGGACCGACCGGGTGAAGTCCCCTGCCGGTGCGGACGGATCCGCGCGACTGATCCGCACCCTCACCCTCACCGTCTTCCTGCAGTGGATGGGTGCCACCGCCATCGTTCCCATGCTTCCGGTCTACATCCGGCGGCTGGGTGGCTCGGATGCCCTGGCCGGCCTGGTGATGGCGTCGTTCTTCGCCGCCGGGGTGCTGTTCCAGTACCCGATCGGCCGGATCACCGACCGGGTGGGCCGGCGTCCCGTGCTCATCGCCGGCCTGGTCGTCTACGGAACGGCCAGCCTGCTGTTCCTCGCGCCGATCGTGCCCTCGGCCGCCATCGCCCTCCGCTCGCTCCAGGGAGTGGGAGCGGGGGCTGCCGCTGTGGCCTCGCTGGCCATGATCTCCAGCTCGGTCGCCGAGGAGCGCCGCGGTCGGGCCTTCGCCTCGATCTTCGGTGGTGAGATCGCCGGCATGGCCGTCGGTCCCCTCATCGGAAGCGTCCTCGGCGAGCACTACATGTGGGCGATCTTCCTCGGCTCGGGGATCATCTCCTTCGCCGCCTGTATCCCCGCACTCCGGATCGCCGAGCCTCCCCACGTGGCCGAGCGCCGGGCCCAGGCCGCAGCCCGCAGAGCCGAGGGCACCGCGTCACCGCTTGCCCGGATCGCCCTGAACCGCTCGATGGTGGGCGCGCTGATCTCGGGCTCCGCACTGGGCCTGGCCAACGGCGTCTACGACATCTGCTGGACGCTCCTGCTGGTGGCACGGGGGGCGGCGGGGTGGGAGATCGGCGTGTCGTGGACGCTCTTCTCGGTGCCGTTCGTGCTGGCCGCAAAACCCAGCGGGTGGCTGGCCGATCACGTGGACCGCCGGGTACTGGTGCTTGCCGGCATCGGCCTCGCCGCCACGCTCTGCGCCTCCTACCCCTTCATCCACAGTGTGCCCCTGCTGATCGCGCTGGCCGCGTTCGAGGCACTCGGGTTCGCCGCCGCGCTTCCGGCAGGGCAGTCGCTGCTGAACCAGGGGTCGGACCCCGCACAGGTCGGCCGGGTGCAGGGCCTTTTCGCCACGTGCCAGACCGCCTCCACCGCCGCGGCTGCGGCGGCGGCCGGGGCTGCCTTCGCGTTGGCCACCTGGCTTCCCTTTGTGGCCGCCGCCTCGATCGCCCTGGTCAGCCTGGTGGTCGCCGCGATGATCTGGCGGTCCGTCCCCGGAAGAGTGCAGCCGGCCGAGGCTGCAGCCGCCACCGAAGCAGCATCGGCCACCACCCCGCCATCGCTGGTTCAGTCCCCCATACCCGAGCCGGTCGGGCTGAGCTGGGACGTGCAGTAGGCACAGCGGGTGGCTGCCTCGGGTACCTTGCTCAGGCACTCGGGGCACTCGCGGACCGGATCATCCTGGGGGGTCAGGCCGAGCCTGTTCATCAGATGGTTGACCGGCTTGATGACGAAGAAGAAGATCACCGTGGCGATCAGCACGAACGAGAGCAGCGCGTTGAGGAAGCCGCCGTAGTTGAACTGCGAGCCGTTGACGGTGAAGTACAGGCCGTCGAAGCTCTGCTTGCCGACGATGGCGGCGATCAGTGGGGTGATCAGATCCTTCACGAAGGAGTTGACCAACGCGGTGAACGCGACACCCATCACGACCGCCACCGCCAGGTCGAGCAGATTCCCCCGCAACAAGAAGTCCTTGAAGTCCTTCAGCATGGCGACCGCTCCTTCTCTGCGCAGTGCCGGCGTGGGAGTGCGCATGACCGACTCCGACCCTAGGCGAGCCCGGCGTGGACCGAGGCCAGCCACCGTCCGGTGGATGGGACCTGGCACAGCGCAGTCGCGGCGAGTAGCAGCCAGTTGACGACTGCGGCGTTGTCCTCCTCGCCCGGCACCATCGCCACCAGGCCGCGCCTCGGGTGGTCCTGGGTGATCCGCCATCCTTCGGGAAGGGGAAGGCCGAGATCGCGGAGTCTGGAAGCGACGCGTGGCCCGGTGGCATGCTGCAGCCCCACCGTCGTCGGCTTCACCGTCCCGTCACCGGCGCGCTTGCCGGGCATCCACGTGACGATGGGGACCTTGTGGGTGGATCCACCCAGGAACGCGAAGGGTCCCGGCGGCGGCGGTTCCTGATCCTCTGCGATCAGCGGCTCCACGTTGATCCAGCCGGTGCCGCCGGCTTCGATCGAGCTCATGTAGGCCAACAGCTCAGGATCGTCGCGTGCCACGAACTCCAATTCCGCGGGCCGGGCCCTCGTCATGTCTGGAGATCGAGGACGGCGGAGGCCAGTGCCTCGAGCTCGGCCCGCCACGACCCGGGGCGCTCGATCGGGCGCACGACGAACTTGGAGAATCCCACCTCGAGGAATTGCTCGAGCAACCTGCGCAGCCCATCGAGGCCCACCGGCACCACCTGAATCGGGTCGACCCCCTTGCGGGCAGCTCCGAGCGCCCGGATCATCTTCGGCTGGAGGGGGCCGCGGGCATAGGCGACGGAGACCCCGAAGTGCTCGGCGCTGATCGCCCGCCCGGAGCGTTCGGCTGCCTCGTCGATCACCACCCGGGCGGCGGCGACCTCCTCGGGGGTGCACGAGGAAGGTAGCCAGCCGTCGGCGAAACGACCACACCGTCGGAGTGCCGCCGGCACCATGCCACCCGTCCAGAATTCGAGAGGCTGCTGCACCGGGAGCGGCGCAAGTGCTACATCCTCGAAGTCCGCGCACTCGCCGTGGTGGGTCACCCGCTCCCCCGCCCAAAGCTGGCGCAGGAGGGGGAGCATCTCGTCCATCGCACGCCCCTTGTCCGGTCCAGCCACCCCGACCGCTCCCGATTCGGGTTGCCGGGGCAGGCCGGGCACGAAGGTGACGAGAAGTCGCCCACCGGACAGGAGATCCAACGTGGCCAGCTGTTTGGCCGTCCGGACCAGGTTCCTGCCGGGTAGCAGCATGGTGGTTCCCAGCTTCAGGTGGGAATTGTGGGCTGCAGCGAAGGCCAGGGCGGCCAGCGGGTCGAGCGTGGGGGCGGCCAACACTTCGGGCAGCCAGATCGAGTCGAACCCCAGCCCGTCGACGTCGTCAACCAGTCGCGAGAAGTCCCCGTGATCATCCGGCACCGTGGGTCCCATACTCACGCCGATCCGAACCTTCATCCGAGCGTTCGCCGCGAGCGACAGTCGGTGCATTCGGAGCGGTCGGTGCACCCGGACATCACGGGACCACCAGCGGGACGCCGTCGAACCGGTCGATGGTGGCGAAGCACTCCACTGGATCCCTCCGCAAGCTGGTCGGTTGGTGCACCGGTCGGCCCAGGGCCAGCACGCCGGCCACCGTGAGGGTGTCGGGAACGCCGAGCAACTCCTTGACCGCCGCTTCGTCCCTCACCACCATGGTGGTCATCACGCCGGCCAGGCCCTCGGCCCGAGCCGCCAGCAGGATGCTCCACGCGAAGGGGTAGACCGAGGCCCCGCCGACCAGTGTGTAGTGCCCTGCGTCACGGTCCACCGTGGCCAGCCTGGCAAAGTCGGCCAACAGCACCAGCATGACCGGCACCTCGTCGAAGTGCTCGGCAAACCCACCCTGGCCCTCGGCGGCGGCCCGGGCGATGGCCCCGGCACCGGCGACCGACCGGCGCTCCATCTCGCGGTCGGTGACCACCGCCCACGGAGTGAGCCCGGCCTTCACCTGGGCCAGGTACTCGTACCAACCGGGCAGGTAGATGTCCCGCATGGCTCGCCGGAGCGCGGGGTCCTTCACCAGAATCACCCGCCACGCCTGACGATTTCCTCCACTGGGTGCGAAACGGGCGGTGTCCAACAGCCGGTGGACCGTCTCATCGGAGACCTCCGCGTCCTGGTACTCACGCACGGCACCGGTGGTTCGAAGCGCGTCGATCAGTTGCATGCCCTTGACGGTAGTGGCCGAGCAAGCGGCCTGTGCAAACTGACACGCTTCCCCCCGACTCGTGCGACGCCAGGCCGGATCCCGATTTCAGCTGCACTGATCATCGCGCCGGCCGGCGATGAGGTTGGCAGTCAGGGCGCGGGGGCTACAGCTCCTCGAGGATGGCGTCTGCCGCACTTACCGACAGGCCCGCACCAGGTTCGACATTGAGCCTAGTCACCACGCCGTCCTCGATGACCATCGCGTAGCGCTGCGACCGGGTCCCCAGGCCGAAGCCGCTCCCGTCCATCTCCAGCCCGATCTCCCTGGTGAACTCCCCGTTCCCATCGGCCAGCAACAGCACCAGATCACCGACATGCTGGTCCTCGCCCCAGGCGCCCATCACGAACGGATCGTTGACCGAGATGCAGGCCACCAGGTCCACGCCCTTGGCCTGCAACTCGTCGTGTCGGATCACGTAGCTGGGAAGGTGGAAGTCCGAACAGGTCGGGGTGAACGCCCCAGGCACGCCGAACAACACCACCGTGCCGGAACCGAGAACCGCGCCGGTCTGCACATGGGTCGGCCCGTCCGGGCCGAACGTCATCACCTTGATATCGGGGATACGGTCGCCGACGGCAATCGTCACGGGTCTCCTCCTTGTCGTTCCGGTCCTAACCCGCAGTGGGTTCGCCCGCCTGGGGCAGTCTGGTCAGCATACGGCTCCGTCGGGCAGCCGGTCACCACGGGATGGCGGGCTCACCACGGTCGCCCGCTGCGGGCACCGGACCACCGAGGGGAGGTGTCGCCCCGCCTCGCCCGGCGGCCAGCAGGATCACGGCACCGACCGCGAATGCCAGCGCCGAGCCGGCCAGAAGCCCGAGTTCCGCCGCCACCACCAACGGAACGTTGGTGGTGAACGCCCGCTCGGCCACGAGCAGTGGGACGGTGAACCCGATACCGGCCACCGCCGCGCCTCCGGCGACGTGTCTCCAGCGGACCCCCTCTGGTAGCCGTCCCAGCCCCAACCTCACCACGACCAGGCAGGCCACGGTGATGCCGGCCAACTTGCCGACCACTCGGGCCGCGGTGATGCCGTCGAACACTGCGGAGGCACCGGGTGGCGACAGCATCCCGGCATGCAGGGTGATGCCAGCATTGGCCAGGGCGAACAGCGGCAGAATGACGAAGGCCGAGATAGGGGCGATCCGGCGCTCGAGTTGCTCCGCCGGGTTCCCGGGCGTACCGGCCACCCGGCTCGGCACCAGCACGCCGACGACCACACCGGCAAGTGCCGGCTCCACTCCGCCCGCCGCCAGCAGCACCCATACCGCCAGCCCCCCGACGAGGATCGGCCACGCAGGCAGGCTCCTCCAGCGGCGCAGGACCACCATCCCCATGGTGACCACCACCGCGCCGACCAGTGCAAGGGCGCTGGTCCGTCGGGAGTAGCAGACGGCCAGCACCAGCACCGAGCCGACGTCGTCGGCCACCGCCAGCGTCAACAGCAACAGACGGAGGCCGGGTGGGACCCGCCGGCCAAGCAGGGCGAGCGCTCCCAGCGCGAAGGCGATGTCGGTGGCCATGGGGATGCCCCATCCCGACGATCCGGGACCCCCGTGATTGAACAGCGCGTAAACCAACCCGGCACCGGCCATTCCCCCGAGGGCTCCGACCACCGGCACCACCGCGGTTCGCGGGTCCCCCAACTCGCCGGTCCGCCGCTCGCGCCCAATCTCGAGACCGACGACGAGGAAGAAGACCGCCATCAGGCCACCGTTGACCCACGACTGCACGGTGGACAACTCGGCGAAGGCCGATCCCCCGATCTGGACAGCATGGCCCCACACCGCGCCGTAGCTCGATCCCCACGGGCTGTTGGCCCACACCAGGGCGGTGCCGACCGCCACCACCAACACCCAGCTTCCGGCGATGTCCGACTTGAAGATCAGGCGGAACGAGTGCCCGAACGACTTCTTCCCGGTTGGGCTCACCGTTCCGATTCCACGGTCACACCGTACCGGTCGATGGTCACCACCTGGCGGAGCCGATCACCGGCCCGAGGCGCTTACCAACCAGAGGCCCGACGTGAGTTTGGAACATCCACCTTGGTCACCTATTCGAGCACAGCCACATCAGCCGAAGGACATGCCCACGATCGGCTTGTTGAGGTGTTGACCACCCATCGAGCCCGAGAACGGCGCCCCGAAGGCGAAGATGCCGCCGTCGGAGGCAACCTCGTAGTAGCCGCCGGTGACGAAGTCGAAGGCCATGCCGACAACCGGCTTGTTGAGGGCCACGGCCCCCATCGAGCCCTGGAACGGCGCCCCGAAGGCGAAGATGCCGCCGTCGGAGGCCACCTCGTAGTAGCCGCCGGTCGCCGAGTCGAAGGTCATACCGACGATCGGCTGGTTGAGGGGTGTGGCCCCCATCGAGCCCGAGAACGGCGCCCCGAAGGCGAAGATGCCGCCGTCGGAGGCCACCTCGTAGTAGCCACCGGTCGCCGAGTCGAACGCGATGCCGACGATCGGCTTGTTGAGGTGCTGACCACCCATCGAGCCCTGGAACGGCGCCCCGAAAGCGAAGATGCCGCCGTCGGAGGCCACCTCGTAGTAGCCACCGGTTCGGCTGTCGAACGCGATGCCCACGACGGGTTGGTTCAACGGATGGCCGCCCATCGAGCCCTGGAACGGCGCCCCGAAGGCGAAGATGCCGCCGTCGGAGGCAACCTCGTAGTAGCCGCCCGTGTCAGGCTCGGCAGCCATGCCCACGATCGGCTGGTTGAGGGGCGTACCGCCCATCGAGCCCGAGAATGGCGCGTTGAAGGCGAAAATGCCGCCGTCGGAGGCAGCCAGCTGGTAACCGGTCAGACCGGGAGAGCTGTCGATGAAACCGCCATACCCGGAGGCGGTGGCATAGGAACCCGTCGTGCTGCAAGTTCCGGCCACGCACGAGATGGCGCTGGCGGCCAGCTCACCGAGGCCCCACATCATCGAGTTGGGAACCGTGGCATCGGACGGCAGGACCGCTGCCGTCTCGGTCCAGGTGCCCCCCGCAAGGGTCTCGATGAACCCCGAGGTGCTACCCCCGCCCCCGCTCATCCCCACGGCCGAGCAGGACCCGGGCCACGAGCACGAGACACCCACCGGGATCGACTGCGCTGCCGGATCGAAGGACCCCGCGCCGGCGCTCGGAGCCCAGGCGCCCCCCGTGAACGTCTCGATGAGGGGGACGCTGCCGGTGCCGGTCGTCTTCACGTAGGTGCCGGTAGCCACGCAGAACTGGGTCGATGGACACGACACGCCGTAGAGGGCGCTGGAGGGGTTGGGGCTGGATCCGCTGGTCTTGGCGTCGGCCGGATGTGGGGCCTCGGTGACGGTTGCGGTCCCGTTTGAAACGGACTCGATGAGGGAGTGGACGTTGGAAGATGCATCCTCATACACCCCGACCACGGTGCAGCTCCCTGCTGCCGGGCACGATGCGCCGATCAACGTCACATGGGGGACCGGTCCGGCGTCGCTCGGCAAGGGCGCCTCGGTGGCGCTCCACGCTCCGCCGGCCAGCGTCAGGAGAAGTCCCTGGGCGTGAGCTGCACCGTCGTTGTAGTGGCCGATCGCCATACAAGAGCCTGGCCCGCCGCACGACGTCGCCAGCTGCTGGACACCCTGGGAAGCAGCGGCGCCCGGGGGAAGCGGTGCCTCGGTCGCGCTCCACACGCCACCGCTCAGGTTCAAGAGCAGACCCTGGGTGTTGGCGCCACCGTCGCCGTAGCTCCCCGCAGCGACGCACGCCCCGGGGGCTCCACACGACACGGTGTAGATGGACACACTGGGGTCGGCAGCAGCACCCGGGGGAAGCGGCGCCTCGGTGGCGCTCCACACGCCACCGGTGAGAGAGAGCAGGAGCCCTTGGTTGTAACCGCCCGTGTCCTTGTAGATACCGACCGCGGTGCACGACCCCACCGACGGGCAGGCCAACGAAGTCAGTGCGGGATGTGGGCTGGCAGCGGCATTGGCGGGCATCGGCGCCTCGGTGGCACTCCACGTTCCGCCCGACTGGGTGTCGATGAACCCCTCGGGCAGGCCCCCGGCCAAGTACATGCCGGCGGCCACGCAGTTACCGGGTGCGGGGCAGGACGTCGTCATCAGTTCGGCCTGATTGCCCGGGTCCGAATTGGCAGGTAGCACAGCCCCGATGCCCGACCACGTGGCCACGGTCGCGGCCGAAGCGGGAGCGCTCGACACGCCGAGGAGACCTGCCGAGAGCGCTGCGGACAGCACCAGCACCGCCCCGAGCGATCGACGCACCCTTCGCGCCATTGACGTTTGAACAGAACTTGATCCTTGGGCCTCGGTCGCCATCGTGTTCCCTTTCGCCGGCAGTTCGGTTGCGCGCTCGCCAGCATTCCATACCGGTGTGCGCAAAGGCGGGACCGTGCTTACGTCGGGGCCACCTCGGCGAGCACCTCGCTCCCGAACCGTCCGATCGCGGTCAGCTGTGTTTCGACGGTCTCACCGGGGAGGGCCACGCTCACCCAGTGGACCCCGATCGCCTCGAGTTGCCGGATCGAGGCGATCACCCGCCCTTCGTCGACCGCTCCCCCGCCGCCCATGGACAGGCCTTCAGGGATGAAGCACACCGTGAGAGGTGCGCTGCGTCCGATCGATGCCGCATGCCCTCGGGCGTAGTCGAGCGAGGCAGCAAGGTCTTCCGGCGTCTCCATCGGGGCGGTCCGGGTGCGTGCCGCCAGACGGGCCGAATTGGGGAAGGGGCACCACCCGTCGGCCAACTCCACAGCTCGGCGGATCGCCCGACGGCTGTTGCCTCCGATCCACAAGGGTGGGTGAGGATGCTGGCTGGGCTTGGGGAGCATGGTGTTGCCGGCCGCCCGGTAGCCGGAGCCCTCGAAGGTGGTGCTCGACCCGGTCCACGCGGCGCGCATCGCGGCGATGGACTCGTCCATTCGATCGTTGCGGTCGGCGAACGACGCGCCGAGTGCCTCGAACTCGGGTTCGAGGTAGCCGGCGCCGAGGCCGAGGATGACCCGTCCCCCGCTCAGCACATCGAGGGTGGCGATCCCCTTGGCGAGCACGAACGGATTGCGGTAGGCAGCGATGAGGAGATTGGTGTGGAGGCCGATGGCGGTGGTTGCAGCCGCAGCGAAGGACAGCGCCACCAGAGGATCGAGCGCATGGTGACCGCCGTGGGCCAGCCAGGCGTCGTCCGGAAAGGGGTGGTCGGTCGTATAGACGGCCCCGAACCCGGCAGCCTCGGCAGCGGCAGCCAGTTCGCCGATGGCACCGGGGGCGAGGAACTCTCCTTCGATGTCCACCCGGTGGGTCGGCAGACCATAGGAAACGTGCACCCGATGAACTCTCGGTCAGACCGCAGGCTCGGGGCCGACCAACTCGGCGAGCCACAACGGCATGCGGAGCGGTCTGCCCTCGGCGTCGACCGCGGCATGGACGGTGACCGCGCTGGAGCGGGTCTCACCTGCCACCTGCAGCAGGTATCCCACCTGGAAGGTGGTCCGGGTGAGCTCGCCCACGCTCAGATGGATGTCCACCTCATCCCCGAATCGAAGTGGTTGGCGGTACCGCACGTAGAGTTCCAGCACCGCAAAGTCGACACCGTCCGCTCGCACCCGGTCGTAAGGATGGCCCGCCGCCGACAGCATCGCGGCACGGGCCTCCTCGAGATAGGGGATGTAGGCGCTGTGGTGGATGATCCCCATGGCGTCCGTCTCCGCGAACCGGGTCCGGAGCCGGTGCACGAACCGGTACTCCGAGGGATCGAGCGGCGGGCTGAACGAGAGGCGCACCGACCGGGCTATCATGCGGCCGTCGTGAGATCGGGCTGGTTCCACTCGATCCATCCGGTGCCCGTGCGGCCATCGCGGGCAACGAAGCGGGCCACCGCACGCGGGAACCGGCTCACCCGGCCGTCGGGAGCCACCAACAGCAACGGCCCGAAGGCCAGTGGCTGGATCTCGAGGCCGAAGCCGCCGGGCTCGATTCGAGCCTGGCAGGTGCTCGGCAGTCCTTGGTCGCCCAGCACCTCGGTCACCTCCAGTGTCTCCACCGGATGCACCTCGTCCTCGGACTGGACATAGCCGAAGGCCACGGGAAGGCCCGGAATCCGGATGTCGGCGGCGTGCACCCTGGTTCCGTCGTCGAGTCGCGCCGCCATCCAGCACCACCCGAATGCCCACCAGTCGCGTACCCCCCAGGAGTGGTCACGCTGGCCGTGCCCCTCGACGGTGAACTCCTCGTCGCCGACGGTGACGGCGCCCGTCACCAGGCACGGAACTTCGTACCGGGTGGCGACGTCGTAGTGGTAGGGCATGCCGTCGGTCGTCCAGGTGAGGTCGAACCCGACCCTTGTCGGGTCGCCGGCTGCTCCGTGGTACACCGCAGTCGGATCACCGAAGCTGACCGCCGGGGCGGTGCCCCGCAGGGTCATCGCCGCGAGGGGATCGTCCACAACGCAGCTGATGTCATGCCCATCGGCCCCGATCACCAATCCGGTCCCCTCCCCGACCGGTAGGTCGTAGGCCACCGAGGCGACCGTCGGGCGTCCCGGGCCGACGACCATCGTCGTCCACCAGGTGACCCCGAGGTTGGGGTAGAGGCCGATCCGTGCGTATCCGGCCACCGCTCCGTCGCCCCCGACGAAGTCGAGGTAGTAGGATTCGTTCCAGAGCGGATCGGATCCGGGGTCGTGCCGTTGCTCGTCGGCGGGGTCCACGGCATGGCTGCTCAGGTCTGGCACGGGTTCTCCTGTCGTTCGGTCATCGGTGAGGTGGACCCGGCAGGAGTGTCTCGGCATCGAGGTCGAGGGCCTGCTGGGCATAGCGGCCCACGGTGGTCACGAACATGTCGTCACCGCGCTCGGTTCTCTTGACCAGCATGGAGGCACCGATCGACATGACCAACCCCCCGAAGCACATGCGGCGGAAGTCCTCCTCGAGTTGGCCCAGACCGTACCCGGTCACCCCCTGGGCGACCAGAGCGCCATGATAGGTGCGCAGCAGCTGTTCGCCGTGCCGGCGCCGGTCCTCCACGGTCAGGCTGCCGGCCACGAGGTAGGACACGTCCGAGGCTGCCGATCCCCAGTCCGCCGTCTGCCAATCGACCACATAGGGGCGGGTCTGTCCGGGGCAGAACAAGAGGTTGTCGAGGCGGAAGTCACCGTGGACCACCGTGTTCGCCGCCGAGCGATCCGCCAACCACGGACCCAGCACGCCGATCAAGTGATCGCCCAGGTCGAGATGGTCCGCATCGATGCGCGACCCGTACCGTTCGACGAAGCCGGGCCACAGCGAGGTGACCAGTCCGGCAATGAACTCGTCGGCCTCCGGTCCACCACGGTGGAGCCACCCCACCTTGGCAAGGTGGCGGTCGGACCAGGCCGGACCGTGGAGAGCGGCCATCTCGACAAGGGCCGCTTCGGCCACATCGGCGTCACAACCCTCGAGATGGGCCCCCTGCACGCCGTCGACCACATCCTCGAGGAGGATCACGAACCACCCGGTGTCGGGCTCGAAGTGACTCAGATAGCACTCGGGCATGCGCGTGCCCACCCGGCTGGCCACTTCGCCGTAGAAACCGACTTCGATCTCGTAGGCCCGGGTCATCAGACCGGTCGACCGGCTCTGCTCGTCGGCCGAGGCGAACTTGGCGATGACCGAGCGAGGGGCCTCGACTGAAGGATCGGTCGAGAAGCAGACGCGCACGGTGTCGGCCATCTGCCCGGTGCCCACCGGACTGACCGAAAGGGTGTGCGCCACACAGCCGGGGGCGAGCACTCCTGCATCGGTGAGGACAGAGGTCAGCCACTCGGCGGTCAGGTCCTCGGGGCGGCGTACCGGACCCGACGGGGCCCGAGCCCTCACGCGGGCACGGTCAGGTCGCTCAATGACCTGGATCGGGCCACCCGGCCACGCGGCAAGTGGTCCGAGCCAACGGCCGACCATCGCCATGATTCCGGAAGTCTGTCGGGCTGCATCCCGGCGACGCTATCCATTCGGTCGAGCACGTGCACGGTGTCGGTGGCGCCGATCAAACCTCCACCACCGGTTCGACCCGATCGTCGAACTCGGTACGCAAGGCCCTCGACATCACCGCGTGCTGCAGGTAGAGGGCAGCAATGTAGGTGAGCTCGAGGATCTCCTCGTCACCCAGGTGGGTGCGAAGCGCGTCGAACAGTCCGTCGGGCACCCGCCCATGGTCGAAGACCAGGCAGTCCGTATAGGCCAGGACCAGACGCTCGGACTCTTCGTAACAGCCGGCAGCTGCCCAATGGGGAATGGAAGCGACGAGGAGCTCGTCCACACCGAGGTCCCGCAGCGACTTGCAATGCTGGGAGAAGACGAACTGGCTGCCTGCCGCCCAGCCCACTCGGGCCTGGGCCAGCTCCCGCAGCCGGGGCGCCAGACGCCGTTTCGGGCTCTGATAGGGGCCGATACCCTGCACCGCGTGCTCGAGCACATCGGGAACCAGGGCGAACACCGTCCACCAGTCCCCGGGTGATCCGGTGGCGGTACCCGGTTCGGCCACTGGATCGCGGCCTTCGAACACGAGGTCGTAGATCACCGACACGATGGGTGCGTCGGCCTCGGCCTTGGGCACCTGACGCAGTCGCGGCATCCGGTGCGCTCAGACCTTGGCCGCGTCGACGGCCCCGGCGGGCACGTGCCGGACGTCTTCGGGGGCGAGATCGCGCGCCCAGCAGGCGAACTCCAGCAGGATGCCGTCGGGGTCCTGGAAGTAGATGGACCGGACGAACACATCGGGGTGGGGGTCCTCGCTGATTCCCCACTCGCTGTCGTCGTGGTTGGCCACATGGGTGCAGTCGATTCCGGCGGCCCGCAACCGGTCGCGATAGACGTCGATCTGCTCGGGAGGGACGGCGAAGGCCACGTGGTCCATCGATCCGACGGCGCTGGTCAGGCTGCCTTGGTCCGGGCGGGCCGCAGGTGCGGCGACGCCCGGGGCCGGCGGCGGCGCGTCGGGGAACCAGAAGAAGGCCAGGGCGTCCCCCCCGCCACAGTCGAAGAAGAAGTGCTGGCCCATCCTTGCGGGCAGCTCGATCGTCTTGATCAGTCGCATCCCGAGGACACCGCTGTAGAACTCGACCGTTCGAGCCATGTCGCTGCACACCAGCGCCAAATGGTTGATCCCGCGGAGTTCGAAGCCGTGCGCCGAAGACATCACTGCATCCTCACCGTCCCCTCCACGGCATCCGGGTGCCCCGGATTCACCGCTCTCGCTGATGGCACCCACTCGCAGCCGACCGGCCTACCGTGCCAAACAGTAACGGAACCACGAGGTGCCGATGATTCGGCACCGGCCCAAGGAGTGCAGCTACTCCCCTGCCATTGCCGACATCAGCACCTGGGACGTTTCGCTATCACCGGATCGAACCGTTCGGCGCCCCACCGCCAGGTGATGGCGGGCGCTATTGTCGGCGGTGGGCACGTCAGGAAAGGGCGCTCGATCTCAGCGCACTTCCACCTCGGGCCCGATCGATTCGCGTCCGAGGCACCGGTTCCTGTCCTCACCAGTGGACGGAGCCTCGACCTCTTGACCATTCACAAGGCGGTGGCCATGCGACATGTTGTCAAGTGCGTGGCAGCGACCCTGATGGTGGCCGCCGGCCTGGCGGCCGCAGGCCCGGCCGTGCCGGGCAGCGCCGCCGGGGCCCGAGGGATCGCGACGATCGATGTCGCTGCATCCGGCTCGCCCGCTTTCGACGGTGACGCCCCCGACCCGAACGTGGTGCGGGACGGGTCGGACTACTACGCCTTCACCACCGGGACGGTGCTCGGCAACCACATCCAGGCCCTGGTCGACACCTCGGGCTCACCCGCATCGGGATGGCACTCCTACACGGGCGGCCCCTACGGATCCACGGCCCTCCCGGTGTACCCCAGCTGGGAGGCCAAGGACACCCAGACCTCGCCGGGCGTGTTCCGCTGGGACGGCAAGTGGATCATGTACTACGACGCGGCCACGGTCGGCCACCTCGGTGACACCGGGTTCAACTGCCTGTCGGTGGCCACCGTCACGACCCTCACCGTCGGTCACCCCGTCTTCACCGACACCTCCTCCCAGCCCCTGGTCTGCCAGACCGGCCTGGGAGGAGCGATCGATCCGAGCCCATTTGTGGACCCGGTCAGCGGAAATGCCTATCTGATCTGGAAGTCCAATGACGGGACGTTCCCCGACCCGGCGATCATCTGGTCGCAGCAGCTCAGCGCCGACGGGATGTCACTTGTCGGATCACCCCAGCAGCTCCTCGCCCAGGACAGTGCCGGCTTCCAGTGGGAGTCCACCATCGAAAATCCCGACATGGTCGATGTGGGCGGAACCTACTTCCTTCTCTTCTCTGCCGGCATCTACAGTTCGCCCTCCTACACCGAGGCGTTCGCCACGTGTGCGGGCCCGGCCGGCCCGTGCTCCCAGAGCCAGGCCACACCCATCCTCACCTCCTTCGGTTCTGCGTCAGGGCCGGGGGGCGGCTCGCTCTTTCAGGACTCCACGGGTAACTGGATGCTCGCCTACGCCGCCTGGCCTCCCCAATGCACGGACTACTCCTGCGGCGGTGCGCGTCGCCTCTTCGTGGCACCCGCGTCGATCAACGCGGCATCTCTTCCGGCCCCGGTCACCGGTATCGCCTCGACCTCGTCAGGCGACGGGTACTGGTTGACGGATGCCCAAGGTGGAGTGACCGCCCATGGTGCAGCGCAGCTGTTCGGGTCGATGGCCGGCCAGGCCCTCAACGCACCGATCGAGCACATCGTGCCCACCCCTGATGGCAAGGGGTACTGGCTGGTGGCCGCCGACGGTGGAACCTTCGCCTTCGGCGACGCCCAGTTCCGTGGATCGATGGGAGGCCAACCCCTCAACGCCCCGGTGGTCTCCATGTCACCCACCAAGGACGGCAACGGATACTGGCTGGTGGCCGCCGACGGTGGGATCTTCGCCTTCGGCGACGCCCAGTTCCGTGGATCGATGGGAGGCCAACCCCTCAACGCCCCGGTGGTCGGCATCTCCTCCGACTACGCCACCGGTGGCTACTGGGAGGTGGCCACCGATGGAGGCATCTTCTCCTTCGGCGCTCCCTTCTACGGTTCCACCGGCAACCTCACCCTCAATCAGCCGGTCAACGGGATGACCGGCACGGCCGACGATGGGGGCTACTGGTTCGTAGCCTCCGACGGGGGCATCTTCTCCTTCGGCGACGCCGGGTTCCACGGCTCGATGGGCAGCGCCTACCTGAACGCTCCCATCATGGGGATGGCGGCCAGCACCGGGACGGGCGGTTACTGGCTGGTCGGGGCAGACGGAGGCATCTTCGCCTTCGGGGCACCTTTCTACGGGGCGGACTGACACACCCGCGCCGTCGGCCCGCGTGCGGGCAACACCAGCCGCCAAGGGGAGAACCGTTCGGTCAGGGCGCAACCGGGCCGATGGGCAGAGTCACAGTCTCGACGACCCCGCCCGCATTGGTGGCGGAAACGTAGAGCACGAGGTCTGTCCCGACGTCGCCGACCGGCACGGTATAGGTGAACGCGGTGGCCGAGGGCAGTCCCGAGGTGACACTGGTCTGTGCATAGGTGGAAGCGATGTCGCTGCTGCAACCGGTGCCACTGCTGTGACACAGCTTCGCCCATACCGAGATCGATCCGGTGCCAGACCAACTTCCCCAGGTAGCGGTCAGCACCTGGCCGACCTGCGGCGTCCCGATCAGTGTCGGAAGGGTCAGCGAGGCCGGCGGGATGATGTACACCGTGATCTGGGTCGACGAGGAGAGGGACGAGGTGCCCGGGACGACCGCCGACGAGGTCGAACCGTAGGTCCCAGTGGTGAACGTTCCACCGGCGGGCGGCGCCGTCAGCTGTGCCACCAGGGTGACCGAACCGTTCGGTGGGATGGTGCCGAACGAGCAGTTGATCCGTCCGCCCACCCGGTACCCACTGTGATAAACACACGTCCCGGGCCCGGTCGTGGTCCCCACTCCAAACACCGAACTCTGGTCGGTGAGCACGACGTTGAGGGCCTCGGTACTGCCGATGTTGGTGATGGTGTACGTCCTCGGGAACACGGACCCTGCTTCGACAGAGGCGAGATTGGCGATCGACAGGCTGAGGTCGGCTCCGGTCCCGTTTACAGCGATGGCGGGCGACGGAACAGTGAAGTTGCCGGTGGAATCAGAGGCGACCAGTGTCAGTGGGCCACCGAGGGGAGCCTCCGGGTAGGCGGTCACCGTCACTGATCGGCTCCCGCCCGGGGAGATGGCGGACATGTCGCAGGACGCGCCGTCGGGACTGCCGCCTGCGGTGTCCCAAGCACAGTAGGCGCCCGACCCCGATGGTGACACCGCCCTCCAGCCGATGTTGAACGCAGCGGGGTCACTCGGTCGGATTGCGACAACCTCACCTATCGGGCTGGCCCAGATACCGCTGTTGGCGACGGTCAGTATCGCGGTGGTGGGCGCTCCCCAGTCGGTACTTGCCAGCACGCTCGTCCAGACGGCTGAGAGCTGCGAATAGGGAAGTACCCACTGCCAGGTCAGCGCGATGACAGTTCCGTCCGGCCCGGTGGCGCGGGCGACGACCGTTGCGGGAAGCCCGGTGTTGTGGGACTCCGAACCGACGATGGTGGCGATGTCGAGCTTGGCCCCGGCGGCAAGTCTGGGCACGGTACAGGTCCAGGTCTGCACGGTCGCAGTGGTCTTGAAGGTGCACTTGCTGACGGTGGTGGCAGGAGTCACCACGAAGTTGGCGGTGTCGGTCTGCACCGGCACCTGTACCTTGACCTTCTGTCCGGAGCTTCTGGTCGATCCGTGGTTCACAGCGGTGACGGTCGAGAA
>JADGOE010000122.1 GCA_017883135.1 Acidimicrobiales bacterium
GACCCTGATATTGCATCCGCGCTGGTCACCGCCGTGTGATTGACGCGGAAAGTGCTCCTCTACCTGGGACGATGTAGGTACCAACACAACATCCATCCCCAGCACAAGGAGCACCTGCCAAGTGAAGAGTACCCCGGCACTGTTCGAGATCGATGACATGGTCATCGCGAGGCCCTTCCAGCGGGTTGCACCCGTGGTCGTCGAGGCGACCGAGGACGATGTCACGGGCGTGGCCGGCATCGCTTTGTTCGGCGAGTTGCTCGACCATCTGGGACTGGTTCAGGCAGCCGATCGGCGTGGGCTCCGTCCGATCGGTCCGGGTGGCTACTCCGGCGGTGAGTGCTACCGCCCGGTCGTCGAGCTCCAACTTGCCGGTGGGGACTTCATCTCCGACGTGTCGATGCTGCAAGACGAGGCGACCAAGCGCCTGCGGGGCAGCCATGCACTCCCGAGTCACACCACCCTCTACCGGTTCCTGGCCGGAGCGGACCTCGGGCGGGTGACCAAGGCGATGGCGGTGAACCGGGACATGCTGCGGCGGGCCTGGGCGATGGGGGCAGCACCCACCCCGGGCATCTTGACCATCGACCCCGACGCCACCTACATCGACACGTTCGGCAAGCAGAAGGAGGGCTCCAAGTTCTCCTACAAGGGCACCGTCCAGATGAGCCCGCTCGTCGGGGTGGTGGGCGAGACCGGCGACGTGCTCGCCATCCGGGCCCGTGGTGGCAACGCCCACCCGGCCAGAAAGCTGGCCACCTTCGTCGACGAGTGCGTGACGGCCATCCCGGAGGAAGCCCGTCACAACTACCAGCTCTGGATCCGAATCGACTCGGCGGGGTTCTCCAAATCGGTGGTGGATGCGGCAGTGAAGCACTCGGCGGCGTTCTCCATCACCTGCAAGCAGAACAAGGCTGTGCGCAAGGCAATCGAGGCCCTGGCCGCCGATCCGAAGACCGTGTGGGTTCCGGCCAAAGAGGCCGACGGTGAGCTGGCCGGATCCGAAGTGGCCGAGACCATCTATCGCTTCGCCAAGCGCGACCTCCGCCTCATCGTTCGCCGCCAGGCCAAGGCGACCGGCGAGCAGCTCTCCTTCGACGATCTCGGGGGCTGGCGGTTCTTCGCCATGATCACCAACATCCCGCCGATCTTCGCCGCGGCAAGAGACATCGACCACCATCACCGCCTCCGGGGTGGTGCTCCCGAAGAGGCGATCCGCCAGCTGAAAGAGGACTTCGGGATGAACCACGCTCCCTTGCAGAGCTTCCACGCCAACTGGCTGTGGTGGCTGGCCTCCGCCCTCGCCTACAACGTCGCTCGATGGGTCCGGGTCCTCGCACTGCCAGAGCCGTTCCGGACCTGTCGGGGCAAGCGGTTGCGTGCCAGTTTCCTCAACGTGCCCGCACGCGTCGTGCGCACGTCACGTCGACTGCATCTTCGTCTGCCCCGTGCCTATCGCCATGCGAACGCGTTCATCGCCGCACTCAAACGGCTACGGGCGCTCCCGATGTTCGCCTGACGCAGAACAGCTCCCCACAGAATCACCCGAGCGGCGGCGGAGCCATGCCTCTGGTCACTTTCGGCCACCCATTTCGCGCATCTCAGCACTGATCGGGATACCCGCCGATCTCCATGCGAGCGATGAAGCCCGCGTCGACCATCCGATGGGGATCCGCGGCACTCAACGCAGCGATCGACTACCCGGTTGCAATATCAGGGTCAGATAACCTTGGTCATCGAGCCGTTCTCGGACGAACTGCATCTCAGAGCACATGCCGGCTCGCCCCCGCGGCACGCGCGATGGCAGTGCTGGCCGAGATCCCGCTGGATGGACGAGGATCGGCACAGTCCCGGCCGCAGTGGACGGGATTCTGTCGGTGGGTCACACAGGATCAGTGCGACATCCCGGTGCCAGACTGCTCTTCGTGGACTTCCCGATCTCCGGCAGCTGCGACCATGCATTCTCCGCCGTCAGGGAGGCATTCGCTGCGAACTTCGCCGAGCAGGGCGAGGTCGGCGGTGCGGTCTGTGTGATCGTCGCCGGGAACGTGGTCGTCGACCTCGTGGGGGGTTGGTCCGACCCGCAAGGTATGCGCCTCTGGCGGCCGGACACGCTCGTCAACTTCTACTCGGTCGGAAAGGCGTTCATCGCCCTACTCGCGCTGCAGCTCGTCGACGCCGGTCTCATCGGCCTCGATGACCCCATCACGTCGGTGTGGCCGGAGTTCGGCGTCAAGGGCAAAGAGAGCACCACCCTCCGCCACGCCCTGTGTCACCGTGCCGGCGTACCGGCGATCCGCGAGCCGCTGACCAATGACGCCCTCTGGCACTGGGAGCGGATGGCCGCTGCACTCGCGGCAACCGAGGCCTGGTGGGAGCCGGGGACGCGCCATGCGTACCACACGAACACCTACGGCCATCTGATCGGCGAGGTCATCCGAAGGGTCTCGTGCGACATGCCCGGAACCCGCATGCACGCCGTCGCAGGCCAGCTCGGGGCCGACGTCTGGTTCGGAGTTCCCGAGTGGGAGCAACCGCGGTTCGCCGACGTTATCTGGGCCGCGCCGACCGTGTCCCCCGATGTGCACTCCGGAGAACTCACCGGTGATGCACTGATGGCCCCCCTCGGGTACTTCAACCCTCCCGGCTACTCCTCGATGGGGGTGGTGAACTCCACCGAATGGCGGAGCGCGCAGATTCCGTCGACCAACGGGCATGGCACCGCTACCGGTGTCGCCCGCGTCTACGCCGCCCTGCTCGAGCCGGGTCGGCTGCTGTCGGCGGGGCTCCTCGAGGAGGCAACCCGCTCCCAGTCCGAAGGTTTCTGCCCGGTCCTCGGCGAGGAGGTCACGTTCGGGCTCGGCTTCAAGCCCACGACGGTGCGCCGACCATTTGGCCCGAACCCGAGGAGCTTCGGGCACTTCGGGACTGGTGGCGCCGTCGGGTTCGCCGATCCTGACGCGGAAGTCGCGTTCGGCTACGTGATGAACCACGTCATCCCGAGGTGGCAGAGCCGGCGGAATCGGGCACTGATCGACGCGGTCTACCGATCTCTGTGACCGGTTCGAGCGGCGGGTCGCAGAGCTGTCCACGTCGTTCCCCTCGGTGGGGCTGCGCTGCCGGTCGTCCACCCAGACCCCGGACGGCACCCTCGCAACAGCGAGCGGATCTGGATAGCCTGCACACCGGACACGACCTAACCTTGGAATTAAGCCTTCGCACTACCCGCTGACTGCTTCCTTGAGGATGAGTTCGGCGGCCTTGGCGTCCACTTTGCGGATCTGATCGAGCAGGGCACGGATGCGGCGATCG
>JADGOE010000075.1 GCA_017883135.1 Acidimicrobiales bacterium
ACCGTCCACGACCGGCCCCCGACTCAGCCCCGGGCGTCGAAGGTGGGGATCAAGGTGCGGGCCGCCCTGGCCTCGTCCACCCGCCGCACCGGGGTGCCGCGGGGGAATTGGGCCATCCACCCTGACTCTTCGGTGCTCGCCTCTCGGGCGATGCGCTCGAGGGACTCGGCCAATGCCTCGAGGGTCTGGGGGCTTTCGGTCTCGGTGGGCTCGATCATGAGCGCTTCCTCCACGATCAGAGGGAAGTAGACCGTCGGCGAGTGGAATCCCTCCTCCAGCAGGCGTTTGGCCACGTCGAGGGCGCGTACTCCGTAGTCGTGCTTCATCGTCCGCACCGACAGCACCGTCTCGTGCATGCAGGGACGATCGAAGGGAACGTCGTAGGTGCCGGTCAGCCGTTGTCGGACCCAGTTCGCATTGAGCACGGCGATCTCGGCGATGCGCCTGAGGCCGTCGCCGCCATTCGCCAAGATGTATGCCAGGGCCCGGGCCAGCACCAACGAGTTGCCGTGCCAGGTGTGCACCCGACCAATGGACTCAGGTGGTGTCGACCACTCGTAGACCGGTGACGACCCGTCCGTCTCGACCCGCACTGGACGCGGGCCGGGTAGGAACGGCACCAGGCGCTCGGAGACTGCCACTGGCCCGGCGCCGGGCCCTCCCCCACCGTGGGGCGTGGCGAACGTCTTGTGCAAGTTCATGTGGACGATGTCGAAACCCATGTCACCGGGGCGTACCACTCCGAGGATGGCGTTCAGGTTGGCTCCGTCGTAGTACAGAAGTCCGCCGACGCCGTGCACGGCGGCGGCGATGGCGGCGATGTCCTCTTCGAACAGTCCCAGGGTGTTCGGGTTGGTCAGCATGATGCCGGCAACATCATCGTCGAGCACCGTAGCCAGGGCGTCCATGTCCACGCACCCTCGGCTGTCGCTGGGAACGGTCACCACCTCGAACCCACCCAGGGTCACCGATGCCGGATTGGTGCCGTGGGACGAGTCGGGGATGATGACCTTGTGGCGGACCTGGCCCTGGGCTTGGTGCCATGCCCGCATCAGGAGCAGCCCGGTCAGCTCGCCGGCAGCACCTGCTGCGGGCTGGAGGGTGGCCGCGGCCATGCCGGTGATCTCACAGAGGGCCTCCTCCAGCTCGACGAACAGGCCGAGCCATCCCTGGGTCAGGGAGGCCGGGGCCGCCGGATGAACGCCGGCCAGGCCCGGCAGGTCTGCCACGGTGTCGCAGATCTTCGGGTTGTACTTCATGGTGCACGAACCGAGGGGGTAGGCCCCGAGATCCACGGAGAACTGGCGATGGGAGAGGCGCGTGAAGTGGGCTACCAGATCGCGTTCGGAGACCTCGGGCAGGGGCACGGGCTCATTGCGACGATGGGAAGCCGATACCAGTTGGTCGACCGGCATCTCGGGGATGCCTGAGGTGCGGAACGACCAGGCCCGCCGACCCGGGTGGGACAGCTCGAACAAGGTGGGCTCCGCGGCACGACCGAGCAAGGGGGCGCTGCTTGCCTTGCCGCCAGGTGCCCCCCCGGCCGGAACGATCGTCGAGTCGCTCATTACGCCACCGCCTTGGCCAGCGCGGTGACGTAGGCATCGATCTCGCCACGGGTTCGGCGCTCGGTCACCGCGATGAGGAGTCCGTGCTCACCGTCGTTCACCTCTCCGGCGAGGGAGATGCCGGCCAAGAAGCCGGCATCGGCCATGCGTTCGACGACCGTGTCGGCCGCGACAGGTAGGCGGATCGCGAACTCGCGAAGGACCGGTGCGTCGACCAGCGGGGATACCTGATCCAAGGAGAGCAGCGCATCCCGGGTGTACCTGGTCGCGAGTGCGCACCGCCGGGCCACCTCGACCAGGCCGGAGGTTCCGAGCCAACCGAGTTGGATGGCGGCAGTCACCGCCATCAAGGTCTGATTGGTGCACACGTTGGAGGTGGCCTTCTCGCGCCTGATGTCCTGCTCCCGTGCCCGTAGGGTGGTCACATAGGCAGGTCGATCCTCCACATCGACGGTCTCCCCGACCAGTCGACCGGGTAGGCGTCGAACGTAGGTGTCAGCGCAGGCGAAGAGTCCGAGATACGGGCCGCCGAACCCGAGCGACGTGCCGAATACCTGGCCCTCGCCCACCATGACGTCGGCCCCCCACTCCCCCGCCGACTTGAGCAGTCCCGCGGCCACCGGGTCCGCGCCGACCACCAGTAGCGCACCGGTCCGATCGCAGATGCCCCGGGCCACGCCGAGATCTTCGAGGCACCCCAGATAGTTCGGGTAGCCGACCAGGAGCACGCCGGGTGAATCCTCGACCCCGTCGTCGGGGTCCGGCCAGGCGGTGACCCCGTCGGGCAACGGTATGGTCCGAATCCGGTGGCCGGTGCCGGCGGCGAAGGTGGTGAGCATCTGACGCCAGTGCGGATGGATTCCGGCCGACACCCACACCGTCTCGCGGCCTGACGCGGCCACTCCGAGGTTGACGGCCTCGACCGCGGCACTCCCGCCGTCGTAGAGGGAGGCATTGGCCACCGGAAGACCCGCAAGCCGTGCCACCATGGTCTGGTACTCGAAGATGGCCTGCAGGACCCCCTGGGCGACCTCCGGTTGATACGGGGTGTACGAGGTGACGAATTCCGATCGGCCGGCAAGGGCGCGGGTCACCGAGGGAATCTCGTGATCGTAGGCTCCGCCACCGGCGAAGCAGACCCGGCGGTCGCTCCGGGCGAGGTTCTGGTCACCGAGCCCTTCCATGTGGGCCAGCACATCGGGCTCGCCGATACCGTCTGCAAGTTCGAGTGCCCGCTGCAGTTTGAGCGCTTCGGGTACCGCGTCGAACAGCTGGTCGAGGGTGGACAGGCCGAGGAAGGCGAGCATTGTCGCCACTTCGTCTTCGGTGTGCGGGATGTAGTTGCCCACGGGGCGCTCCTCAAACGGTGCTGTGCCGGTTGTCTCGATGGATGTGTCGGTCGTGATGCGTGGTGTTCGTACGGTTGCGGGGCCCGGTTCTCTGCCCCGGAATGATCAAGGTGTCAGCCGGCCGGCGGAGCCGCCCACTGTCCGGCGCGAACGAACGGGGTGCGCACGACGGTGGCCGGAATCGCACGTCCCCGCTGCTCGATGTCCACGGCCATCGGCGGAGTCGGCTCGATGGCCGCGTCGATGAATGCCAGGGCGATCCCATGTTCGAGCATGGGTGAGAAGTTGCCACTGGTCACCGCTCCGACCGGCTGCCCGTCCCTTGTGACCGTCGAACCCCCACGCGGGGGTTGGCGGCCTTCGGTGGCCAGACCGACCAGGCGGCGGGACACGCCGTGTTCCCGCTCGATCAGCAACGGCGCCCGACCGCGGAATTCCGGCTTCTCCCACCCGACGACCCAACCCAGCCCGGCCTGCAACGGGGTGATACCCGGGCCGAGCTCGTGGCCGTGCAGGGGAAGGGCAGCCTCGAGGCGGAGTGTGTCGCGGGCACCGAGGCCGGCGGGCCGCACACCGGCCGCGAGGAGCGCGGCCCACAGCACAGGGGCAACCTCGTTGGGAACTGCGCACTCCACGCCGTCCTCGCCGGTGTAGCCGGTACCGGCCACGACACAGTCGGCGTCCTCGAAGGTGAATGGCTGTACGCCGAAGCGTGGCACCGATGCTGCACCTGGCAGCAGAGTGGCGAGCCGAGTACGGGCATGGGGCCCCTGGACGGCGATGATGGACCGAGAGGCGGTGGTGTCCCGTCCCCCGATCGCCTCCACCACGCTGTCCGTGTTGGAGGCGTTGGGCATGACGTCGAAGACGTCGTCGTCGAGCCACCACACGATGATGTCGTCGACCACCGAAGCGTCGTTCTCGTCGAGGAGGTGGGTGTACTGGGCGCCCCCCGGTCGGATCTTGCTCAGATCGTTGGAGAGGGCACGCTGGAGCAGCTCGAGCGAGCCGGCACCGGACACCCGGACGGTCCCCAGATGGCTGACGTCGAAGAGGACCGCGTCCTCGCGGCAGGCAAGATGCTCGGCGATGGTTCCCTCGCCGTACGACAGTGGCATTTCCCAACCGCCGAAACCGACCAATTTCGCACCGAGCTTCCGATGGGCATCGATGAGGGCGGTGTGGCGAAGGGACCCGGTGGGGTCGGAGCCGGAAGCGTCGCCGGGCGCGGTGGAGGTATCGCTCACGTCGAAAGGATACCGGTGCAGCCGATCAGGCGGAGCGAGCTGCGGTCGACTGCCAGAGACCATCACCGGCCAGTCCGTACTTGGCCAGAAGCGCCAGGGTGTCCCTCTGGTACAGGATGGTCACCCGCACCTCCGGGTAGAGCTGGCCCATTCGCCGGACCTTGCCGTTCTTCTTCGTCACCAGGCGTTGGTTGAGGGTCGTCACCTCGACGAAGAGCCCCGGTTGCGGAAGCCAGAAGTCAGGCCGGAACGCTGCGGTCGGCCGGCCGTACCCGTCCCACTCCAAGGCGAACTCGACCGGTTCGTACTCCCACTGCACGCCGTAGAAGTCGAGGATCCGGGCGAAGCGCCGTTCGGATTCGTGGGCGAAACGAATCACCGGCGGGGCCGAGCTGCCGTCGGATCCGGGGGCACTGCTGTTCAACGCTCGGCGGCCTCGGTTGAGGCGAGATAGGCAGCGGCCGGGTGGCGATCGACCTGTGCTGCTGCGCCCGCTGCATTGATCTCCACGATCGCGGCCTCGAGCTCGGAGACCACGCCGGACAGTGGGAGGACGTTGAAGACACCTTGGCCGCCGGCCAACAGATCGACCAGCTCGCCGTTGGAACGCGCCAGTACCGATCGACTGTCGGCGAGCACCAATTGGGCCGAGCTCAGATCGACGCCCAGGTCCCCGCGCAGGCAGTCCACCGCCTGGCGTGCCTGCTGCAGTTTGAGACCGGCATCGAGCAGGCGCTTGATCACCTTCAACTCGAGCACGTCACCGTAGGAGTACCGGCGCTGGCTTCCACTGCCGGTGGCATCGGTGATCGACGGCCGGAGCAGACCGGTGCGTGCCCAGTAGTCCAACTGCCGATAGGTGATGCCGACCAGCGAGCAGACCTGTGAGCCGCGGAATCCCTCGGAAGGCACCGAACCTCGATTTGCACCGACCATGGTCAATCCTCCACCTCGATCAGAGGTCGACCCTGAACCGGTACCTCACGGTCAACCTGTAGTTGCAAGATATCACATCGCCGTAATTACGTGAATGTGACGATGGACCACCGCGTGCACCCGAGTGGGGGCGTCCGATTTGGTCCAGCCGCTCCATCGGGCAATGATCGATGTATGACCCTCATCAAGATCAACGCCCTCACTGTCAGGGAGGGCTCCGGAGACGAGTTGGCCCGGAGGTTCGCAAGCAGGTCCGGAGCCGTCGACGATGCCGGCGGGTTCGAAGGGTTCGAGCTCCTGCAACCCAGTGACGGACGCGACGTCTGGCTGGTGCTCACCCGATGGAGGGACCAGGAGTCCTTCGACGCGTGGGTGGCATCACCTGCGTTCGCCCATGGCCACCGTGGACCGGACCAGCCGGCCGCAGCCGAAGCGACAGGGCACGGAGAGGGGCCCGGTGATGCCACTACCCCACCACCGGTGAGCACACACAGCGAGCTGTGGTCGTACGAGGTCGTCGACCTTCCGCCACCTTCATGAGCAGCGGGCCGACGGTGGCGGGCGAACCGATCCTGCTTCATCGGCGCTCGATCGGGTACGAAGCCTTCGATGCGGGCGAGTCGCTGCGTATCGTCGGCAGGTTGACGGACACCCGACCGTGGGCACGTGACGGTGAAGGCGTTGCTCTGGTGCACGACATGGAGCTCCGGGTCACGGTGCGGATCGCAGACATGACCATCACCGAATCCACCGCGGTGATGCACACCTTCCCCCACGCCGAGTGCCCTGGCATCGTCCCGGCCTTTGCCGGGCTGGTCGGACTGAGCGTGTCCAGGGGCTTCACCCGCGAGGTGCAGGACCGATTCGGCGGACCGCAGGCCTGTACCCACCTCGAGCAGCTGGCCCGGTCTCTGGGCCCCGTCGTCGTCCAGGCCGTCACCTCGGCGCGGGCGCTGGCAGTAAGCCGGGGTGAACTTCCTGACCTGTTGTCCGGTGGGAGCAGCCCGTGGACTCACAACACCTGCCACATCTGGGCCGAGGACGGGATCGCCGACCAGAAGCTGGTCGCCGGGTGGCGGCCGGGCACCGGGCCGTACCCCTCTCCCCCACTGGACTCCTACCGACAGTCCCACACGTCTCCGTGACCTGCCCGCGCTCCGGCTGCACCACATCCGGGCACCTTCGTCGATGGCCGCTCGTCGCCGTGCTCGCACTGGTGATGGGCGCCGGTGCGTGCACCAGTTCGGGGACCGCGGTGACATCTCCGTTCGACACGACGACACCGGACCTCCAGCGGGGGCCCACCAACGAGGTGAAGGCCATGGACATCAACGGCCTCGGTCCAGTACTGGTCGATGGCCAGGGCATCACCCTCTACCTTTTCGAGACGGACAGGCAGGGCTCGCCGTCCCGCTGCTACGACATCTGCGCCGTGCAGTGGCCGCCCCTCACGCTCCCACCGGGTATCGCCGCGCCCGTCACCGGGCCGGGGATCAGGGCCTCGTTGCTCGGCACCGCTCCGCGCACCGATGGCACCACCCAGATCACCTACAACGGGTGGCCGCTCTACTACTGGCCTCCTGACCGATCTCCGGGGAAGGCCACCGGCCAGGCCCTCACCAATGCCGGTGGCCGCTGGTACGTGGTGAACCCGGCCGGGAACGCCGTCAGGACGCCGAACGGTTGAGGGCCGGTCGTTCGGGCAGACTTGGGTCTGTGACACGACCCGGTGACAACTCTTGTTGGTCCGTCAACTCGACCGACTCCATCCTGTCGATCAACTCCAAGGGATCGATCCTGTCGATCGGGTCGGTGGGCTCGGTCCTCTCGCTGGGCTCGATCGGGTCAGCCGTGTCGGTCGCCTCGGTCGGCAGCTTCTTGAGCGTGGCGTCGATCCTTTCGTGCGCCTCGCTCCTGTCGGTGATGTCCTTCCGGACGGGGTTCGCCGCCCTCAGCTCCCGCAGGAAGCACTGACCGGCTCAGTCGGTGGGTCCGCCCAGCCAGCCGCGCTTGCGGAAGAGGTAAAGCAGCCCGAATGCTGCAGCGAGCTCGAGCCCGATTCCGAAGATGAAGAACGGTGCCCGGCCGGTGATGTGGCCGACCAGGTAGGAGAAGTTCTGGCCGAAGAACCCGGTGAGGAAGCTCAACGGGAGGAACACCGTCGCGATGATGGTCAACTGCTTCATCACCACGTTCAACCGGTTGGACACCGTCGACAAGTGGGTGTCCATGACACCGCTCAGCAGGTCGCGGTAGCCGTCGACCAGATCGCTGATCCGTATCAAGTGATCGTAGATGTCCCTCATGTAGCGCTGACCGTCATCGTTCACCCCCGGTAGATTGATCACACCCGAGGTGATGCCGGCGAACATGTCCCGTTGCGGCGTGATCGCCTTGCGCACGGTGATCAGTGAGCGCTTCATGGCGAAGAGCTTGCCCAGCTGCTGCTCGGTCGGCCTCACCAGAATGGAGTCCTCCAGCTCGTCGATCTGATTGTCGAACTTGTCCAGCATCGGGAAGAAGCTGTCGACCAACTGGTCGATCACCAAGTAGATCAACGCGATCTGGGGCGACTCCAGATCGGAGGGTTTGCGATGGGAGATCCGGATGCGGACCGAGTCCATGGCCTGGCAAGGTCCTCGGTGGACGGTGATGACGAAGTGGTCGGCGAAGATGAAGTGCACCTCTTCTGTGCCGGACCCATCGGGCGATGCACCGTGCACCACCATGTAGGTGAAGTCGTCGTAGTCCTCGATCTTCGGACGCTGCCCGAAATGCTGGGCGTCATCGACGGCCAGGTGGTGGACGCTGAAGACGTTGAGCAACAAGTCGTGGGCTTGTTCATCGACGCCGTCGAGATCGAGCCAGAGGAACTGTTGAGCGCCGTGGAGACGGCGGATCTCCTCGGGCGTGGCCTCGGAGGCGGTGCCGTTCGATGTGATGATTCCGTGCATGTCGCGAGTCTGCCCGCGCCGCCCTGCTGCAGTGCGGATGGGCGGATCCGGGCAGCGGTTCCGGTGCCAGATCGGTATCGGGCGACCGAAGGCGTCAGGTTCAGCCTGAGGACTCCGGTGCTCACCCGATCCGGACCAGCAGCTCCTTGAACCGAAGGCCGTTGGAGACGTACTCGGCGGCCGAGGCCTGGATCATCGCCAGGTTCGACTTGCCGGGTCGCACCGTGGCCGGCACACCGACGGCCAGCGCACCGGGGGGGACCTCCATCCGATTGGGAACCACCGCATTGGCACCGACGGTGGCGCCGGTGCCAATGATCGCGTGATGGAGCACGACCGATCCGGAACCGACCAGGGAGTCGTCCTCCATGGTGCACCCCTCGAGGTGGGCCAGGTGGCCGATCACGCAACCGTCGCCCACCACGGTAGGGAACCCGGGCCCGGCATGGATCACCGTACCGTCCTGCACCGAGGAACGGGTGCCGATGGTGATGGTCCCGTAGTCACCGCGGAGCACCGCAGCCGGCCAGATGGTCGATTCGGCCCCGACGGTCACGTCGCCGATGATGACGGCCTCGGGGTGGACGTACGCGTCGGGGTGGATGTCGGGGGTGCGATCACCGAGTCGGTAGATGGGCATGGGGATGGACCCTACGGCATCGGCCGGCTGCATGGACCGTCCTGATGGGGCAGGTGGGACGGAGCTGCGACGATTTAGGATGGGCGCATTCCCCACGGGGCGAGCAACGAGGAGATCGATCATGAGCAATTCCGGGGGACTCGACCATCCCGTGTTCGATGCCGACAATCACTACTACGAGGCCCTCGACGCCTTCACCCGCCACCTCGATCCGGCGCTGGGACCGCGAGTCCTCCAGTGGTGCGAGATCGACGGCCGCCGCTATCACGTCATCGGGGGCAGGGTCAGCCATGCCGTGACCAACCCGACATTCGACCCGGTGGCCCTCCCCGGTGCCATGTACGACTACTTCAGGGGCAATCCCGAACAGCGGAGCCCGCTGGAGTTCCTGACCGAGCGGGAGGCTGTTCGCCCTTCCTACCGCGAGCCGGGTGCCCGGGCGGACACCCTCGATGCGCAAGGACTGGCCGGCTGCCTGCTCTTCCCGACACTCGGGATGATCTACGAAGAGCCCCTCGCCCACGACCCCGAGGGTGCCTGCCATCTCTTTCGGGCCTTCAATCGGTGGATGGCAGAGGACTGGACGTTCAACTACAGAGATCGGATCTTCGCGGCTCCGTACATCACCTTGGCCGACCCCGTCTGGGCGGCGGAAGAGCTGGCCTGGGCCCTCGACAACGGCGCCCGGACCGTGGTCATGCGGCCGGCTGCACCCACCACGGTCGAAGGCCGCCGGAATCCCTTCGACTCGGTGTTCGATCCGTTTTGGAGGCTGGCCGACGACGCCGGGATCGCGGTGGTGGTCCATGCGGCCGATAGTGGGATCTCCTCGAACGGGTACGCCGTCGACGGGTTTGCGGCCACGTTCTCGGGAGGATGGAAGCCCTCGATCAAGACGTTCGCCATCGAACAGGCCATACGCGACTACCTGCTCACCCTGATCTTCGAGAACCACTTCGAGCGGTTCCCCAACCTGCGCATTGCGTCGGTGGAGAACGGTGCCCAGTATCTGCCCGACCTCATCACCAAGCTCCGCTCCACCGCCAACAAGATGCCGGGCTACTGGAAGAACGACCCGGTGGAGACGTTGCGCCGCCACGTGTGGATCAACCCCTTCTGGGAGGATGACGTCTACGAGGTGGCCGAGTGCATGGGCCCCGATCGAGTGATCTTCGGGTCCGACTGGCCGCACATCGAGGCGTTGCCCGAGCCCATCGAGTATGTGCGTGAGCTCAAGGAGTTCGACTCCGACGAGCGGCGGATGATCCTCAACGACAACGTCCAGGAGCTGATCACACTCCGGCCGACCTGAGGGTCAGTGCGCTTGGCCGCGGCCCCGTGACTTTCGGGCACCCTTGCCGTGGTGGGTCACATGGTGGGGGGCGTTGCGCTCTGTCTGCTCGCTATGCCGCGCACGGCGGCTGCGACCGACGAACCCGCCGGCCACGATCACTACCAGCACGATGGCCATCACGAGCCAGATCAGCATCGCCGCTCCCGTTCGTCGGTCTGTTCCTGTTCCGGCAGGCGTGCCGCCCACGAGGCCCGGGCGGACACGCCTGCTTCCCACTGGTCGGGCTGCCGGGATTTGAAGCCGGGACCTCTTGACCCCCAGGCACCCTGGACCGTTATGTCCGGTTCGGCTTAGTGCCGGATTGTCCGACTGACCTGGGACGATTCACTGTTCGCATGTTGCTCCGTACCGGTCCATATCGACCTTTCCGGCGTCGCTTGTGACCATCCTGTGACCACGGAGCGGCCGCCTACCGTGTCCGGCGCTTCCGGTAGATTCCACTCCTCACGCCCGTCTCCGCACGACGGACAGGGTGACGGATCGACCAGCCGGCGTTGCTCACGCGTCGCACGGGTCGGGGTGGGGGGTCATATGGCGCCGGGCCCGGAGCGCAGGGTGCGGGACCTACGGCTCAACGGGTCCGACTTGGCCAGACTACGCCCACCTGGCCCGGCGCAGCCCGTGGCCAACCAGGGAACACTCCCCACACGTTCGCCCATGTGCCCCGCAAATGGTCGGGCTGTGGGTGTTTTAGTTGCCGGCCCCGGAGGTGCCGTCGAGGGTCACTCTCCCGGCGATCGGGGGCAGGGTGCGACCTCGCTCCCTCGACGACGCGCCACAGGTGCGATCCTGACCCGTCAACACGGGAGGGGCTGAGAGCGAGGCGGCTACGGGCCGACCGTATTGAACATGTGTTCGTGTCGCAACCGGTCGGATCGGGGCCCCTACGAACTGACCAAGATGAGGCCAGTCAGCACGCCCAGGACGAGCACGACCAGTCCGACGCCCATCAGGACACTCGACTTCTGCGAGAGACGAGCATGCCGGGTGGGCGTCTCGATGTAGCGATAGGAGGCGATCGTCAGTGCCGCGGCTATCGCCATCAGGAGGAACTTTGCCGGCCAGGAGCTGCCCCAGCCCCCGAGGTACAGGGTGCCGATGATGATGACCGGGACGTGCCAGAGGTACAGCGAATAGGACCGCCTCCCGAGCCAACCGAACAGAGAGGTCCCCAGCAGCGACTCGGCTCCGAATCGGGGCGCGACGACTCCTCCAGCGATGATCGCAGCGGCCCCGAGGACGGGGATGGCGATCTCGCGGCCCGGATAGTCGAAGATGGACTTGAAGGCGAAGGCGGAATAGACGATGGCAGCCAGGCCGGTCCATGTCAGGACCCCGGCAACCTGTCGAGGAAGCCGGCGGCACAGTGGCTCACCGAGGGCCACGAGCGCGCCGATGGCCAACTCCCCGGCTCGGGTGAACGTGGAAACCTAGGCCAGCCGCTCATTCGAGAGGGACTGCGTGGCCGAGAGCCAGTACGAAGCGATCGTGACAAGGGCCAGGATGATGGTCAACCGGGATCGGAACGACAGCCGGCCCCTGATCATGCCGGCGGCCATGGCGATGGCCGGGAAGACCAGATAGAACTGCTCTTCGACAGCCAGGGACCAGTAGCTACCCAACGGTGATGTCGCATTGGTCGTCGGAGATGCGAAGTAGAAGTTAGCCAGGAAGACGGCGGCCCAACGACCATCGTGTGCCGTTGCATTGCCTGCTGACGCGCCGTTGAAGGCGAATGACACCAGCACCGCGGCCACGATGACGAGTGAGCCCATTGGAAGGATCCGCCGGCTTCGTCGAGCGTAGAAGGACATCAGCGAGGTGGCACCGGTCGAGGCCTGCTCCCGGAGCAAGAGCCCGGTGATCACGAATCCCGAGATGACGAAGAACACGTCGACCCCGATGAATCCCGCCTTTAGGCGAGGGAGACCGAGGTGGTAGAGGACGACGAGTGCGATAGCTACCGCTCGCAGGCCCTCGACATCAGGCCGGAACCGTCGATCGCCGGGAGGAGTCCCGGGCTCCTCAGCCGGATCCAGGAGGTGGTCGCTTTCGGGCGCAGGCATGTCGTCCATTTCCCCGGAAGGGTAGCTCTCGGGACGCCAATAAGGCCCCCGTCCAGCCTGAGCTGAGCGGGGGTGTTCT
>JADGOE010000029.1 GCA_017883135.1 Acidimicrobiales bacterium
CGTCGACGCCATGCCGACGATCGGCTTGTTGAGGGTCATCGCGCCGGTCGAGCCGTAGAACTGGGCGTCTCCGAAGGAGAAGATGCCGCCGTCGGTGCCCACCAGCCAGTAGCCCGCATAGGTCGGTGCAGCCACGTAGGTGAACTGGTCGGCCGGGCTGGTGGCAGACGTGCCACCGGTGCCGATCACCGTGATGTCGACGGTGCCTGCGGACTCAGCCGGCGCTGTCGCGGTGATCGAGGTGGGGCTGTTGACGGTGATCGCAGTGGCGCTGGTGGAGGCGAACTTCACCCCGGTCGAGGTGGAGACACCGATGAAGTTGGTCCCGGTGATGGTCACGCTGGTGCCGCCACTGGTCGGGCCACTGGTCGGGGCGATGCCGGTCACCGTGGGTATCACCGAGGGCAAATAGGTGAACTGGTCGGCCGGGCTGGTTGCAGAGGTGCCGCCGGTGCTGGTGACCGTCACGTCGACCACACCGGTGCCGGCCGGTGAGGTGGCGGTGATCTGGGTGTCGGAGTCCACGGTGTAGCCGGTGGCATCGGCCCCCCCGAAGGAGACATCACTGGCGTCGGTGAACCCGGTTCCGGTGATGGTCACACTGGTGCCACCAGCCTCCGATCCAGAGGTCGGGACGACGCTGGCCACCGTGGGTGCGGCCACATAGGTGAACTGGTCGGCCGGACTGGTGGCACTGGTGCCCCCCACCGTGGTGACCGTCACGTCGACCACCCCGGTGCCCGCGGGTGAGGTGGCGGTGATCTGCGTGTCGGAGTCGACGATGTAGCCGGTGGCGTCGGTGCCCCCGAAGGAGACGTCACTGGCCCCGGTCAGGTTGGTCCCGGTGATGGTCACGCTGGTGCCGCCGGTCTCGGGACCACTGGTCGGGGCGATGCCGGTGACCGTCGGTGCGGCCACGTAGGTGAACTGGTCGGCAGAGCCGGTGGCAGAGGTGCCACCGGTGGTGGTGACCGTCACGTCGACCACCCCGGTGCCGGCGGGTGAGGTCGCGGTGATCTGGGTGTCGGAGTCCACGGTGTAGCCGGTGGCGTCGGTGCCCCCGAAGGAAATGTCACTGGCGCCGGTCAGTCCGGTCCCGGTGATGGTCACGCTGGTGCCCCCGGTCTCGGGACCACTGGTCGGGGCGATGCCGGTGACGGTCGGTGCAGCCACGTAGGTTAACTGGTCGGCCGAGATAGTCGGGCTGGTGCCGAGCGGGTTGATCACAGTCACATCCACCACCCCGGTGCCCGCGGGCGAGGTGGCGGTGATCTGGGTGTTCGAGGCGACGCTGTAGCCGGTCGCAGCCACCAAACCGAAGTTGACGTTGGTCGCTCCGGTGAAGTTCGTCCCGGTGATGGTGACCACTGTCCCGCCGGCCACCGGGCCGCCAGTCGGGTCGATGGCGGTGACCGTCGGGGTCGCCAGGTAGATGAACTGGTCGGCCGAGACGATCGGGCTGGTACCGAGCGGATTGGTCACGGTGACCTCGACCATCCCGATGGTGCCCGCAGGCGAGGTGGCGGTGATCTGGGTGTCCGAGTCGATGGTGTAGCTGGTGGAATCGGTCGAGGCGAACTGGATGTCGGTCGCGTCGGAGAAGCCGGTCCCGGTGATGGTGACCGGAGTCCCGCCACTTGCCGGTCCATGGTCGGGGCGACCCCGGTCACCGTCGGTGCGGCGTCATAGGTGAACTCGTCGGCCGAGCTCGTCGGGCTGGTGCCGAGCGGGTTGATCACAGTGACCTCCACCACCCCGACGGTGCCCGCAGGGGAAGTGGCGGTGATCTGGGTGTCCGAGTCGATGGTATAGCTGGTGGCATCGGTCGAGGCGAACTGGACGTCGGTGGCGTCGGAAAAGCCGGTCCCGGTGATGGTGACCGGTGTTCCGCCACTTGCCGGCCCAATGGTCGGGCTGACACCGGTCACCGTGGGTGCGGCGTCATAGGTGAACTCGTCCGCCGGGCCGGTGACTGACGTTCCGCCGGTACCGGTCACCGTCACGTCGACCACGCCGGTTTCCGCTGGCGAGGTGGCGGTGATCTGGGTCGGGCTGTCGATCGTGATGGATGTGGCGTCGCTCGAGGCGAACTTGACCCCGGTCGAGGTGGAGACCCCGATGAAGTCGGTTCCGGTGATGGTGACCACGGTCCCGCCACTTGTCGGTCCCGAGGATGGGCTGACCCCGGTGACCGTGGGCGCCGCCACGTAGGTGAACTGCTCAGCGGAACTGGTGGCAGAGGTGCCCCCGGTGCCGGTCACCGTCACGTCGACCACGCCGGTTCCCGCAGGCGAGGTGGCGGTGATCTGGGTCGGGCTGTCGATCGTGATGGATGTGGTGTCGCTCGAGGCGAACTTGACCCCGGTCGAGGTGGAGACCCCGATGAAGTTGGTGCCGGTGATGGTGACACTGGTGCCACCACTGGCCGGCCCCGAGGTCGGGCTGATCTCGGTGACCGTCGGTGCTGCAACATACATGAACTGGTCTGCCGAGCCGGTCGCAGAGGTGCCCCCGGTGGTGGTCACGGTCACTTCCACCACACCGGTGCCGGCGGGCGAGCTCGCCGTGATCTGGGTGTCCGAGTCAACTATCACGCCCGTTGCAGCCGTCGGCCCGAAGTGGACGCTGCTCGCACCGGTGAAGCCGGACCCGGTGATGATGACGCTGGTGCCGCCACCGATCGGGCCCGAAGAGGGGCTGACGCCGGTTACAGCCGGAGCAAGGGTGAACGTTTGGCCGGTCGAAGCGGATGGGCCACCGTTCCTCGAGACGGTCTGGCCGGTGAAGACCTGGGTGGTGGAGGTGCCGGCGGTGTCGGTGACCGTCAGGGTCGCAGTGAAGGGCCCGGGCAAGCCGTAGGTGTGGGTGGTCGTCGGTATCGAGGTGTTGGCGGTGCTGGCATCCCCGAAGCTCCAGGCGTAGTTGGCGATGCTCCCGTACGGCGCCCCCGACGCCGAACCGTCGAAGCTTGTCGGGGATCCCGGCGGCGCCGGGGTCACGGTGAAGGACGCGGTGGGTGCCTGATCGAGGTTGATCCAGATGCCATAGGGATTGGTCGAAACGGTGATCGGGGTGCCGGGTGTGCCGGTGGCCAACGTGATCGGGGTGGTGGTGCTATCGCTGCGATTGTTGATGTAGGCCGTCTTGCCGTCGGGGGTGATCGCTATGCCATAGGGGTTGGCGCCGACGGCGATCGGTGTGCCGGGTGTATTGGTGGACAGTGTGATCGGGGTGACGGTGTCCGACGCGTAGTTGGTGGCGTATGCGGAACTCCCGTCGGGGGTTATCGCGACGGCGTAGGGAGTGGTACCGACGGCGATGGGAGTGCCGGCCGTGTTGGTGGACAGCGTGATCGGGGTGACACTGTTCCCCCCGCTGTTGGTGACATACGCGGTCTGGCCGTTGGGGGTGATCGCAATGCCCACGGGATGGCTACCTACGGTGATCGGAGTGCCGGGTGTGTTGGTGGACAGCGTGATCGGCGTGACGTTGTTCGAGAGGTTGTTGGCGACGTAGGCGGTCAGGCCGTTAGGGGTGATCGCAATGCCGTAGGGGTCGGTCCCGACGGCGATGGGTGAACCCACCGCACGGGTGGACAGCGTGATGGGAGTCACGGTGGCCGCATTGCGATCGGCGGCGTAGGCGGTCTGGCCATCGGGGGTGATCGCGATGCCGTAGGGATTGACGACGGCGATGGGAGTGCCGGGCGTGTTGGTGGACACGGTGATCGGGGTGATGCTGTTACCCCCGCTGTTGGTGACATACGCGGTCTGGCCGTCGGGGGTGAGCGCCACGCCGTAGGGGTGGGACCCGACGACGATGTTGGTACCGGGCGTGTTGGTGGACAGGGTGATCGGGGAGACCCTGTTCGCGGAGTAGACCACCGCATAGGCAGTCGGCGGCGCCACATAGGTGTAGTGGTCGGCGGTCACTGTAGGACTCGTCCCCGCGCTCGTCGTGACCGTCACATCCACCGTGCCGGCCGATCCGGCCGGGGAGGTCACCGTGACCGTCGTGGCCGTGCTGGACAAGATGGTGGCGGTCGTGGCACCGAAATGCACCGCCGTGGGACTGGACAGGTCGGTACCCAGCACCGTGACTCGCTGCCCGCCGGCGATCGGTCCCGAGTTGGCGATGATGCTGGTGACCGCCGGAGAAGTCGCCGCACCGGCAGGTCCTGCGGTCAGAACCGGGAACGCCATCGCGCAGACGACGGCCACAGCAAGCCCCACCGCAAGACAAGCACCACGCGAACGCCCCTTTTTCGGCCCCTCGGTGCAACCGGGCGCCGCAGCGGGGCCCGCCATCCCTTCCGGACTCGCAGTACGCCGCTTCCAGAGTCGCACGCCGACCTCCCAACACCTTCGCCAGACGCACGTAGCCGGTACGACAACGCCGCCCAATATCCAGGGCAGGAACTACACCCTGTCCAGGCTAGGGCCATAGGTCCCGCGTACCCGGCTCCGCGGGCCGGACACATCGCCCTGCGCCGTTGTGGGCGCCTGGTCAGTCGAGGAGTCCACGCACCGGACCAGGTCGCAAGGCACGACAGATCCTGGCGGGACCGGTCGCGCCCCAACCACGGCACAACACAGCCTTTGACCTGCGTATTCTCGGCTTCGTGCGCACACGGTAAAGAAGAGCCGCTGCTCGGCCGATAACTCATTGGTGAAGTTTGACCTCGAGCACCCTACTCAACGGCAGCTTCACGACGGTGTGATCTGCGGTCTCATCGCGGAATCGATCCTCATCCCCATTCTGGTCACGGTGACCCTGGTCGGGCACCACCCGATCCGGTGGGGCTACATCGGAGCTGCCGTCGCCTGCATCTTCGTATCCGTGGTGTATCTCGCCCTCTTCGTTGCCGTCACCAAGGGGAAGTCGAACCTCCACACCCAGGCCAATGTCTGGTTCGTCATCGTCTGCCTTGCCATCTCCGGCCTCGCCTTCATCGAGCTTGCCACTTCCACTGATTACGGCCTCTACATGCCGGCCATGTTGGTCGGCGTTGTCTTCGTCTGCATCATCGGTGACCGCCGCATGCAGGTCGTCATCGATCTCTATGCCATCACGCTGATCGCGATGATCAGCTGGGTCGAAGGGCTGCGCGGCGCCGACCTAGCCACGACGGTCGTGGTCTATGCGTCGACGATTGCGGCAATCACCCTGATCTGTGCACGGACCGTTGGTTCGCTGACCGGACACGTCAACTTCCGTCAGGCCATCGACGCGCTGAACGAGACATTCGACCGGATCGGTCTCGGTGGTACGGGCACAGGCAGCGACACCTTCCAAGAGATCTTCCGCTGTGGTCTCCCCCTTGTCACCGACATCCTGCCCGCCGAGCGGGTCGCCGTGTTCATCCGCAATGGAGCGCTCGGGAGGTTCTCCGTAGTGGCGACCTGGCCGGCCCACCACGGGGATGTCTCCGGCCTTTCCCGGCTGCCGGCCCTCACCGAAGCGCTCGTGTACAACTCGGTGACCCTGGACTCCAGCCACTGCGTCATTCCGGTCGGGTACTCCAGTGACGGTGAGCTGGTGATGGTCGTCGAGCGCAGCCCGGGCGACGGGCGCGTCGACCAGCGATCCACCGAGGCGGCCGAACTGCTGGCCTCCGCGTTCCTCCGGGTGACCAGTCGCGCCAACTTCGTCGATGGGCTCCACGTCGAGAGCCGCACCGACCCGTTGACCGGGCTGGCCAACCGACGCAGTCTCTTCGAGCGGATCGAAGTCGAGATGGCCCACGCCCTCCGTTCCGAGACACCCTTGAGCGTGGCCATGATCGACCTCGACCACTTCAAGGAGTACAACGACCGCTTCGGACACGTCGCCGGCGACACCGTGCTTCGCTCCATCGCAGCGGTGATGGTGTCGAACATCCGCGGTCAAGACATGGTGGCGCGCTACGGGGGCGAGGAATTCTGCCTCGTGATGCCCGACACCGACCTGGTCGGCGGCCACCACTTGCTCGACAAGCTCCGGTCCGGAGGGCGCGACGCCACGTCAGACTTCGGGGTGACCCTGTCTGCCGGACTCACCAGTTGGGATGGGATCGAGGAGACCACGTCGTTCATCGAACGGGCCGACCAGGCGCTCTACCGTGCCAAGGAGTCCGGTCGGGACCGGGTGGTGTCGATCCAGGCATTCACGGAGTTCTGACGCAGGCCCGACGGGCCCACCGGTGTGCGCCCGGTCGTGGGTCTGCATGGCCGCCACGCAGAAGAGAACCTCAACCAGGCCGCTGCATCACCAGGTAGATGTTGTCGTCGACGGCGAACGAGCCCACCAGGGTGAACCCCTCAGCTGCGGCCGCATCCAGCTCTGCCTCGAGCTCCAATCGTCGCTCAGCGACGACCAGCCGCCCCCCGTGGACCCGCAGGACCCGATGACTCGCCGTCATCGACCGACTCCGACACCGCTCGCTACGCCGGCGGCGTTTGCGATCGCCGAGTCAGGGGAAAGGAGCAGTGCCGCTTCGCGCCGGCCATCGGTGGCCGTCGGCTCCGGTCGCACCCGGATGAACCACTCCTGCCCCCAGACGGTGGTGAACACGTCCTCGGGCATGGACAGGAAGAAGCTGTCCGGGCCGATCTGGCTGGCATGGGCGCGCATGGCGCGGCGCTTGTCATCGATCCACCGGGTCACGTCCACCTCGGTGGTGATCCGACTGGCCGGCTCGCCCATGGTGACCGGTTCGTCGAGGGTGTCCTCGGGAGGTTGCCAGTCCGAGTCGGCGGCCTGCTGTCTCAGGGCCTCGATGAAGTCGCGGTCCATGGTGGACATGTAGACCACCGGTGTGCCGGCCAGGGCCGCGGCACGCATGCCGACCCGGTGCACCTGGATGTGGTCGGGATGCCCGTACCCGCCGTGCTCGTCGTAGATCACCAGCACCTCGCTGGCCTCTTCGGCGAGGATGCCAGCCAGGGCTTCGGCCGCCTCGTCGAGGTCTGCGGCGGCGAAACATCCCGGCCGGCCGTTGCTCTCCTCGCCCGCCATGCCCGAATCGTGATAGTCGAGGAAGGACTGGCGGGACACACCGAGGATCCGGCCGGCTTCGGCGAGCTCCGACATCCGGCGTTCGGCAAGCGATTCACCGGGGTCGAGCAGGGCGTCAGGAACCTCACCCAGCTCACCGCGGGTGGCTGTCACCAGCACGACCCGGTGCCCCTGGTGGGCAAGGTCGGCCATGGTGCCGCCGGTGGCGATGGTCTCATCGTCGGGATGGGCATGGAAGAACGTGACGGTAGCCATTGCCGCCACCCTACCGGCGAGGACAGGCTGGCCCGCCCCCACTCACGACCCTTGCACCGACACGGGACCTTTCACGCGCCGTATCCGCTCGGGCCGGGCGGCGTCAACCCAGTGGCAGCTGAGGCGCGTCAGCCAGCGACAGCTGTCCGGCGACCGTGCGATCGGAGTTGCCCCGAGGCTTCTTCCGGCCGGTCACCGCGAAAATACGGGCGGGCTCGAACGAACGGGTATTCCGGTCACCCGGCCGGCCGCCGATCACCTCGATCGACTCGGTGCCATTACGTCGATTGACGACGTGGGAGCGAAACTCCCATGTCGCCCCCCGCAGCTGTAACCCGGCGACGATGACCGGGTCGCCGGCCCGGAGGCCGTTCCACCTCTCCGAGCGATCCAGGTGCTCGGATGCCCGCAGCGCGGCCCGCTTGGCCGAAACAGGGCTCGCCCGGCTCACCGAGCCGCCTCCTCGTGCCCGGTTCCCGTCACGTTGTTCCCCCGACGGACTCGGTGCAGGCCGGGCGGCGGTTCAGCGACGTTCCTCACGCACCACCCGCAGACGGTGGAAGAACAGCACGGCCACGGCGATGACCCCCAGCACGGCGGCCACGTAGCCGGCGTAGCTGAACACTTTCAGCACATGGTTGTAGCTGGACCCGAGGGCATAGCCCAGGCTCGCCAACAGTGTGCACCACACCGCACAGCCGATCACGGTGAACACCACGAACTTTCCGATGGCCATCTCGCCCAGGCCGGCGGCGAACGAAACGAAGGAACGGAGCAGCGGGATGAACCGACCGAAGAGCACCAGGGGCTCGCCGTGGCGGGCGAACCACGCCTCGGCCCGGTCGAGATCCTTGTGGGTGAGCAGCACGTACTTGCCGAATCGGTCGACCAGTGGTCGGCCCCCGAAGTAGCCGATGAGATACCCGGCGAGCGAACCCAGCACCTCGCCCAACGTGGCAAGGACGATGACCACCACCAGAACCAGGTGATGGGGCTGGTTGGGGATCTGGCCGCTGGCGAGCACCCCGCCGTAGAGGATGGCGAGCTCGGCTCCGACCGGCAGGCCCATCGACGAGACGAAGCTCAGGGCGAACACCGCGATGTATCCCCATGCCTCGAGCCATGTTTCGAGAGAGTGCTCCATAAGTCCCCACTGTTTACTCGGTCGCAGACCCTTCCGCGTGGCAGCTCGACCGCCGGTCGGTCCGTTTCGCTGCGCTACCGTCATCACCGTGAGCGCGGACCACCACCTGCCCGGGCCGGCCACAGACCGGTGCACCACCCCCGATGACCTGGGCATTGCCGTGTACGACTTCGGCGGACGGGGTGAGGACCTCCTCCTCGTGCACGCCACCGGCTTCTGCGCCGAGGTCCTCCGGCCGCTCGCCCGCCATCTCAGTGCCGACTTCGCCTGTTGGGGCCTCGACCTGCGCGGCCATGGCCGATCCGATCGACCGGTCGGCGGGGATTTCGCCTGGTCCGGATTTGCCGTCGACGTGCTGGCGGCCATCGATCACCTGGGTCTCGATCATCCCGCCGGTTTCGGCCACTCGTGCGGCGGCGCCTCGGTGCTGCTCGCCGAAGAGGCACGGCCACGGACGTTTCGCTCCCTCTACTGCTTCGAGCCGGTGGTCGTCCCCGAGCCGGTCGGCGCATCGACCTACGGGGAGAACCTGCTGTCGGTCGGGGCCCGTAGGCGGCGGGAGACCTTTCCGTCGTCCGAGGATGCCTTCCTCAACTTCAGCTCGAAGCCGCCGTTCGCCGACCTCGATCCCGAAGCCCTGCGGCTCTACGTCGAGGCCGGGTTCGAGCAGGTGCCGGCGGCCGAAGGAGGGGATGGCCAGGCCGTCCGGTTGCGGTGCCGCCGAGACGACGAGGCCCAGATGTACGCCCATGGCGCCTCCCACGGCGCCTTCGGCCACCTCGGTGAGATCGCCTGCCCGGTGACTCTGTCCTGTGGCGCCCTCACCGATGCGTTCGGTCCGTCGTTCCTCGAAGCCGATGCCGCTCAGCTCCGCCGATCGACGGTCGAGGTCATCGCGGGCATTGGCCACTTTGGTCCGCTCCAGCAGCCCGAGGTGGTGGCGGACTCGGTGCGGCGGGCCCTGGGCACCGCCGATGTCGCGCCCCCGTCGTAACCTGTACCCGTGCCCTTCGAACTGCCGCGTTCACTCTCGCCGTCGAAGGTCACCTCCTTCCGCGACTGCGCGCTGGCCTTCAGGTTCACCTCCATCGAGCACCTGCCCGAAGCGCCGACGGTCCCGATGGTCAAGGGCACACTCGTCCACCGGGCATTGGAACGGCTGTTCTGGCACCATGCCAAGGGAGAGCGCACCCCCGCCTCTGCAGCCCTCGAGCTGGCCCACTCGTGGGACGAAGTACAGGTCGATCCCGAGTTCGTCGCGCTTGGCCTGTCCTCGGATGCGGCTGACTCGTTCCGGTCGGACGCGGACGCCCTGGTCCGGAACTATTTCGAGCTCGAGGACCCCAACGAGATCAACCCGGTGGGCATCGAGCTCACCCTCGAGGCCCGGTTCGGGGACATGGTGCTACGCGGCATCATCGACCGTCTCGACCTGACCGCGGATGGGGAGTTGGTGGTCATCGACTACAAGACCGGCCGGGCTCCGGCACCGGCCTACGAGCGCTCGAAGCTGATCGGCGTGCACATCTACGCCCTCCTCTGTCAAGAGACGCTCGGCCGTCGTCCGGTTCAGGTCAAGCTCCTCCATCTCAAGGAACCGACCACCATCACTGCGGAGCCTTCCGAACAGGCGCTCCGCGGGCACCGCCAGAAGACCGTCGCGGTGTGGTCCGCCATCGAACGAGCCTGCCGCGAAGAGGATTTCCGGCCCCGCACCTCCCCCCTCTGCAACTACTGCCGGTTTCGGGAGTTCTGCCCTGCCTACGGGGGCGACCCCGCAGAGGCGGCACCCGCCCTCGGTTCCGGCATGGCCGGTGTGGCATGACCGACGCGGGTGGCGACGTGACCAGCATGCCTGGGGCCGGCGGCCTGGCGGCGATGGTGCGAACCGTCGACGACCGAGTCGACGGCTGGTTCGAGCCCTTTCGGGGATCGCCCGGCCTCGACGGCGCCGCCAAGCTCATCACCGGGCTCGGCGACCACGGGCTGATGTGGGCCGCCACCACGGCTTGGCGGGCACGACACCCGGGGCCGTCACGCGTCAGATCGGTCCGTGCCCTTGCCGTGGCCGGTGCCGAGTCGAGCATCGTCAATGCCGGCCTCAAAGCGATCATCGGTCGATCGCGCCCCGACCGCGCCGGTCTCCAGCTGGCCGAAGGTGGGGTGCCGGTCCGCGAGCCCAGGACCAGCAGCTTCCCCAGCGGTCACACCTTGGCGGCCTTCTGCGCGGCAACGGTCATGAGCGAGCCTGGGGACCGCTCGGGCAACGCACTGCTGTTCACCAGCGCGGCGCTGGTGGGGCTGAGCCGTCTCCACCTCCGGGCGCACCACGCCTCGGACGTCGTCGGAGGGGCGGCCATCGGAATCGCCTTGGGTGTGGTCGGGCGCCGGCTGGTCCGGTCGTCCTGCTCGGAATGAACCCGCCAGAGCCGGGGTTGGACAGACATGGGTCCTCGCCTCCCATTCGCTGTGACCTGGGACTACCGCTGCCCGTTTGCCAGAAACGGCCATGAGCACCTCCTCGACGGGTTGGAAGCCGGCGCCCCGTGGGACGTGACGTTCGTTCCGTTCTTCCTCAACCAGACCCACGTGGCCGAAGGAGGCCTGCCCGCCTGGGAGGATCCAGCCCACCAACCCGACCTGCTCAGCCTGGCTGCCGGCGTCGTCGTGAAGGATCGGTTCCCCGAGCACTTCCTCGCCGTGCACCGGTCGCTCTTCACGGCGCGCCACGACGAAGGCGGCGACCTTCGGGACCGAGCTGTGGTTCACGATGCCCTGGCCCGAGCCGGTGCCGATGCCGATGCCGTCCTCTCCGAGGTCGACTCCGGATGGCCGGCACAAGCCGTCCGGGACGAGCACGAACGCGTGGTCGGCCAACTGGAAGTGTTCGGGGTGCCGACCTTCATCGTCGGTGACAGCGCGGTCTTCGTCAGGCTGATGAACCGCCCCCGCGGCGACGGGGCCCTGGCTCGCACCACCATCGACCGCATCGTCGAGATGATCACCCACCAGCCCGAGGTCAACGAGTTCAAGCACACCCGGTTGGCCCGGTAAGGCGCTGCCGCACCGCTGTTCCGGCCGGCGCAGCCCTCAGATGCCGACCGTCGAGGCCATCGCCGCTATCGATGCCTTGATCTGCTCGGCAGTGCCGAACGGTGCTCCGCAGAAGTCGGTGGTGCCGATGTCGGCCAACTGGCGGATCTGTGCCACTACCTCCGATTCGGTGCCGACGATTGCCACGTCGGCCGGTCCCCCTGCGCCTTCGCGGTCGAGCATCGCCCGGTAGGAGGGCAGCTGGCCGTAGATGGCGAAGACTTCCGCTGCCTTCGCTCTGGCTGCACCTGCATCGTCGGTGACGCATACCGGCAGTCCTACGCCGATCCGCGGCTCGGGTCGGCCGGCCTCGGCGGCCGCCGCCCGGATGGTGGGAATGATGTGGGATTCGACGGTGGAAGGTCCGGTCATCCAGGTGACCGTGCCCGAGGCCATCCGGCCGGCGATCCCGAGCATGGTGCTCCCCAGGGCGGCGACCAGCACGAGGGGTGCCGGCGCGTCGATCTGCAGTGGCCCGAAGGTGGATGCGCTCAGCGTCTCGCCGGCAAAGGACACCTGCTCGCCCTCGAGCAGCGGCACGAGGATCGAGAGGTACTCCCTCATGTGGCGGGCGGGCTTCTCGAAGGACTGCCCGAAGACGTTTTCGATGACCATCTGATGGGACAGCCCGATACCCAGCGTCAGCCGGCCCCCGGTCGCCGCCTGCACGGTCAGGGCCTGGCCGGCGAGCATCACCGGATGGCGCGGGTAGGTGGGCACGACGGCAGTGCCCAGGTCGATGTCCGGCACCTCTCGACCGATGGCTGCCAAGGCGGTCAGCGCGTCGTAGGCGAAGATCTGCGAGGACCATGCCATTTGGATGCCGGCGGCACTCAGGGCGACCACCTGCCCCACCATCTCCTCGAACGGCTGTTCGGTGTCGAACATCACGCCGATGCGCATCGCGCCTCCCCTTTCCGGGTGGCCGCACCCGGCCCCCGTCTCGTTGTTGGCTGCCGCCTTCCGTCCACGGCCCACCCCACTGGGGCCACCGTACTGGCCGGTTCGCCAGCCCGCGTGCGGACCAACCCGACAGAAACGTGAAAACCTCCCGCGAGTCGGGCAGAATGCCGTCATGTCCGTTGCCATCGTCATGGGAAGTGCATCCGATGCGTCGATCATGGACGACGCCGTGCAGACCCTCCGGTCCTTCGGGGTCCCCGTCGAGGTTCGGGTGCTGTCGGCCCACCGCACCCCTGACGACACCCTTGCGTTTGCGCGCGGTGCGCTCGACGCCGGCATCAAGGTGATCATCGCAGCAGCCGGGGGATCTGCCCATCTTGCCGGCGTACTGGCCGCGGCCACTCCGTTGCCCGTCGTCGGCGTGCCGATCGCCCTGGCCGACCTCGGCGGTCTGGACTCGCTCCTGTCCATGGCCCAGATGCCCAAGGGTGTTCCGGTGGCGACCGTCGGCGTCAACGGATCACGAAATGCAGCGTTGCTGGCCATCAGGATCATGGCGCTCTCCGACCCCCGGTTGGCCGCCGACCTGGTGCGGTTCACCCAGGAGCTCGCCGAACAGGTGCGGGACCAGGACGCCGAGATCGTCGCCCGCTACAAGCAGGGCTGAAACCGCAGCGGCCGGGTTCACCCCGCCCGGACGGGCAGGTCGGGCACCCACGGTGGTGCCAGCCCGGCCACGGCGTCCTCCAGCGAGACGCCGATGGGGATCACCGCCATCACCGGGATGTCCACGCCGTTGGCGACGTACCGACCAACGTGGGCACGGCACTCATCGAACGACCCGTGGACGACGAGTGCGTCCACCACCTCGTCGGGGATGGCGGCCAACGCTCCCTTTCGATCGCCGGACCGCCATGCGTTCCACATCGGCTCGAGCTCGGGCCCCCGGCCCAGCCACTGGTGGAAGGCGGCGTAGACGCCCACGTTGAGGTAGGCGGTGATCATCCGGCGGCCCACGGCGCGCGCTGTGTCGGCGTCCTCGGTGGGAATGACGAAGATCCGTGCGGCGACCGGGCGGTCCGTCCCCATTTCGGGCTTGACCGTCGCCACGTCCTCGGCGGAGAGCCAGTTGAGGATGGCGCCATCGGCCTCGCGGCCGGCCAGCCTCAGCATGCCCGGCCGGAGGGCTGCCAGAAAGATCGGCGGCGGGTTCTCCACCGGCCGCGCCAGCCGGAAGCCCCTCACGGTGAAGGTCTCGTACTCGTGGTCGACCTTGTCGCCAGCAAGCGCCGACCTCAGGAACCGGATGGTGTCCCGGACCCGCTTGTACGGCTCGTCGAACTCGATGCCGTTCCAGCGGCTGACGATCACATCGGACGAGGTGCCCAGTCCGAAGGTGAACCGCCCTGGTGCGGCTTCGGCCAGAGCCGCCACGCTCTGGGCCAACAAGGCCGGGCCCCGCGTGAACGCCGGGATGATGGCGACCCCCAGCTGGAGCGACGGCGTCCACGCCGACGCCAGGGCCAGCGGGGTGAACCCGTCGACCCCGTCGGTCTCCGCCGACCAGACGTCGGTGTAGCCGAGGCGCACCAATTCCTCGTACCAGCTGCGGTGATCCTCGAGGCTGATCCCGTCGAACGGGATGGTGATCCCGTAGCGCGGTCCGGTCATCACACTTGCATGTCCATCGGTCATGGCCCCCGTATTACACCCTTCGGGCACGATGAAGGCATGAGGTCCAACCGCAGGCGCCGATTGCCCAGCCTCCAGCTCGAGCTCCCTCTCGGGTCGCAGCCCACGACACCGCCGGCCCGGCCAGGCCCCGCTGGGGGCGAGGCCACCGGCTCCGTCGCTGACAGGACAACCGACGAGTGGCACCTCGACGAGCAGACCCGCCGGATCGGCCGCCAGGGTGTCGCCACCGCCCGCGCCTTGCTCGCCGGGGCGCCTCCCGAGGGACGCGGGGGCTCCTCGGGCCGGGGTCGGGGACCGGCCGGGCGCGCCGCGTGACGTTCGGCGGCACTACGGTCGAGGCATGCCGACCGTTGCCGAACGTCTCGACTACCCAACCGACGCCAAGCTCCTGATCCTCAACTGCGCCGATCTCGGCTTCTGCCATGCCTCGTCGGTGGGCGTCTACGACGCACTCCGCGACGGCATCGGTACCAGTGCCTCGCTGATCGTGCCCGCCCCGTGGGCCCGCGAGTCGGCCTCGCGCTTCCGCGGCGACGACGTGGGGGTCCGCCTGACCCTCAACGCCGAGCACGACCTGTACCGCTGGGGCCCGATCACCCAGGCACCCTCCCTCTTGGACGGCGACGGCGGCTTCCCACGCACGGTCTCCGACGTATGGGACCACGCCGACCTCGACGAGGTCCGACGCGAGTGTCGGGCCCAGGTGGAGCGGGCGGTCCTGTGGGGGTTCGACATCAGCCACCTCGACGCCCACCTCGACGCCCTGCTGATGCGCCCCGAGTTCTTCGACATCTACCTCGAGCTGGCGGTCGACTTCGCCCTTCCCTTGCGTGTCCTCGGCGCCGAGGCAGAGCCCAACGTGGGCTTTCCGGTGCGCCGCCTCGCCGCCGACGAGGGGGTGCTGTTCGCCGACCGATTCGCCACCCTCCCCCCGCGGGGCACCCGCCAGGCCTTCCTCGACCTGATCGCCGGCCTCGAGCCCGGCCTCACCGAGGTGACGCTGCACCCGGCCGTCGACACCCCCGAGCTGCGGGCCATCGCCGACGACTGGGAGGCCCGGGTGGCCGACCATGTGCTGCTGGTCGCCGATCGCGGGCTCAACCAGGTCATCGCCGAGGCGGGCGTCACGCTCATCGGGTATCGACCGCTCCGCGAGGCGATGCGTCGGCACTGACCGGTGATCGGCGGGCCATCGGTGATGGGCAGCGGTCCTGATTCCGGCAACGGCACCGATATCCTGTGGGACCACCGATGGGAGTTGGCGTGGCCGAGGGTGAACACACGGGGACCAGGGGTGGCACCGCGCCGTCGAGACGAGCAGCCCCACCGGTCCGCGCTCCCCAGCCGTTCCAACTCGAGGGGCTCCTGCTACTCGATGCCGCCGGCAACGACCCGGTGACCATCGACACCATCGTCTTCGACGACGACGGGGTCGGCGTGGTCCGCCATCGGGGCGACCGGCCCCGGGTGCTGCCCTGGTCCGCCATGACGACCCATGTGGTCGAGCGGTGGACCGGTGGGTTCGTCCCCGAATGGTGGGTCGACCCGGAGCTCGACCGGAGCGACCCGCGGGCAGTGGCCAGCGGGATGGTCACCGACCCGGGTGCCACCAACCGCTCCCTTTCCCGCGCCGAGCCCGGCGCCCTCATCGCCATCCAGACTCCCACGGGCATCCATCGCTTTCTGCTGCCCGGGGGGGATCCCGCCGAGCTGTCCCGACGGATCGCCGCATTCGCAGTGAGGCACCAGGGGCCGTCGGGAGCCTCGTCGGCGACCACCGTGGTCGGTGCGGAGCGCGTTGCGCGTCACGGGCGAAGGGGTTCCGCCGACGGGTCTCCGTCGACCTGGTCGAGCGTGCAGCCCTACCTGGTGGTGGCCCTGATCGTGTTCATCGGTACCGCGGTCGCGCTCATCCTCCTGCAGAGCGTGGGGACGATCCACCTTCCCTTCCTCGGCGGTGCCAACTCAGGGTCACCGGCGCCGGCACCGCTCAGAACTCGGTGACCGCGGTGATCCGTCGCCGCAGGTCGAGGTAGTCGAGCGTATTGGTGACGGGCAGCAGGGCCATCATCACCCCCATCGAACCCGAGACCTTCATCCGTCCCTGCATGAAGGCCACGTTGGGGTCGAGGTCCCCCTTCTGCACTGCAACGGCGTCGTCCCACACCATGGTCAAGGTCACATCGGGGCGGTCGACCATACCGAGCGCGCTGGCCCGCAGGACGCCGTCCTCGAGGATCCAGTAGTAGGAGATGTCGCCGTCGGGCCCGCCGGTGACCTCGTACTGGATCCGGGCCGAGAGGCCGGGGCGCCCCGGCTGGTCGGCCGCCAGTACTCGAGTCTCGTCAAACCACTCCGCGGAAAGCCACTTGCTCACAGCACTCCCCAACCCACCGTCGTCGACCGGTCCGATGCTACCGGCGAGGCGGGTCGTCTGTTGGGGATGTCGCGTGGCTATCCGGCGCGTTCGAACCCGGGGATCCCGAAGAACAGGTCCGTTTCGACCTCACCATCGGTTCCGGGCACCACCAGTGAGCCGTCCGAGGCCTTGACCAGCGCCAATCGGTAGTCGTCGTGGGGATGGATGGTGCGCATCACCTCGGGCGGCAGCCCGAACCAGAACCTCGAGTTGGGGTCCACCTGGGTGGCGTGTGCCAACAGGGCCTGACGCCGCACGTCGGCGTAGGCAGAGATGTCGACAGCGGTACTGGCTACGTCCTCGGGAACGCCCTCCCAGCGCCGGCGCCACTCTTCGTCGAAGGGTGACTCGATTCCCAGTTCCTCGAACTTCAGGTGGATCTCGCGGAAGCGGGCAACGGAGAAGACCGTGTAGTAGAGCTTGTGCGGCTGCCAGGCCTCGCCGGCACCGGGGTAGCGATCCGGGTCCCCCGCCGCCCGAAAGGCGGCCACCCCGATGTCGTGGACACGGAGATGGTCGGGGTGCGGATAGGCGGACTGCTCGTCGCCGTAGACGACCATCACCTGCGGTCGGGTGCGTCGCACGATGGCGACCAGTCGTTCCACCGCCTCCTCGAGCGGGGCCGCGGCAAAGCTCCCCGGGTTGGTGTTCGACTCCGACCCGGCCATCCCCGAGTCGCGGTAGCCGAGCATCACCACCTCGTCGTAGCCGATGATCTCCGCTGCCCGGTCCAGCTCCTCCCTCCGCACCGCACCGATCCGGTCACGCACCTCGGGGGTGTCCAGGACCGGATTGAGGATCTCGCCCTCTTCTCCCCCGGTGCAGCAGACCAGGACGGTGTGGATCCCCTCGGCGTGGTACCGGGCAACGCTTCCCGCCCCTTTGGAGGCTTCGTCGTCAGGATGGGCGTGAACGGTCAGGAGGCAGAGCGATTGGGACACGCCGCTCACGCTACCGGGCAGGAAAGCCCTAAGCTCCACTACGAAGATCGAGGAAGGATCTATCACTATGAGCGTGATGAAGCGCCTGTCCGGAATTGTCCAGGCCAAGACCAACAAACTGCTCGACAAGGCCGAAGATCCGCGGGAGTCGCTCGACCTGTCCTACCAGAAGCAGTTGGAGAGCCTCCAGAAGGTCCGGCGCAGCGTGGCAGACGTCACCACCGCGAAGAAGCGGATCGAGTTGCAGGCCACCCAGGTCCAGCAGCAGGCGGACAAGCTCCAGCAACAGGCAAAGGCAGCACTGACCCAGGGCAACGAGGACCTGGCCCGAGAGGCCCTGGCGCGTCGGGCCGCTCTGGCCGAGCAGCTCACCGAGCTCCAGACCCAACACGAACAGGTCGCCACGCAGGAGCGGAAGCTGATCGACACCGCCCAGAAGCTGCAGGCCCAGGTCGACGCCTTCCGCACCAAGAAGGAGACGATGAAGGCCAGCTACACCGCTGCCGAGGCGCAGACGAAGATCGGCGAAGCGGTGTCGGGGATCTCCGAGTCGATGAGCGACGCTGGCATGTCGATGCAGCGGGCCCAAGACAAAATCGACGGCATGCAGGCCAGAGCGGGGGCGATGGACGAGCTCCTCGCCTCTGGGGCCCTCACCGATCTCACCAACCCGGTCGACGACATCCAGGCCCAACTGAACAAGGCCTCGACCACCTCGACCGTCGACGCCGAGATGGCTGCCCTCAAGGCCGAGGTCGGGGCAGGCGCCCCTGCGGCCGAGCTCGGATCTGCCGGGCACGGGGACGCAGCGTCGTGATCATCCGGATCCTGGGTGAGGGTCAGTACGAGATCGCCGACGAGGAGCGCTCCACCCTCGAAGAGCTGGATGCCACGTTGGTGAAAGCTGTCGACAGTGGGGACGAAGCCTCCTTCACCGCGGCGCTGAGCGCCATCAACGATGAGGTGCGCCGAGCCGGTCAGGCGCTGGCGGCCGACGCCTTCGCACCGTCTGACCTGGTCCTGCCCTTTGCCGACGCCACCCTCGCAGAGACCAAGTCCCTGCTTGCCGATTCCGGCGACGCAGCCGGACCTGACGACCGCTGAAGGCGCCCACATGAGCACCGCACGGAACATCCCCTCGGATCGGGGCCTCAACATCCGGATGTTCACCACCGGACTGATGATCGTGATCCTCTACGCGGTCGTCATCGGGCTGCTGATCGCGTTCGGCCTGTCGTGGTCGATCGTCTTGATCTTCGCCGGCGCCATCCTCTTCGTCCAGTACTGGTTCTCCGACAAGATCGCGCTGTTCGGGATGGGTGGACGGGTGGTCACCCCGGAACAGGCACCGCAGCTCCACGGCATCATCGACCGGCTCTGCGCGATGGCGGACATGAAGAAGCCCCGGGTGGCCATCGCCGACACCGACGTGCCCAACGCCTTTGCCACCGGCCGGAGCCCGAACAGTGCCGTCATCTGTGCCACGGCCGGTCTGATGCGCCGGCTGGACGAATCCGAACTCGAGGCGGTGCTCTCCCACGAGCTCTCCCATGTGGCCCATCGCGACGTGGCGGTGATGACCATCGCCAGCTTTCTGGGGATGATGGCCGGCCTGGTCACCCGGATGATGCTGTGGACCGGCCTGGTCGGCGGCTTCGGTGGCAATGACAACAACAACAACGGGGGGAACGACAATGCCGCCCTCGTCGAGTTGGCCGTGTTGGCCGTGTCGGTCGTGGTCTACGCCATCAGCTTCCTGTTGACCATGGCGCTGTCGCGCTATCGCGAGCTTGCCGCCGATCGGGCCGGAGCCCTCCTGACCGGGCGACCCTCGGCCCTGGCCTCGGCCCTGGTCAAGGTGACCGGCGAGATGTCGCGGATCCCGACCCGCGACCTTCGGGCCAGCGAGAGCTTCAACGCCTTCTACTTCACCCCGGCCATCGCCACCAAAGGGGTCAGCCTCTCCACGTTGTTCTCCACCCATCCGTCCCTCGATCAGCGGCTCGCACAGCTGGCCAGCATCGAGGCCGAGCTGGGCCGGCCTTCGTGATCGACGGGACCGACCGGTGACCGGTTCTCACTGATGGGCCTCCTCGACACGCTGCTCGGACGCACCAAACCGGTACAGGCCGATCTGGACGCCCTGTTCGCCCTGCCGTCGGCGTCCATCACCCTCCAGAGCGCGGCAGGGATGTCGTGTTCGGGGCATGCCGGCGTGTGCTTCAAGCCACCCTCGGGGCAAGGGTTCGAGGAGATGCAGGCCGAGGTGGTCAATCTCCTGTCCATGGACGGCACCGGTGGGCTCCGCAAGGCAGAGGATTCCTACGGCTACCACTGGCTGGTGGTCGAGGACCCCGACGTCGAGGCACTGGTGACACGGATCCACCTGGTCAACTCGTCCCTTTCCGATGCCGGCTGGGGCCCCCAGCTGCTCTGCTCGGTGTTCGGCCTCGCCACCCTTCCCACCCCCGACGGCCAGTCGGACGGCGACTCGGGTCCGGCGCCCGCGACCACCGTCGGGCCGGGCCACGTGCTGGCGTCCAGCGCCTACCTGGTCTATCTGTTCAAGCGGGGGACCTTCTATCCCTTCGTTCCCACCGGTACCGAGAAGCGGGACATCGAAGAGGAGTTGAAACTGAAGAGCCTGGTGGCTGACGATCTGGTGGTCGAAACCGACCTCGATCGCTGGTTCCCCCTCTGGGACCTTCCGGTCGGTTGACCACCCGTCACCCGACGTCCGGGGCGCGCCGGAAGCACTGCCACTAGCCCGTTGGAGCTCCACCAACATGCCGGGTTGCTGGCCGTCAGTCGATTGCCCACCGATGCAGCCTGGCCCACGCCACCGCCGGATGACTCGTTCTACTCGGCGACCCGTACCGATTCCGAGCTGTCGGTGGTGTGCCGCCACTACGCCGCCCCCGACGGATCACGGGTCGAACCCGGGTGGCGCGCCCTCAGCCTGGTGGGCCCACTCGATTTCGCCATGGTGGGGGTAATCGCTCCACTGGCCGCCCTGCTGGCCGAGGCCGGCATCAGCGTGTTCGTCGTCTCGACATTCGACACCGATCACCTGCTGGTCCGGGCGGAGGCTTTCGATCGGGCGGTGTCCGTGCTCCGGTCAGCCGGCCATACCGTTCAGTGAGGCCTGGTGGCGACCCCGTCGATCGCACGTGCCAGATCGAGGTCGGACTGGGTGATCCCTCCCGAGTCATGGGTGATCAGGGCCAGGGTCACCCGGTCGTAGCGGATGTCGATGTCAGGGTGATGGTCCGCATCCTCGGCGAGCCGGCCCACCTCCACGACGAAGGACAGCGCGTCGGCAAAGCTGGCGAGCGTGACCGTCTTGATCAACTTCCCCCCGATCAGATGCCACTGCACGCGATCCTCTGCGGACAGGGCCGAGTCCAGGGCCGACTCGCTCAGCACCGGTTGCCTCATGACTTCGATCTCCTCGGTGGCGGGATGACCACTCAGGCTCAGTCCCAGGCCCCGACCGAGGCGGTGGGGGTGAAGGCGACCGGCATCGTCTCGTAGCCGGAGACGAAGTTCGCCGCCCGCTTGGGAGGCTCGCTCTCCTCGACCAGGGACAGATCGGGCAGCCGGTCGAGCAGCCGGTCGAACATGACGGCCAGCTCCATGCGGGCCAGGCGGTTCCCCATGCAGAAGTGGGCACCGAACCCGAAAGCGATGTGGTCGTTGGGGGTCCGGCCGATGTCGAAGTGCTCCGGCCGGTCGAACATCCGTTCATCGCGATTGGCCGAGGGGTAGAGCAACAGGAGCTTCTGCCCTTCGCGGAGGGTCTCCCCGTGGAGCTCCACATCCTTCGTCATCCGTCGCGCCATGTTCTTGATCGGTGACACCCACCGCAGCATCTCCTCGACGGCCGCCGGCATCAGGGAGCGGTCGTCGGAAAGGGCCCGGAACTGGTCGGGGTGCCGGAGCAGCTCGTACATGCCACCGCTGATCACGTGGCGGGTGGTCTCATCGCCACCGATCAGGATCAGCAAGGACTCGTAGATCAACGACGCCTCGTCCAGCCGGTCGCCTTCGATCTCGGCGTGGACCAGGGTCCCGATCAGGTCGTCGGACTGTCCGTCCCGCCGACGCTCATCGGCTACTGCGGTGATGTAGCCGGCGTACTCGACTGCTGCCAGGGCGGCCTGGTCCATGGCCCCGGGGTCGGGCGAGCCCAGCGCCTTCAGCATGTCGTCGGACCATCGCAACAGATCGTCACGGTCCTCTGGGGCCACACCCAGCATGTTGCCGATCACGATCATGGGGAGGGGCGCGGCGATGTCCGCCACGAAGTCAGCCGTGCCGGCCTCGCACACCCGATCGATGATCCCGTCGCAGATTGCCCGGATACCGGCTTCGCCCGCCCGGATGCGCCGCGGGGTGAACCCTTCGCTGACCAGGCGGCGGCGGCGCACGTGTTCGGGGGCGTCGGTGTCGATCATCATCGGTAGCGCATCGCTGTCGGGTCGGATGCCGCCCGCGTTGGAGAAGGTGCCAGGGTCCTTGGATATCTCCTTGATGTCGGCGTAGCGGGTGATGCCCCACACTCCCGCTGCTTCGTCGAAGTACGCAGGCGCGTGTTCGCGCATCCAGGCGAAGGCAGGGAACGGATCACCCCCGTAGAAGGTGCCGTCGGTCAGGCCGATAGTCAGGTCAGCGGGCGGAGTGGTCACGGGGCTCCCTCGGTGTCGGCTCTGGCTGCTTCTGTGGGCACCGGGCCATGTCACCCGCACGCCATGGGGACGGGTACCGGTCATGGTCGGGTGCGGATCGTGTCCGGAGTATACGGACCTGGCAATTGCCTGTCGGGACGTGCCTGCGCCGTACCTCGCCGCCGACGTGTCCGGCGCTACCGGCGCTGCTGGAAGGAGAGGGGTACCCGGCAGACTCCTGCGTGCTTGTTGGTCCGCACCCGCCCGATCGGCCCGGTCAGGGCGAATCCCTCGAGGCGGTCGAGGAGCTCGTCGAGCATCACCCGGATCTCCAGTCGGGCGAGATTGGCCCCCATGCAGAAGTGGGTCCGATGGCCGAAGGTCAGGTGGGGGTTTGGCGCCCGCCGGATGTCGAAGCGGTAGGGATCCTCGAAGACCGACTCGTGCCGGTTGGCGGACGGCCACCACAGGGTGACCTTGGCTCCTTGCTCGATGCGGTGGCCCCCCAGCTCCGTGTCACGAATGGCGGTGCGCCGGTTGTAAACGGTGGCCGTGGTCCACCTCAGGATCTCCTCGACGGCGGTGGGCATCAGGGAGCGATCGTCACGCACTGCTTCGAGTTGGTCGGGGTGCTCCATGAGCGCCACCAGGCCGAGGGCGATCGAGTTCCGGGTGGTCTCGCTGCCGGCCACAACCAACAGATTGAAGAACATGAGCAGCTCGAGATCGTCGATCGGCCGCGACTCACCGTCGTCGGCCTCAACTCGTCCGGTGGCCAGCGCCGACAGGATGTCGTCGCTGGGTGACCGCTTCCGTTCGGCGATCAAGTCGGCACCGTACGCGGCCATCGATGCCGCCGCCGCGGCCACGTCTTCGCTGCTCTCCCCCAGTTCTCGACCGTCGAAGTCGAGCGTGGTGTTCGACCAGGTCATCAGGTCGTGGCGATCGCCATCGGGGACACCCATCAGCGAGGCGACCGCCTGCAGCGGGAGCTCCACCGCCACGTCGGCCAGGAAGTCGCACGCTCCCCGCTCGGCGATGGCGTCGACGATCCGGCGGGCTCGCTCGCGGAGCTCGCCCTCCATGCGGGCCAGTGCCTTCGGCGCCACCGGCGGGGTGGCCAGACGGCGGATCCGATGATGGCGGGGATCGTCCATCATGTTGAGGAGGACGCCGGAGGCGAACCCGTAGGGAAGGTCCTGGATGATCGTGCCGCCACCCGCGGCCCCGGGGGACCGTTCCGAGGAGAACAGCTCGGGGTCGGCGGCCGCACTCATGATGTCGGCGTGCCGGCTCAGCACCCAGAATCCGACGCCGTCCGGCGTGTGATCGGTCGGGGGCTGCCACCACACGGGCGCCTCGCTCCGGAGCTGGGTGAAGACCTCTTCGGGGAAGCCGTCGGCGAACAGGTCGAGGTCGCACAGGTCGAGACCCGCCAGGTTCATCTCGTCACTCCGCGATCACGGCGTGGTCAGCCGGCCCTGGTCACGGGTGGGTCATCGACTCCGGCTGGACCGCCCGGTCGAACTGATCGCCGGTCAGGTAGCCGAGCGCCACCGCCGACTCGCGCAGGGTGCTCCCCTCCTTGTGGGCCTTCTTGGCCACCTCGGCCGACTTGTCGTATCCGATCAGCGGGTTGAGGGCGGTCACCAGCATCAGCGAGTTCTCGAGGTGCTGGCGGATGCGGGCCTCGTTGGGCTCCAGTCCCTCGACGCAGAACCGGGTGAACGCAGCAGATGCCTCGGTCAGCAGCCGCACCGAGTGCAACACGTTGTGGATGATCACCGGCTTGCACACGTTCAGCTCGAGGTTGCCCCGGGCCCCGGCCATCGAGACAGCGGCGTCGTTGCCGTAGACCTGGATGCAGACCATGATCATCGCCTCGCTCTGGGTCGGGTTGACCTTGCCCGGCATGATCGAGGAGCCGGGCTCGTTCTCGGGCAACGAGAGCTCCCCGAGCCCGCTGCGGGGACCCGATCCCAACCAGCGGAGATCGTCGGCGATCTTGATCAGGGAGGCGGCCGTCGTGCGCAGGGCACCACTGGCCATGACCAGGGCGTCGTGGGCCGCCAGCGCCGCGAACTTGTTGGGGGCGGTGACGAAGGGCAGACCCGTGAGCTCGGCGATGGCCGAGGCGACCCTGGTCCCGAACTCGGGGTGGGTGTTGAGGCCGGTCCCCACTGCCGTCCCACCGGCCGCCAGCTCATAGAGGTCGTCGAGGGTGAACTCGATCCGATGGAGGTCGGCGTCGAGCTGGGCGACATAGCCCGAGAACTCCTGTCCCAGCGTCAGCGGCACCGCGTCCATCAAGTGGGTCCGGCCGATCTTGGTGATGCCGGCGAAGGCCTCCGCCTTCCTCTGCAGCGCATCCCGCAGATGCCTGATCGTCGGCAGCAGCCGGTGGGTGATCTCTTCGACCGCGGCGATGTGCATGGCGGTCGGGAAGGTGTCGTTGGAGGACTGCGACATGTTGACATCGTCGTTGGGGTGCACCGGCACCTTTGACCCCAGCTCCCCGCCGGCCATCTCGATGGCGCGATTGGAGATCACCTCGTTGGCGTTCATGTTGCTCTGGGTGCCGCTGCCGGTCTGCCAGACGCTCAAGGGGAAGTGATCGTTGAGCTTGCCCTCGGACACTTCGCGCGCCGCTGCGATGATCAGGGCGGAGGTCTCCGGCGACATCTTGCCGAGGTCGGCGTTCACCTGGGCCGACGCCTCCTTGAGCACGCCGATGGCCCGAACGAGCGGTTCGGGCATCCGGTCGTCGCCGATCGGGAAGTGATGCAGGGAGCGGGCGGTCTGGGCACCCCAGTAGCGGTCCGCCGGCACCTCGATGGCCCCCATGCTGTCGGTCTCCCTGCGGACGTCGTTGGTCATTCTCGGTTCCTTTCGTGCGGGTCCACCACGGTACCGGGTGTCCCGGAGGCTGTTCAGCCGGTCGCCCCGCGGCAGTCGGGACACAACCCGACCAGGTCGAACTGGTGACCGGTGACCACATAGCCCTGCTCTTCGGCGACCACGCGGGCGGCCTCGGCCATGGCCCGCTCGAGACGGGGCGAGGGTGCCACGTCCTCCACGTTGCCGCATCGGCCACAGGCCAGGTGATGGTGATGGCCGGCCAGCTCCTCGGCCAGCTCGAAGCGCCCGTGATCGTCGACGCCCGAGACCCGCCGGACCACTCCGGCATCGATCAGCGCAGTCACATTGCGGTAGGCGCTGCTCTGGGGAAGCTCGATGTCCGCCGCCAGGATCTCGGGGATGGAGAGCGGCCTCCCTGCGTCGGCCAGGGTCGCCACCAACGCCTGGCGCATGGGTGTGTACCGCTGGGCCAGGCCTGCCAGGCGCAGGGCGACCTGCTCGTGCACGTACGGTGCTGCGCTCACGCCGGCAACACTACGGCGTCCGGGCCGCCGGCCGGGATCCCCGCCGCCGCCGGGTGGAGGTGACGGCGAAGGCCACCAGGTACACGCCGGTAGCCACGCCGAGGATCCCGAAGCTGGGAGGCATCCTCGGGAACAGGTACGCCAAGGTCAACCCGGACCACATGGAGACCACCGCGATACCGGCCGAGAGCCACACGGCGACGAACGGTCGCGAGGTGAGCTGCTGGCTGGCGCCCCCCGGTGCCGCCAGCAGCCCGAGCAGCAACAGGGCGCCGACCGCCTGGGTGGCGACACCGGCGGTGACGCCCACCAGGACGAAGAAGACGTAGCCGAGGGCCCGCACCGGCACGCCGCGGGCGGAGGCCACCGCCTGGTCGAGGCTGGCGAACAGCAGCGGCCGACCGACCGCGACGAAGACGAGGACCACGCCCAGGGCCACGATCGCGTCGGTCAGGGCCTGCGAGGAAGACAGCCCGAAGATCGAACCGAAGAGCACGTTCACACCGGCGTTGGATCCCACCCCGCCGGTACCGCTGCGGGTGGTGGTGAAGATGGAGAGGAACAGGGCACCGAGCCCGAGGACCCAGGCGAACACCGATCCGATCACGGTGTCGTCGGCGTTGGCCCTCCGGCCCAGGCCCGCCATCACGAGGGCCACGGCGATGCAGCCGCCGTACAGCCCGACCCGTAGATCGATGCCGAACGCCAGCGCGGCCAGCGCCCCGGTGAAGGCCACGTGCGAGAGGGCGTCGCCGCTGAACACCTGGCCCCGGAGCACCACCACATAGCCCACCAGGCCAGCTGCCAGGGCGATGCAGGTGCCGGCCCCGAAGGCCGTCCGCATGAACGGGTGGGCCAGCAGGTGAGCGATCCCCACCAGCGGATCGACGGTGGCCATCATGCCCCGACCACCATGCCACGCGGGGAGCGGCCCCGTGCGTTCGGGGTTCCCGACGGCGGCCGATCGCGCAACCGGCCGGCCGCTGCCCGCCATGCCGCAGCCGTGACATAGACGACAAAGCCGATCGTCGTGACATAGAAGCCCACCGGGTAGACCGAAAAGAAGGCCACTCCGAGGGAGAGCCAGGTGGTGACCACGGCAAGCGCGATCGTGAGCACGAAGCTCACCGCGGGCCGGGCGGTGATCTGTTGGGCTGCAGCAGCCGGCATCACCAGGAGGGCGAACACCAAGAGCACCCCGGTGATCTGGCTGACCTCGGCCGCTGTGCAGCCGAGAAGCACCAAGAAGGCCACCGACAGCGCCCGGACCGGAACCCGTCGGGCCTCGGCCACCTCGGCATCGACCGTGGCGAAGAAGAGGGGTCGGGCCAGCACGGCCAGCACCACGAGAACTGCCACCGCCACGGCCCCCAAGGCCACCACTTGCCCGTTCGAGATACCGAGGAAGGTGCCGAAGAGCAGTCCGGTGAGGCTGTCGAGGAACCCACCGTAGAGACTGACGAACAGGGCCCCGCTGGCAAGGGCAAAGGCCTGGACGGTGCCGATCACCGCCGACTCCTCGCTCCTCGCCCGTCCCGAAGGCGACCGCGGCACGACCGCGATGATCAGTGCGGCCACGATGCTGGCAGCGAAGTAGCCGACCGTGGCACTGAGGCCCAACCAGATGGCGGCGGCGGCACCCGGAAACGACACCACGGCCAGGGTGTGGCCGGCGAAGCTCTGGCGTCGCAGCACCATGAACCAACCGATGGCGCCCGCGACCACGGCCACGATGGTGCCGGCCCGATAGGCGTTGACCATGAAGTGCAGGGCGAAGATCTGATGCAGGTCGTCCCCTGGGTTCCACACGAACCCGTTGGCTGCCGGGTTCATGTCGAGCCCGATGGCGGACGCGCCGATGCCGTCACCGCGGCCGCCCGGAGTGCCGGTCAGCGTGGTGTGCCGGTGCCTCGGGGTGCCCGACGACCACCAAGCGCCCGTCTGAGGTCCGCAGCACCTCGATCGCCGTCCCGTACAGCTCGCTGAGGGTCGCCGAGTTGATGACCTCCTCGGGGGCCCCGCTCACCGTCCCACCGTGGGCCACGTAGACCACGCCGTCGAGGGAGGAGACGATCGGGTTGACGTCGTGGGCGACGATGAGGACGGTGATCCCGTACCGCTTGGAGATGTCGGCGATGAGCCCGGCCACCGACGCCTGGCTGGGAAGGTCCAGGCTGTCGAGGGGTTCGTCGAGCAGCAACAGCCGGGGCCGACGGACCAGGGCCTGTGCGATCAGCAGTCGCTGCTGCTCTCCCCCTGACACCTCGCCGATCGGGCGATGCGCATACGAGGTGGCGCCGACCAGGTCGATCACCTCGTCCACCCGCTGGCGCCGGGCTCGACGCCCGGCGAACAGCGATGCGCCAGGGAGCGGCAGTCCCCACCGGTCGCCGTCGCTGCCCAGTCGCACCACGTCGATGCCCCGGATCCGCAGGCTCGGGTCGAAGTTCCTCCGTTGCGGCAGGTAGCCGATCTCCTTTCCGGTACTTCCGGGAGGCCCGCCCAGTACGGTCACCGACCCCTCGGCCAGCGGCACCGTCCCGAGGATGGCCTTGATCAGCGTCGACTTGCCCGCACCGTTGGGCCCCAGGACGGCCACGAACCGTCCCTCGTCGATGCGCAGGTCGACGTTCGACCAGATGGTCCGGCCCCCGAGCCGAGCGGTGGCGCCGACGAAGCGCACCGCCGGTTCGCCCGGGATGACCGGGGTCGGTGCCGGGGCCTGCTCAGCCATCGGCTCTGGCCAGGGCTGACTCGATGCCGAGGAGCTGCTTCGTCTGCCACGCCTGGAACGTGGCACCGGCGGGCTCCAGTGTTTCGGTGATGGTGGCCACCGGGATGTGGGCTGCCCGCACCTCTCTCAGTTGCACCTGGATGTCCGGTGTGACGTTCTGACTGTTGTACACGTAGATCTTGATCTGATGGGTCCTGATCTGGTCGTCGATGATCTGCTTGTCGGCCGCCGAGACATCGGTGCCCTCGCTGATGGCCCTCAGGAACGACGGCGGCGTGATCAGATCGAGGCCGAGGGCAGGCGCGAGCATGGCGAAGATCGACTCCGATGCCCCGACCGGAGCGCCCGCATGGCTCGCTTTGATGGCGGAGACGGCAGAGTCGTACGGCCGTAGGGCCACGGTGGTGAACCTGACCTCCTGGCGGTCGAAGTACGACCGATCGGACGGGTCGAGCGACGCGAAGTCACCCACCAGGGCGTGGACGACCGCCAGCACGTCGGCCGGGTTGTACCAACGATGCGGATTGCCACCCGGTGCCACGCCGAGCAGCGTCCCCACGTCGAGCGTGGTCGGATGCCCCCCGTCCGCGGCCAGCAGCTTGGGGACCCACGGGTCGTAGCCGATGCCGTTCTCGATGACCACCTGCGCATCGGCCAGGGTGCGGGCATCGGCCGCAGTCGGCTCATAGGCGTGAGGATCCGTGTTCGGATTGGTAATGATACTCATCACGTGGACACGGTCACCGCCGAGCTGGGTCGCGATGCTGCCCCAGAAGTTCTCCGCTGCCACCACCCGGAGGACAGGCCCCGTCGCCCCACCGGTGCTCACGCTCCCCGTAGGCAGCCCAGCCGTTCCACAAGCGCTCAACCCCAAGGAGGTCAACACAACCACGGTGACCATCACCAGGACCGCGGCCCGACCCGTTCCTCCCCCGCCCAGCCGCTGCGGAGGCGATGACCAGTCGCGGTCGGGCACGGCGCGGACTCCTCTCCTCGGCGGACAGTCCACACTCTATATGGGAATCATTCTCATTACAAGAGCCCTACCCGGCGGCGCGCGGGGTCAGGAGCGCAGTGCGATGCCCGCCTGCCACACCTCGCGGGCCTTCACCACGTCCTCGGCCCGCGGACCGTCGCCCGCACCCGGCACCTCGAGGATGGCGGCCAGGCCCTGGAGGGCGGGGTGACCGAGTAGCGCAGAGAGACCGTCGGATCCGATGGTGCCGTCCCCGATGTTCTCGTGTCGGTCCTTGTTGGCGCCGAACGCCACCTTGGAGTCGTTCAGGTGGAGGCAGCGCAGACGGTCGAGCCCGACGGTGCCGCCGATCAGGTCGACCAGCGCATCGGCCTCAGCGGTCGTGGCGAAGGGGATGCCCGATGCCCACAGGTGCTGGGTGTCGAGGCACACCCCGAGCCGCTCGTCCGCGCCCGCCGCCTCGATGACCCGGGCCAGCTCTTCGAATGACCGGCCCACCGTGTCCCCGGCTCCGGCCGCGTTCTCCAACAGGACCGGGCACGGATCCTCGGAGGCATCGACTGCATCGAGGGCCTCGACCAACGCATCGACCACCCCGGGGAGCGCGGTGTCGAACCCGCTGCCGCGATGGCTCCCGATGTGGAGGACCAGTCCGTCTGCACCCATGCCCTCGGCGGTAGCCAGGTTCGCGGTGAGGCACGCTCTCGACTTGTCGGCCAGCACCGGGTCGGGTGAGGCCAGGTTGATCAGATAGGTCGCGTGGCAGAACGTGGAGGTCACCGTCGGGTGCGCCAACTGGGCGGCGCGGTAGCCGGCCAGCACCTCAGGTCCGTACTGGGAGGGCTTCCACATGCGAGGGCTCTGGGTGAAGATCTGGACGACTTCCGCCCCGATCTCCGCCCCGTGCGCCAGGGCGGGCACCAGCCCCTTGCCCGCTCTGACGTGGGCGCCGATTCGCATGCCGGCACCGTAGCAGCGCGGGGTTCCGGGGCATCTCGAGGACCCCGCCGGGCCGGCTGGGAGACGAGCCGGGCCGGCTCAGGTATCACTCAGTCGGCCAGGCCCCGCTTCTGCGGATAGATGCTCTCTCCTCGGGCGAGCATCGAGACGAACTGCTCGATGCGCCTGGCGCGGGTGTCGGCCCGCTTGGCGTTCTCGATGCGGTACAGCACGGCATAGCGGTTCTGGCTGGTGAGAATCCCGAACATGGCCTTCGCCCTGGGTTCGGCATCGAGGGCCCTCGCCAGGTCTGTCGGGGTGCCGATGGTGGCCTGTCCGGCGTAGGCGGCCTCCCAACGCCCATCTGCCTTGGCCCTCTCGATTTCGTCGATGCCCGAGGGAAGCATCCGGCCCTCGTGAAGCAGCCGGTCGACGATGGCGACGTTGCGTTCGGACCACTGACTGCGTGACCGGCGTGGCGTGAATCGTTGCCGGTACGTTTCTGCGTCACGCCTTCGCACTTGACCGTCGATCCACCCGTGGCAGAGCGCTTCGTCGAGTGCCTCGTCGTAGGTGAGGCTGGTCGGCTGAGTCGTGCCCTTTTTGGCCAGTACCAACCACACCCCCACCGGAGCCGATCGATGTTCGCTCAACCAGGTGCGCCAACACGCGGCATCGGTGACGATCAACTCCGGTGGTTCTGTCGCCATCGCCGAACAGACCTTACCGTTGCTTCCGGCGCGCTCCCGTCGTATGGTGCGCACAGTGCAGGCTCCGGGCGGAGAGGAACTGACATGCATCTCCGGACGCGAGACCCGGGCCGGCGGTGCGTGTCGACCGTGGTGGCGTGGGCGGTGTTCGTCGCCGCCGGGCTCGTTGTGGCTGCACCCTCGCCTGCGGAAGCGACCGTCGCACCCACTGTTTCGGTGAGCGACATCGCCGGACCGATTGGTTCGGTCGTCACCGTGACGTTCTCCTCCCCAGCCGGCAATCGTTGCGGAGAGGTGGAGTTCGGCCCGGAATCGGGGCTCGGGGCCGGATACGTGTTCCTGCCGTTCAGCGGCGACAGTGGCAGCGATCGCTTCGTCATTCCGAGCGTTCTGTACTCGGGCCCCTCGACCCCTCCCGACGTTCCGGTGTCACCCGGGCACTACGCGTTCTCGCTCACCTGCGACACGAGCAACCTGCAGGCCACCGCGATCAGTGTGTCCCTACCGTTCACCGTCACCACGGTACGGCCGTCACGCTTCGTCGGCCTCGCCCCCACCAGGGACGGTGGGGGCTACTGGCTCGCCTAGGCCGGCGGCGGGGTCTTCGGCTACGGCGACGCACCTTCCTACGGCTCGTTGCCGAGCGAAGGGATCATGCCGGCCGCTCCGGTAGTAGGGATTGCAGCGACTCCGGATGGCAAGGGGTACTGGCGGGTGGGTGCGGACGGTGGCGTGTTCGGCTTCGGTGACGCGGTGTTCTTCGGCTCGGCCGGGGGCGCCGGGCTCCCCTGGTAACCCTGCCCACCACCGCGGTCGCTCGTCGTCCGGCGCCGTTCGGCCCTCGACTCTGTATCCAACTACCCTGCTCAGGATGGACGCTTCTGGGTTCACATTCGCCCCCCTCCGCCTTGATCGCCGGACTCTGAACGAGGCCGCGGTCCTTGCCGCCCGAGGGTTCCACGACGACCCGTTCTTCGTTCACCTCTCGCCCCAGCCCCTGTTGCGCGCTCGGGGGCTGGCCATCTTCATCCGGACACATATCGCCATCCTCGGTGACACCGCCGTCGTCAACGGGGCCCGCGACGACGCCGGCAACCTGGTGGGGATCAGCGTGTGGCAGCGCCCCGGCACCTACCCGCTGCCCATCTGGAGTCAGGTCCGAGACCTGGCCGGCTCGCTCCGCGCTCTCATCCCGAGACCGGCTGCCCTGGTGTCGGGTCTGCAGTACGTGCTCGCCACGGACAAGGTCCGCCCCCGCCACGACCACTGGTACCTCTCGCTGCTCGTGGCCGACCCCATGGCCTGGCGTCGCGGGATCGGCACCGCCCTCCTCGAACCGTTCCTCGACTCGATCGATCCCGAAGGACTGCCCTGCTACCTCGAGACGCAGAAGGTGGCCAACCTGGCCTACTACCACCGCTTCGGGTTCGACCTGACGGCCACGCTCACGCCCAGCCGGACCGGCCCGCCCGTCTACACGATGACCCGGCCACCGCGCTGAGATCCAGCCGGGGGTCGACAACCGCCGAGGTTGCACCCGGGTCCACGGGCGTCGACGCCTAGCTTCGTCCGGGCCCCACCCTGGCCGGCACCGAGTCCACCGCGTCCCTGAGCTCGGGCCCGAGGCGTTCGATGGCCCCGGGCAGGTCGGCCCCGGCCAACGAAACAATGCATCCGTCGGCACCGGCCCGCAGTCGCGCCGCGAGCTCGTCGGGCCGGCGGCCCGGGCCGCCCCTCCAGATCAGCTGCACCGAGCTCGGCGAGCGACCGTTGGAACTCGCGGCTTCCCCGATCAACTCGACCGCCCCGGCGACGGCTCCGTCATCCCCATCGAGGACCACCGCGTCCGCGTAGTGGCCCGCCACCCGCAACAGCTCGGGGCCCACCGTCACCCCGGGTTGGGTGAAGACCACCAGTGGCACACCCCCGGGCTGGACCGGAGCAGGACGGTTCACCGCGCCGCTCACCTCGTAGAACCTGCCGGCAAACGAGGGTGACTCGTCCTCCATCACGGCACGGCACACCTGCAGGCGTTCTGCCAGCCGCTCGATCCCCTCGTCACCCGAGTCCGGATCGACGCCGAGGACCAACTCGCCCCTGCCGTGGGAGATGACATCGACTGCCGTCACGATCTTGGCCAGCACCGCAGGGGGGCGTCGCTCCGCTCCGCACGGCACAGCGCCCAGGTGGATGTATCCGGTGCGGGCCGCCAGAGCTCCGAGCAGTGAGTACACCTCGTAGACGTCGCTTCCGGTACTCGGTCGCCCGGCGGCGCCCGCTGGGCGGTCGCCCGGCGGCCCGCCCGGCGGCACGTCGGCCAGCTCGCTGACGAACAGCGAGTCGAACCCGGAGCGCTCGGCGGCCTGTGCGACTGCAACCGCGGCGGCGAGCAGGTCGGGCCCGCCCGGTGCCGCGGACAGGCCCTCCACCCATAACCCCAGTCGGGTCACCGGCCGTCCGGCCGGAGCGCGCTCATCCACATCGACAAGGCTACCGGCACCACCTCCGACCGCCCTGTGTAGCTGAGTCGCTACGCTCTGCACTGATACGCTTTGTGAAAGTCAGCGCTCGGAACGAGGGGGCGATGCAACGCGAAACGGGCACGTGCACGGGCCGGGGTGCCGGCGACCACGGCTTCTCGATGGTCGCCACCCTGATCGCCCTGGTGGCGGCCGCCTTGGTGACCGCTCTCCTCATCGGCTCCACGCTGCATTCGAGCGCCAACCCGCACGCGGGCGTGACCAACGCCCCGGGTGTGGCGGCGGCCGGCAGTCTCGAGGCCCAACAGGCCCTGTCGACCGGCCTGACCGCGGCCGACACGGCTGCAGCGAGCCAGGGCGGGTACGGCTCGCTCGACGCCTCCTCGCTGTCGGCGTCCGAGCCCTCGATCACCTTCGTGTCCGGGCCGTCCTCGAACCCGTCGACCGTCAGCCTGTCCATCGTCACCGACGGGAGCGGGAGCATCACCCTGGCCGACCGCTCCGCCGACGGCACCTGCTGGCTGGTCTGGCGGTCGACCGGATCGCCCACCTGGTACGGAGCGCAGACGGGACTTGCGAGCTGCACCGCACCCGCCCTGGCGGGAGCGCCCACGCCGGGGGCGGTGTCGGCAACGGCCATCGGTTGGCAGCAAGGTGGCTTCCCCGCTGCCTGAGACGACCCGCTCCTCCCCTACCGGCGTGACCACCAATCGGCTCCCGAGCGCAACGTGCCGCTCTCGACCAGCTGTCCACATGCTTCGGCCACCGTGGCGATGGACAGGTCGGTGCGGATGAGGATGGTCTCGAAGGCGGTGGGCGTATCGTCGACCGCTTCCCACACCGCATGCTGGGAGGGGGTCAGCGACGCCGCCGATGCTCCCTCCATGTCACCCGGTGCGACCGACCCGGTCGGGGACCGATCCGAGTGAGACCGGCCGGCGGGCGGGGGCTGCGGGTCCCCCGGCGTCAGGAGTGGCAGGGTACGGTCTCCCCGCCCAGCCCGGGCAAGTGAGACCGCCACCAGTACATCGGTGGCGTCGCGGACCGGGATGCACCCGTCGACCAACAAGGCGTTGGTCCCGGCCGAGGCTCGGCTGCGGACCGAGCCGGGGACGGCGCACACGGGAATGGAGCGGCGGGCCGCAGCCTCCGCGGTGTACAGCGACCCCCCTCCACTGTGGCTCTCGACCACGACCACCACGTCGGCGAGCGCGGCGATGATCCGGTTACGGGCCGGAAACACCCCCGGGTGCGGCTGTGTCCCGAGCGCCGACTCGGAGAGCACCGCCCCCCGTTCGGCCACTCGTGCCCAAAGGTCACCGTTGGAGGACGGATAGACGACATCGAGGCCGGTCCCCACGACGGCGACCGGAGGGGCGGCCACATCGGGCGGTCCGCTCATGGCCCCGGCATGGGCCGCCCCATCGATGCCCCGGGCCAGCCCCGACACCACGACGACGCCGTTGGCGGCCAACTCGCCGGCCAGCTCCGATGCCACCTGGCATCCGTAGTGGGTGGCCGAACGGGTCCCCACAATTGCCACTCGGGCCCTTCCCTCCACCACGGTCGGGTCTCCTCTGGCGAAGAGGACCGCGGGCGCCCCCGGGTCGCCGCTCAGCATCGACGGGTACCCGGCCGCGTCGGGCAGCAGGACCCGCACGCCCGCCCGGACGTAGCGCTGCCCGACAGCTCCGGCCTCGGTCCTCTTCGCCGGTAGTGCGAACTTCCGACGAGGGTCGGCCGGATGGGTACCCGCCCGCACCGCTTGCCAGGCCACTGCCGGACCGAATCCGTCCAGCAGCTTCGCCAGGCGCACCGGCGTCATGCCGGGGAGACCGGCCAACGCCGCGGCGTGGGACTCGGCGTCGGCGAGGCCGTTCATCGGATCCCGCTTCCGAGCAGCAGGTGGCGTCGGCTGCGGAGCAGCAGGGCCTCACGGACCTGTCGCTCCTCGATGACCTCGCCGGCCTCGTCGAGATCGGCGATCGTCCGAGCCAGCCGATGCACGCGGTGCAGCCCGCGCGCGCTGAGTGATCCGGCCCGGACCTGCCGCTCGACGATCCGGGAGGCGGCACTGCTCATTGGAGCACTTTCGTCGAGGCCGTGGGCAGCAAGGTCGGCATTTACATCCACGCCACGGTCGGCGGCTCGCACACGGGCCCGGTCCACCCGGGCGGCCACGGTCGCCGAGTCCTCCTCCGAAGACCGCCCGAACAGTTCGTCGACCTGAGGTCGGTCGACCCGGATGGCGATGTCGAAACGATCGAGGAACGGAGCCGACAGCCGCCGGACGTAACGCTCCCGTGCTGCGTTGCTGCACCGGCAGGCCCCGGGGGCTCCACCTTCGCCGCACGGACAGGGGTTCATGGCTCCGACCAGGATGAATCGGGCCGGGAAGGTGGTCGAACCCCGGGCTCGGCTGACTCGCACCTGACCGTCCTCGAGCGGCTGGCGGAGCGCATCGAGGACCACCGCGGGGAACTCTCCGAGCTCGTCGAGGAAGAGGACCCCGCCATGGGACAGGCTGATCTCACCCGGGCGCATCCAGGTGGTCCCGCCACCGATCATCGCCACCGGAGACACCCCGTGATGGGGGGAGCGAAAGGGTGGGTCCTCGATCAACCCCCCGGGGGGCAACGGGATGCCGGCCACCGAATGGACCCGGGTGACCTCGAGAGCCGTGGTTCGCTCGAGCCGGGGCAGCAGCCCGGGAAGGCGATTGGCCAGCATGGTCTTCCCCGAGCCCGGCGGACCGACCAGCAGGAGATGGTGCCCGCCGGCCGCAGCCACCTCCAGCGCCCGGCGAGCAAGTCGTTGCCCCCGGACGTCGGACAGGTCGGCGGCGGGTCGGCGGTCGACGGGCACCGTCGCGGCGCCCGCCGATCCTCGGGGCATGGTGCAGGATTCACCCCAGGGCACGCGACCCGACAGCCGGTCGACCAGGTTGGCGAGGGTGCAGGACACCCGGACATCGCATCCCCCGGCCAGCGATGCCTCGCGCCCGCTCTCCTCGGGCACCACCAGTCGGTTTCCGCGGAGCGTCCCGGCCAGCACGACGGTGCCCGGCACCCCCCGCAGCGAGCCGTCGAGGCCCAGTTCGCCGACGAAGGCGATGCCCTCCACCGACCCGAGCGGAAGAACACCCGAAGCCACCAGCACCCCGATCGCGATGGGCAGGTCGAGACCCGCACCTCCCTTGCGCATCCCGGAGGG
>JADGOE010000030.1 GCA_017883135.1 Acidimicrobiales bacterium
CCACGACATCACCGGTCCCTGGGACCCCCGCCAGGCGGAGATTCTTAGTTGAGGCAACGTATGGGGCTACGCGGAGGTTTCTAACGAGTCAATGCGGTCCCGTCATGAGGTTCGGGCAGGTGGAGTACCATAGTTGGCCGGTCACAACGGTGTGGCCCCTACCTTCACCGTCATGCCCCTGATGGGGCTTGGCGGACCCGTCCGGAAAGCGAGCTACCTACTTCATGTCCGATACTCAAGTCGTACCCGAAGGCACCGCCCTGCTGTCTCCCGAAGCCATGGGCACCTTCGACGAGAACGGTGTCTACATCCCCCGTCCGGTCACCGAGGACGACCTCGAAGGAGCGTCACTCGAGGACGCCATGGCCGGCACGATCGTCGAATTCGAGGACGGTGACCTGGTCGAGGGTACGGTCGTCAAGATCGATCGGGACGAGGTGCTGCTCGACATCGGCTTCAAGTCCGAGGGCGTCATTCCGGTACGCGAGCTCTCGATCCGCAACGACGTGGACCCATCGGAGATCGTAACGCTGGGTGAAGCCATCGAGGCCCTTGTCCTCCAGAAGGAGGACAAGGAAGGCCGTCTGATCCTCTCGAAGAAGCGGGCCCAGTACGAGCGGGCATGGGGCACCATCGAGAAGCTGAAGGAGGCCGACGAAGTGGTCAGCGGCCCGGTGATCGAGGTGGTCAAGGGCGGGCTGATCGTGGACATCGGGCTACGGGGTTTCCTCCCCGCGTCACTGGTGGAGCTGCGTCGGGTGCGCGAGCTCCAGCCCTATGTCGGTCGGACCATCGAGGCGAAGATCATCGAGCTCGACCGCAACCGCAACAACGTCGTGCTGTCCCGCCGGGCGTGGCTCGAAGAGACCCAGAAGGAGCAGCGGGGGGAGTTCCTGGTCAACCTCAAGCCGGGCGAACGCCGCAAGGGCGTCGTCTCCTCGGTGGTCAACTTCGGTGCGTTCGTCGACCTCGGGGGGATGGACGGACTCGTCCACGTGTCGGAACTGTCGTGGAAGCACGTCGACCATCCGTCGTCGGTGGTGTCGGTCGGCGATGAGATCGACGTCGAGGTTCTTGATGTCGATCTCTCCAAGGAACGCATCAGCCTGTCGCTCAAGGCGACCCAGGCCGATCCCTGGCAGGAGTTCGCCAACTCCCATCAGGTGGGTGAGCTGGTCTACGGCCGGATCACCAAGCTGGTGCCGTTCGGCTCGTTCGTCCAGGTGGGAGATGGAATCGAAGGCCTCGTCCACATCTCCGAGATGGCTGGCCACCATGTCGACCTACCCGAGCAGGTCGTCACACCCGGCGAGGAACTGTGGGTGAAGATCATCGACATCGACCTCCAGAGGCGTCGGATCAGCCTCTCGATCAAGCAGGCCGCCGAGGGCGGCGAGGTCTCCGAGGAGTACCGCGAAGCGTTCGGTGAGCATGCCTATGACGCCGAAGGTAACTACGTCGGGCCCTTCGAGGCCCTCGATGCCGAGTTCACACCCGAAACCGAGGCCCAGGCAGCTTGGGCGGACTACGTCGCCGAGCACGGGACCGGCGAAGGCGGAACTGATGCCGAGCCTGCCGAGGCCGCTGTTCAGCCCGCCGTCGACACCGTGCCTGAATCCGCCGAGCCCGCTGAGCCTGTTGCCGCTGAGCCTGTTGCCGCTGAGCCTGGTGAAGCTGAGCCTGTTGCCGCTGAGCCTGGTGAAGCTGCTGTCCAGCCCACGGTCGACACTGTGACTGAGCCCACTGCTGAGCCTGTTGCTGTAGCCGGCGCTCCGGCTCCAGAGGCCAAGGTGGAAGCCGACGAGGCCGCAGCCGGCTGAACGGCCTACCGGCTGCGGAGCCGGTAGACGGCGCCCGGCTGGCGCGGGTGGGAAAGGTCAGCCGGCAGGAACGGCTTGGTCCGGCGTGCCTGCCCTGTCCCCGACCAGCGGGAAGTGGCAGGCCACCTGATGTCCGGGTGCAACCTCTCGCAGCGGGGGTTCTTCTTCACCGCAGAGCTGGGTTGCATAGGGGCACCGGGTACGGAACCGGCACCCTGAAGGAGGGTCGAGCGGGGAGGGGAGCTCTCCCGCCAGGGCCTTGTGGGTGGACACATGTTCGGGGTCGGGCTCGGGGATCGACGCCAACAGCGCCTCGGTATAGGGATGGGCGGCCGACCGGTACAAGTCGTCGGAACCGGCCAGCTCGACCAGCTTGCCCAGGTACATCACCGCCACCCGATCGCTCACGTTCTTGACGACGGCCAAGTCGTGGGCGATGAAGACCATGGTGAGGCCGAATCGGGCCTTGAGGTCCGCCAGCAGGTTGAGGATCTGAGCCTGCACCGAGACGTCGAGGGCCGACACCGGTTCGTCACAGATGAGCAGATCGGGATCGGCCATCAGGGCGCGGGCGATGCTGATGCGCTGGCACTGGCCGCCGGAAAACTCCTGTGGCCGCCGGTCGCCTGCCGTGTCAGGGTCGATGCCGACTGCTTCGAGCATCGTGTGGACCCTTAGGGCCCGTTCGGCCTTGGTGCCCCGTCCCCAGATGACCAAGGGCTCTGCCACGATGTCCTTCACCCGCCGTCGGGGGTTGAGCGAGGAGATCGGGTCCTGGAAGATCATCTGGATCTTGGTCCTGACCTTGCGAAGCTGCCGGTGGGACAGCGCACCCAGGTTCTGGCCGAGGTAGTTGACGCTGCCGGACGTGGGTGGCTGTACCTGAACCAGTGCCCGACCGGTGGTGGACTTTCCGCAGCCCGACTCACCGACCAGCCCAAGCGTCTCGCCTTTCCTGACCTGGAAGCTGATGTCCGACACCGCCTGCACCCGCTGCTTGCCACTCCGGAACTCCACGACGAGGTGGTCCACGCTGAGGACTACGTCGGAGCCGGAAGTTCGCGGCTGGACAGTGCTGTCGGTCGTGACGCCGCTCATGGTGACTGCACCTCTGCTCCGGGGTCTATGGCGGTATCGGCGGCGGATGTCGGCGGCGGAGCGCTGCTGGAACCGTTGCCCGACGAAGGGGCCGGCGGAGCGGTCGAGGTGCCGTGGACGAGGGGGAACCAGCAGGCGAAGAGGTGATCGGGCGAACCCGCCGTACGGAGGGGTGGGTCCGACTCGCGGCACTTGTCCTGGGCATAGGCGCAGCGAGGCGCGAACCGGCAGCCCTCGGGAGGATGGATCAGATCGGGTGGCCGCCCGGCGATGGCCTGCAGCCGGACACCACTGGGGTCGGACAGACGGGGGATCGAGTCCATCAGCGCCCGGGTGTAGGGCATGTGGGTGTTGGCGAACAACGTGTGGGTCGGTGCCCGTTCGACCACGCGACCCGCGTACATGACCACGATCTCGTCAGCTCGGTTGGCCACTACCCCGAGGTCGTGGGTGACCAGGATGACCGCCATGTGGCGTTCCCGCTGGAGCTCACCGAGCAGGTCGAGGATCTGCGCCTGGACGGTGACGTCGAGGCCGGTGGTCGGCTCGTCGGCCATCACCAGGCGTGGCGCACAGGCCAGGGCGATGGCGATCATCACCCGCTGGCGCATGCCTCCCGACAGTTGGAACGGATACCACCGCACCCGGTCCTCGGGGGAGGGGATGCCCACCGACCGCAGTAGCTCGACCGCGGTTGCGTCGGCCTCGGCGCGGTTCATGCCCAGGTGGAGACGGAGGGACTCGGTGATCTGCCTCCCGATCCGCTTCACCGGGTTGAGGGCCGTCATCGGATCTTGAAAGATCATGCTCAGTTCGGCGCCCCAGACCTGGCGGAGCTGTGCTGGCTCCAACGCGGTCAGGTCGTGACCGGCGAAGTGCACGGTACCGCTCTTGATCACATCGCGTGTCGGCAACAACCCCATGATCGACCGCGACAGCACGGTCTTGCCCGACCCTGACTCCCCGACGATTCCGAGGGTGGTCCCCGCTTTGACGGTCAGAGATACCCCGTCGACAGCGCGGACCGTACCCCTCCCGGTCCGGAAGGACGTATGTAGGTCGTCTACCACCAACAGCGGCTCGGTCGGATCCCCGATATCACGGAACTCGAAGACCGGCTTGGCGCCCTTCGTACCACGCCGGCCGATCACAGGAGGCCTTCCCGGATGTCGAAGCGCAGACGCATGCGGTCACCGATCAGGTTGATCGAGAGCAACAGGAGGAACATGGAGAAGGCAGGCCACAACATGATGTACGGGTTGATGCTGAGGTTGCCGTTCGCGGTGCCTTCGGCGATGAGGTTTCCCCACGACGGAGTAGGAAGTGCCACCGACAGCCCGAGGAATGCCAGAGACCCCTCGAGCACGATCACCCCGGCCACCGTGATCAGGCCGAACGTCACCGCCACCGGCACGACGTTGGGGAGAATCTCACGGAACAGGATCCGCGGGGTGATGGCACCCATGGTGCGGGCGGCGATGACGAAGTCGCGGTTGGCGAAGGACAAGCTCGATGCCCTCACCACGCGGAACATCAAGGGGATGGTGCCCACGCCGATGATGATGGTGATCTTCAGGAGCGACTGACCCCAGAATGCGACGATCGCGATGACTGCGACGATGGCCGGAAAGGCCAGGATCACGAAGGATCCTGCGTTGAGCATGGAATCGAGCGACCCGCCCTTGAACCCCGAGACCAGGCCCAGCGTGCCTCCGATCGCCATGCCGATCCCGACCGATGCGAACCCGACGATCAACGACACCCGAGCGCCGAAGATCAGGCGGCTCAACAGGTCCCGACCGAGGTCGTCGGTTCCGAGCAGGTGGTGGATGTTCGGCGGCGAGTTGATGGCCGAGTAGTTCTGGAAGTTGGGGTTCGGAAGCGGGAGCACCTGTGCGAGCACCGCCAGCACGACCACCAGACCGAGCCAGCCGATGGCGAACCAGAACAGGGCGCCCAGGGGCTTGGTGACCAGGATGTCGTCCGAACTGAGCATCCCGCTCTGGCGAGAGACGACCATCTCGTCAACGGCAGCCTGCCCGGGGATCCTGTCGGTGAGCAGCTGGGTCGAGGCACGGGTGTTGCCGAGCTCGCGGTCGTCAGGCATCGGTCACTCCCGGATCACTCTCGGATCGACCACGGTGAACAGGAAGTCGACCACGAATTGCAAGAACACATAGGCGATGGCCACCACCAGCGAGATGCCCTGGACCACCAGGTAGTCCCGCTGCTGGACGGAGACCACCAACGAGTACCCGAGCCCGCTGATGGCGAACAGCCACTCGACGATGAACGTACCGGCAAGCAGTGCACCGATATTGACGCCGGCAGCAGCGAGTAAGGAGAAGGTCGACGGTCGGAAGGCGTGGCGAAGCATGATCCGACGGTTGGACAGGCCCTTGGAGCGGGCCATGGTGATGAAGTCTTCCTGCAGGGTGCTGATCAGGTCCGACCGGAGCAGGCGGTAGTAGACGGCGATCGATCCCGCGGTGATGGCCAGCGCGGGCAGGACCATGTCGTGGAGGTTGGCCGCCGGGTCCTTGGTGAACGGCACGTAGCCGGTGGCCGGAAACCAGTGCAGTCCCACCGCGAACACCGCCACCATGATCGGGGCGATCACGAAGGGTGGCATCGCCAACAGTCCGAAGGTGCCGGTGGAGGCGACGTTGTCGAGCGGGCGGTTGGGCCGCCGCGAGGTGACCAGTGCCAGCGGGATGGCCACGGCGAAGGCCACGATCTGCGACAGGACGATCAACTCGATGTCGATGGGTGCCCCGGTGGCCAGAATGTGGGTGACCGATTCGTGGTTGAGGTAGGACTGCCCGAGGTTTCCATGGAACACCGCGGTGAGCCAGATCGTGTACTGGTTCCACAGCGGCTTGTTCAGCCCGAGCTGGTGAAGAAGGATCGTCCGGTTCTGCGCAGTGTCGTTGGGTCCGAGGATGGTGACCGACGGATCACCCGGAAGCAGGTGGACCAGCAGGAAGACCAGCACCGAGATGATGAACGCCACCACCACCAACTGGATGAATCGTCTGATGAGGTACTTGGTCATGGGAGATCGAGACGTGGGACCGGTTGCCCGACCCGCTATCCGGCCATCCAGATCTGCGTCGGGAAGAACTGGCCTTCGTTGAACGAGTAGCCCGGCGATCCGTCGGGGAGGGTGACGTTGTTGAAGTTCTGGACCCGGTTCTGCGCCACCTCCGAGAAGAGGTACTGCTCGATCCACAGGTAGGGCAGGTCCTGGGACAAGCGCTGGTTGACCTTCTGGTAGGAAGCCACCCTGGTCTGCTGATCCGTGGCGGCCCTGCCGGCCAGCATGGCGGTTTCGATCTGGGGGTCATCGAGCCGGGTGAAGTTGAGGCCGATCCCTCCAACCGGCGAGATGGTGGTCGTGCTCCACCACACGTAGTTGAGGTCGGGGTTGACGGTTCCGAACTGGTAGGACGTCGCCGCCTGGAACGAGCCGGTGACGAACTCGGTGATGATGCTCGCCTGCTGCACCGTCTTGACGCTGATGTCGAACCCGACCTGGTTCCACATCTGCTGGACGATCTGCACCAGCTGGGCCAGGCGCGGATCGGTGATCGTGATCAGCTGGAGTGTCGGTGTGCCGTGCTGGGCCTTGTACTCGTTGACAAGGGCCTTTGCCTCGGCCGGATCGTAGGTGGGGTAGTCGGTCTTGCTGTAGTAGGGCGATCCGGGCAGGAAGAGCCCGTTGACCGGCTTGGCGAACCCACCGCCGAAGATCTTCTGGATCTGTGCGGTGTCCAGGCCCTTGGCCAGGGCTTGGCGGATCCGGAGGTCGTTGGTCGGGGCCACCGCGGTGTTCAACATGATGAAGCCCGTGGTCGGCTCGCCGATCACTCCGGTGCGGCTGTCGACCAGCTGGTAACCCGACTGCCCGGAGAAGCGGTTGATGGTGCCGGGGTCGGTCGATTCGATCATGTCGACCCCGCCGGTCTTAAGGGTGGCCTCGCGCTGGACGGTGTCGGGGATCGGCTTGAACGTGATCTGGTCGAGATAGGGGAGTCCGCTGCGCCAGTAGTGGGGGTTGCGGGTGGCGGTGAAATGGTCGTTGGGCTGCCACTCGGCGAAGATGAACGGCCCGGTACCCACCGGCTTGGGTGTCGTGCCCGGTATGGACGCCTGCTGGATCATCGCCTCACCCACCACGTAGCCGACCTGCGAGGTGAGTCCCGCGGGGAAGGTGGGGTTGGGCCCGGTCAGGGTGAACACCACGGTCATGGCGTCCGGCGTGGTGACCGAGGCCACCTGTTTGAGGGCCGTGCCGGTGAGCGGTGAGCCCCGCAGGGCGTCGAAGTTGGCCTTGACCACGGCAGAGGTGAGTGCCGACCCGTCGCTGAACTTCACACCCGGGCGGAGGGTCATGGTCCAGGCGTCATAGGTGGAGTTGCTGGATATCGACTGGGCCAGGTAGGGCTTGATGGTCCCGTCGGCCCCAACCGCCATCAACGGGTCGTAGACCGCGTTGGCGTAGAGGTACCCGTTGGTGTCCCAGTGGTTCATGGGCGGGTAGAACCCGTCGATCTCGGCCACGGTGCCGACGGTCAGCGATCCTCCCCTCACCGGGGTGCCGGTACCCACGCCGGGCTTGGAGCCCGAGGCCGTCGTCGAACTCGACGATCCCGAGTTGCCGGTCGAGCAGCCGGCCAGGGCGGTGGAGGCAGCGGCACCGAGCACGACCGCGCCCCCGGTGACCGCACCGCGGGACAAGAACGTACGGCGGCTGATCTCGTTACCCGATGCCACAGATATCCCCCATCATCTTCTCCCCGTTGCCACTCGTCGGCCCGTTCGACCTACCAGAGTGCCCGTTCGACCGGCGCACTCTGCCACGGGAGCGGCCTGCTGTGGGGGCACGTTACTGCCAAGCGGACCCCCGGTCCACGTAATCGGCCGGAGATTCCACCCGGCACGCAGCGCTGGGTACCATGCGGTCCATGGAAGTAGCTCCTCCTGGACCTGCCTCGGTAATCGGGCCGGGGGCCGTCGCCCGGTCGCCCCGTTCGACGCAGACCACCGCCGATCCACCAGAGGGAGCACCGGAACCCACCCCATCCGAACCCACCGCGGCCGGTCCACTCGAAGGAGCCCGACATCGAAACGGTGTCGGTGCGGGCAACCCCGAGGCGCCGACCGTTGACGAGGACCCCGAGGGGCGGCCGTTCAGCCGGACCTCTGTCCTGCTGCTCGCGGTGGCGACCGCGCTGGTGCTCGTGGCGTCACTTGTGCTTCGCTTCTGGACCAATTCGGACCTGTGGCTGGACGAGGCCCTGACCGTCAACATCGCCCGCCATCCCCTCCACCAGATTCCCTCGCTCTTGCGGAACGACGGTGCCCCACCGCTCTACTACGTGCTGCTCCACGCGTGGATGGGTTGGTTTGGCACCTCGGATGTGGCGGTGCGGTCCCTCGCCGGTGTGATCGGCGTGATCACCGTCCCCTTCGCGTGGTTCGCCGGTCGTCGGCTCGGTGGTCGCACCGTCGGATGGGCCGCGATGTTGCTGGTGGCCACCTCGCCCTTTGCCATCCGCTACGACACCGAGACCCGCATGTACTCGCTGGTGGCACTGCTCACCCTGCTCGGGTTCCTCGCCCTCGACCGGGCGCTCCGCCGTCCGCGTCCCGGAAATCTCGTTGCGGTAGCCGCCGTGGCAGGACTGTTGCTGTACACCCACTACTGGTCCATCTACCTCATCGGAACGGTGTTCGCCTGGCTGGTGTGGCAGGCATGGCGGGGCCGGCCGGAGTGGAGGCCGGGGGCACGTGCCGCCCTGATGGCCGAGGTGGCCGGTTGCCTAACCTTCCTGCCATGGGTCCCGATCTTCGTGTTCCAGTCCCAGCACACCGGGACCCCGTGGGCCACACCAGCCAACTTCGCGGCCATGGTCAGCGCGGTGGCCTCCTTTGCCGGCGGCAGCACGAGCCAGGGCAGGGCGCTCGCGCTCATCTTCTTCGCGCTGGCCGGCCTGGGCCTCTTCGGGCTGGCCACCGATCGCAGGCACATCGAACTGGACATCCGAACCCGCTCCCTGGGTCGCCCCCTGGCCATCGCAGTGGCGGGGACCCTGGTCGCTGCCGTCGTCGGAGGGCTGATCACCAATAGCGCGTTCGATGCCCGGTATGCGTCGGTGGTATTCATCCCGCTGATCCTGTTGGTGGCCATTGGCCTCACCGTGTTCCGCGACCGGCGGGTACGCACCGGCATTCTGGCGGTCGCACTCATCGCCGGTCTGGCCAGCTCTGTCCCCAATGTCACCACCAACCGGACCCAGGCCGGACAGGTGGCGGCGGCCATCGCCGCCAAAGGCAGGCCGGGCGACATCGTGGCCTACTGCCCGGATCAACTGGGCCCGGCTGTCGACCGGCTGCTCCCTGCCGGCGGCTTTCGCCAGACCACGTTCCCCCGGGGCACCGGCCCGGCGCTGATCAACTGGGTGGACTACGCCTTCGCCAGCCGGGCTGGCTCAGCCCCAGCCTTTGCCCAGCACCTCGAGGTCATGGCCGCAGCCGCCGGCCGCCGGATCTTCGTGGTGTGGGCGCCCTCGTACCAGGCACTGGGGTTCAAGTGCCAGGGGATCGTGCAGACCCTGCAGGTCAATCCCAACTATCGCGTCAACGAATTGGTGGTCGGCAATGCCGACACGTTCTATCAACCGATGTGGATGGTGGAATTCACACCCACCCACTCCTGATCGGCGTGACCGGTGCCGGGCGACGCGTGATCGAGCCGGGCCCGCGGGAACGTTCGGAGGCGCCATCCGCTGAGGCGGTCGCACCGGCACCGGCCGGATGCGGCCCACCCGGTAGGGCCCGGACCTATGGCGTGGCAGTCCTCCAGGTGCTGCCGGCGTGGATCGTGGCACGCGTGCTGGTCGGCGGCGCCCTGGTGCTGGCCCGTTGGACCTACCCCCACCTGGTCGCGAGCTCTGCCCGGGCCGGCCTCCGGCTCCATCAGGGCCTGCTGGCATGGGACGGCGGATGGTACGAATCGATCGCCGGCCACGGCTACGCCAGCTCTGGACTGCAGTCCCTGCGGTTCTTCCCGGCGTTCCCGATGGCCGCCCGCATCCTCGGTCGGGCTCCGGGGCTCGGTGTCGGCCCCGCGTTGGTGGTCATCTCCAATCTGGCTGCACTGGGCGCCATGGCTGCCCTCTTGGTGCTGGTCCGGCGGGATTTTGGCGACCCGCAGCTCGCCCGCCGCACGGTATGGCTGTTGGCCCTGGCCCCATCGGCCTACGCGTTGGTGCTGGGGTACGCGGACGCTGCGCTCTTGACCTGCTCGGTGGTGACCATGTTGGGTGCTCGGGCCGGCCGCTGGTGGTGGGCCGCCGGCGCCGGGCTCCTTGCCGGCGCTGTCCGCCCAGTAGGGGTCCTGTTGGTGGTGCCGGTACTGATCGAGGTGATCCAGAGCCGGCGGACTGCGTCCTCTGGGCCCGGCCGGACCACGTCCGGCCGGGCCGCCCGCGGCGCGGCAGTGGTGGCACCGCTGGTGGGGATGGGCGTCTACCTGGCCTGGGTCAGCGCTCACTTCGGCGACTTCTGGCTGCCGTTCCGCGTCCAACAGCAGAACGGTCATCGGGGACCGATCACCGCCCCGATCACCGCCATGTGGCACAGCGCGGTATCGGTAGTGCACGGCCACCACCTGGGTAGTGCCCTGCATATCCCCTGGGTGGTCCTGTGCCTGGTGCTGGTGGTCCTGGCGTACCGCCGGCTCCCCCTGTCGTATGCGGCATTTGCAGCTGCCGTGCTTGCCGTGTCCCTGACCACGTCGAACCTCGATTCGTTCGAGCGCTATGCCTTGGGGGCCTTCCCCCTGGTGGTGGCCGCCTCGACCCTCACCGCGAGGCGGTGGGTCGAATCGGCTGTCCTGGTGACAGCCGGGGGAGCGATGGTCGGCTACGCGTTCCTCGCGTTCAGCGGGGTGGTGGTGCCGTAGTGGGAGCGGTGAACCTCTCCCCGCCGAGCGCGACGTCGAGGTTTCTCCCGGCGTGGATGAGGAGGAACTATCCTTCTCCGGCGGACCACACCCGAGCACCGGCACGTCGGGGCCGCCCTCGCTGCTCGGACCGGCACGGACGATCGACAACACCATCGACAGGGCCACAGCGCGCCGGGGACGTCCCGCGAGGGCGCCAGGGCGCCGCTGACCAGCAGAGAGAACGGATCACACCGAGTGGCATCACCCAAGCGCCGAGCAGCACTTCCCGACGAGGCGACCGCAAACGGCGTCGCGGCAGAGTCCGAGGCGAGGTCTGCGACGGGAGGCTTGCCGGTGGTGGTCATCGGCGGGGGACCCGCAGGGCTCACGGCAGCGTATCGACTGGCGGTGGCCGGCGACCCGGTGGTGGTGCTCGAACAGGACAGTGTGCTCGGAGGCATCAGCCGCACCGTGGAGCGGGACGGCTGGCGGTTCGACATCGGGGGGCACCGGTTCTTCACCAAGGTGAAGCCGGTCGAGGAGTTCTGGCACGAGATCCTTCCCCCCGAGGACTTCCTCCTCCGCCCCCGGATGAGCCGCATCTTCTACGGCGGCAAGTACTACGACTACCCGATCAAGTTGGGAAACGCCCTCTCCAACCTCGGCGTCGTCGAGGCCGCCCGGTGCGGGCTGTCCTTCCTGTGGGTGCGGATCCATCCACCCAAGGACCTCACCACCCTTGAGGGCTACATCGTCTCCAACTACGGGTGGCGGCTCTACCACCACTTCTTCAAGACCTACAACGAGAAGGTATGGGGCGTGCCGGCCTCCCAGCTCTCGGCGGACTGGGGAGCGCAGCGGATCAAGGGGATGTCCCTGTGGAACGCAGTGTGGGAGCCGATCCGGTCCTCGCTGGCGGGCAGGCGCCGCGACAGCTCCAAGCAGGTGACCAGCCTCATCGAGGAGTTCCAGTACCCCAAGTACGGCCCGGGCATGATGTGGGAACGGTGCGCCGAACGGGTGACCGGATCGGGCGGCACCGTGAGGATGGAGACCACAGCCACCGCGGTGCACCTCGAGGACGGTGCGGCGGTGGCGGTCACCGTGGCCACCGGTGGCATCCAGGAGCGCCTCGGCGCCTCCCACGTCATCTCCTCGATGCCCTTGACCACCCTGGCCCGCATCGTGGACCCACCGGTGCCCCCCGAGGTGCTGGCGGCCGCCGACGACCTGCACTACCGCGACTTCCTGACGGTCGCCCTGGTGGTGCCCGAGGACCGGGGCTTTCCCGACAACTGGATCTACATCCACTCGCCCGACGTGCAGGTCGGGCGCATCCAGAACTTCGGTTCGTGGTCGCCCTACCTGGTCAAGGACGGCCGGACCTGCCTCGGGATGGAGTACTTCGTCTTCGAGGGCGACGAGCTGTGGGACTCCTCCGATGAGGAGCTGGTGGCGATGGCCACCAAGGAGCTGGCCACCATCGGGCTGGTCGATGCATCCGACGTGGAGGCCGGGTACGTGGTCCGGATGCCCAAGGCCTACCCGGTGTACGACGACGTCTACCGCGACAACGTCGACGTGATCCGACGGTGGTTCGAGGAACACGCCCCGAACGTGCATCCCGTGGGCCGCAACGGCATGCACAAGTACAACAACCAGGACCACTCGATGTACACCGCCATGCTCACCGTCGAGAACATCCACGGTGCCCGCCACGACATCTGGTCGGTCAACGTCGAAGAGGAGTACCACGAGGCGGACGACGACCGGAGCGGGGGAGACACCGGTCGCACCGGCCGTGGGGCACCGACCCTTCCTCGCCCCACCTCCGGAGCCCGAAACGCCGCCGGCTAGTGGGCGACCGGGCCGGTCAGTGACCAAACTCGACTGCAGTGCCCTGGTGCGGGCATGACCGATCCGGACTCCCGGGCGGGAGCACAACGGGGGGCCCCGGGCGACGGGCGGGACCCGTCGACCGAAGACGGCCATGTACCGGCGCTCGACATGATTCTCGAGGAGATCGACGTCGTCGTCGACCCGGTCCACGATTCGATGTCGATGGCCCCTGCGGTCGGTATTGCCGTGGCCGGCGGGCCGATGATCACCGTGCCCGAAGGGGCGCCCGCTGCCGGGCTCGAGCCGAAGGGCGATTCGGTGCGTTCCGGGCTGAGCCAGGCCGGACCGGTGGCCATCGCCGGAATGATCGTCAACGCGGCCGGGGCGCTGGTGGTGGTCGCAGTGGCCCGCCTGGTCACCCCCCAGGCCTACGGCGACATCGCCCAGCTGCTCGGGCTCTTCTTCATCCTTTCGATGCCGGGCTCCGCCATCCTCGTCGGCGTGGTGCGCCGTGTGACCGCCCTGCAGGCTTCGGGCCATTCCGACCACATCAAACGGTGGGTGGCCAGGGTGCACCGGATCGCCCTCACCGCCATCGCCGTCGAAGTCGTGGTGGTGATGGTGCTCCAGGGCTGGATCGCCCGCCAGCTGTCCCTGCCCAACAGCCAGGGCGTGGTGCTCATCCTGGTGGCGGCCGGAATCTGGATCCTGCTCAGTGTGGATCGTGGCCTCCTGCAGGCCCACCGCAGCTACCGGTCGCTCGCCGGCAACCTGCTGATGGAGGGTGCCATCCGGACCCTGTTCGTCATCGCCCTGGTGGCCGGTGGCTTCGGCGTTGCCGGCTACGCGCTCGGCATCTTCATCAGCGAGGTGGTTGCCACCCTCCACGCCCACTGGTTGGCGTCGAGGGCGTGGTCCGATCCGACCAAGCTCCCGATCAAGGGCGCCGCCGCCGAGGTCCGGGCGGACAGCGTCCTGGCCCGACGAAAGCTGCTGGCCGACGTTTCGGCCGCCTTCATCGGGCTGGCCCTGCTCGGGCTCCTCCAGAACGTCGACGTGATCCTGCTCGGTCGCCTCGATCACGCCAACGTGGGGCCCTACGCCGCAATCTCAGTGGCGTCGAAGGCCCTGGTGTTCGGCGCCCTCGCCCTCGGCGCCTATCTGCTCCCCGAGGCGACCATCCGGTGGAACGAAGGAGGTCACGCCATCCGACAGCTCGGGGTCACGCTGATCTTTCTGGCCGTGCCGGCCGTCGTCCTGCTCACCATCGCCGAGCTGGTTCCCCGCTGGTTCCTCACCGTGGTCTTCTCGGCCAAGCTGAGCTCGGGGGCACCGGCCTTCTCGACGCTGGTGGTTGCGATGATCTTCCTGTCGTTCTCGGTGTTGGTGACCAACTACCTCTTCGGAACCGGTTCACGTTGGATCGTTCTGCTGCTCCTCGGAGGCTCAGGGCTTGCGGTGGGCCTGATCGACGCCGCGCACGGCCAGATCATGGCCACTGCGCGCGTCGACCTCGTGGTGCAGGGAGTGTTGGCGGTGGCCATGGGGATCGCCTTCGTTGCCATCCACTATCGCCACCGCGGCAGGCACTGGATCCACCGTTGGAGCGACCGCGGGCAATCGTCCGCCGGCTGACCTTGGCCGGCTCCTCACCGGTGCCGGGCCGTGATCCTGCGAACGACCGAGTGTTCATCGGGCCTCGGAGACCGCCCCACTCGCTGTTCGGCGCTGCGATCGGCGCCGCTGGACCACCTCGACGACAGCGTCGGCTCCGAGGAAGACCACCCCTGCCCACGCCCACTTGCCGGCCGAGCCGAAGGAGACCGGCCACGCCCCGTCGGCGGGCAGGTGGAACTGGCCCTGATGGACCGCGGTGTAGGCGCCGGCGGCCACGATGCTGGCAATGGCGATGAGGCCGAGCACGACACGCAGCCGCGGCACGAGGAGCACCACCGCTGTGGCGATCCCGACGGCGCCACCCGCGACCGGCGCGGCGATGGCACCCGCGACCGCACCGGTGAGCACGCCGGTGAGCAGGGCCACCCAGATCGGTGCCCGGGGCCCCTCGGGGCGGAAGGGCATGACCAGCGTCGGGGCCCTGCTGTCAGCCCGCTCGGGGATGCCAGCCTCCTTCTCCTCCTCCTCTTCCAAGGGGACCCCGACCGTGGCGGCGCCCACTGGGCCCGCGGCACGTGCGGTCGTGCCGTGGCGTCCCGGTCTGCGCCGGCGCCGGCGGCGCGGGACGAAGGCCAGGACCAGGCAGCCGATGATGGCCACGGTGGAGATGACCAGTGCGACGTCCACCCGCCTCTGTGGCTCCCACCGCAGCACCACCGAAACAGCTCCGCCGTGTACGGCGCCACCCATGGTGGCCGGGTCGAGCCTCCACCCGTTGGCGAACCCGTCGATCAGCACCGGATGGCCCAGGCCGGCACCACCGCTAACCGTGGCCATCCACCCGGCGTTGATGCTCTCACCCAGGATCAGGTTGGCCGGGATGGCCTGGGCACCCGACCCCATGCCGGTGACCGACAGGTGGACGGTGGTGGGCGTCGATGAGTCGACGCGGACGGTGGGTGCTGCGGCTACGGGTGGCGCGGCCAGCGCGGTGGCCGAGGCCAATGGCTTGGGACCGCCGCCCGGGGCCGAGTCGAGGGCCAACTGGTCGATGTCGAACCCGCTGATCTGCCCGACGGCGGAGCGCAGCGTGTGCTGCCCGGGCCCGAGCGCCAGACCATTGGCATCGGGACCGCACAGCGACACCGTCAGTGCCCTGCGGTCCAGCGCCGTGGCGGTGGAGCCGGTGATGGAGATCCAGAGCGGTCCACCGTCGACCGTCACCAGGTCGCCGCGACACGAGGTGGGGATGTCGGCCGGCAGTGCTGCTGCCCGTAGGCCGGGTATCCCGACCTCGGCGATGCCGATGGGCATGGCGATCGGAGTCTTCGAGCGGTAGTTAGGCGTGTTCTCGACCCGGACGGCGTCGAACTCGATCTGGATGCTCTCGCCGCGCAGGGGTGCGAAGGAGACCGGCACGTCGACCACCGCGCCCGGGGTGTGGCTGTCGGCAATGGGCGGCAGCGAGACGGTTGCCTTGCCGCTGCCGGTCGAGATGGTGACCCGGGTGGGCACCGAGTGCTGCCCATCGGCAACCACCTGCAGGTCCACGCGGTCGAAGGTGATCGGCCTGGGCAGGTTGTAGTGCAGCCACTGCCCGGCCTGGTGGGCCACGCCGAAGCCCGGCTCCCACAGGGTGGTCGGGTCGCCGTCGACGGTGGCGATGGCTCCCGCCCGGAGGTCCCCGGGAAGCCGACCCTGTGAGTAGGCGACGATCCCGGTGTGGTTGGACCCCGGTCGCCCAACCAGCCGGTCGATCTGGTCGTCGGGGATGAGTGCCGAGATGCGCGCGGCACCGGTCAGGGAGAAGGTTCGCTGGGTGGGGAGCCAGAACGTCCGGGCCAGCGAGGTCTCGATGTCGGCCCGAGGCGGGGTTCCCGAGGAACGCAACCGGGTCATGATCAGGCTGACCCGGTCGACCAGCGAGGACGGTCCCGACGCCCGCAGCAGGTCCTCGGGCATGGCGATGGACTCGTTGACCGAAACTCCGGGGATCTCCACCTCGGCAAAGCCCACTGAGCTCCGCGAGCCCATCGGAACCCGCGGATCGGCGACGGCGACCCCGCTCACGGTGATGCGCAGGGTGGTGAAGGTGCGCGTCGGGAACGTCACGCCTTGGCCGGTCGGCGTCCGCGATGCCGGACCGAGCGGAACGGTGATCGGGTGCCCACCATCGAAGGTCAGGGTCGCCGAGGTGATCCATCGATCGGGATCTCCGGTCTGGGGCTGGACCAGGGTGATGGAGCTCTCGGTGATCGGCTTGAGCAACACCACCTGCCACCACTGTCCGAGCTGCTGGGCGAAGGAGTCGGTCAGCCAGGGTGTCTGGGTGCTGCCGTCGAGGGCGGCCGGCGGGCGATCCTCGGGCAGGTAGGTGATGGAGGAACCGTAGGAGGAAGCGGTCACCGACGACACCCCGGCCAGAACGGAAGTGGTCTGGGCGTCAGCCGGGGCCCCGGGGAACAGGTTGATCGGCGCATCGCTCGGGTCCAAGGTGTTCGGCGGCTGGGTTGCCGTCTCGGTGTAGCCGGTGTTTTCGTTCAGCGAGTTCCACCGGAAGCCCTGCTTGCGATTGGTGTCGGTCACCACCAGGGTGGCCGGCTTCGTCAACGTCTGCTTCAGCAGTGCGGGGTGGGTGTCGAGTGTGCCCGCATACAGAACGGTCGGGTTGTTCTGCAACAACCCGACCGACGCGGCGTTGACGATGCCAGAGCCATCCCCGTCCACCACCAGGGGGGCCACGGTGGTCTCGGCCCGCGCGATCGGCCGGGGGTTGTTCACCGTGTAGGAGACCAGCGGGGCCGGCCAGGTCGAGTTGGGTGGCCGGGTCAGGGTGGCCTCGTCGAAATGGGGGATGAGGGGGACGTTGGGTCGGGGCGTCCCGTAGGGGACCGGATCGGACAGCCCGGGGGGGGTCACGGCGAGATCGGCCGCCACCTGTTGGGGGATCGGTACGTCGTAGCGCTCGTAGGCCTGGTCGTACTGGACCAGGACGTCCCCCGCACTCAGGAGGGACGACATCGGCCCGAGGGAACTCCAGTCCATGGTGCCGTCCTGCAGCGGTGAGTCGAGGGCCTGCAGTAGGTCGGCGGTGGCCAGTGAACCCATGATCTGCTGCTCGTGGGTCACGAAGGGCCGGGTCATCAGGCCCGGATAGACGGTGTCGATGGTGTCCCCCCACCGGTAGGCAGCAAAGTTGTTGCCGGGCAGTGCGTACACCCGGGTGCCCGGGTGGGTGGTGGCCAATGCGGTCGCGGCCTGTCGCACGTAGGCCGGCGGCACCGCCGGTTGGGTGAAGCCGTTGGCGATGACCGCCCCGGTCCACAGGGGGGTGGACGCGGCTGCGATGGCTGCGACCGCAAACCCGCCGACGACCAGGCCGGTCCGACGCACCCGGTAGCTGAGGGCGCTGATACCGGCACCGAGGAACATGGCCAGGCTGAGGATGATGACCGGAGACGCCCGGTCGGTGGACCGCATGGCCAGACCGGCCGTGGTGTCCACCATGATCGCCTTGAGGACCGATCCGACGCCGGACGGATGGCCGTAGGGGTTGGGACCTACCGCCAACACCATGCCCACGACGGTGATCAGCACGAAGTAGGAGCGGTACCGCCAGCGGGAGAAGAAGGCGGCGGCGAAGGCCAGCACCGGGACGACGAAGCTCAGGTCGATCAGGCGGAGGTTCTGGGTGTACGCGACGGAGGCCTGCGTCCAACTCCCCACCCGGTCGGACCCGTAGAAGTACCAGTACCCGAGCCCACGGATGATCTCCGAGGCCAGCGATGCCCCGCTGGTGGCCGGTACCGTCTCGGTGTACTTGAGGACATTGACCCCGTAGGCGGCCTCGACCTGCAGCCCGATGGCCCACCACAGGGAGACCACGGCGGTGAGGCCTCCGATCTTCCACGCCACGCCCCAGGCTTGGCGCCAGGTCGACTCCTTGGCCACCAGCACCGAGTAGGGGAGCCACAGCGCCGGGGCGATGCCCACGTAGAGGATCGAACTGGCATTGATGCCACTGACCAGGGCCACCACCAGGGCGAAGAGCGCCGGGTACTTCCAACCCCCTCGCCGCAGCGCCAGGATCACGAAAGCGACCATCCAGGGCAGTCCCGCCCATGGCATCAAGATGACCGAGATCCGCCCCGTGTACTGCAGCACGTAGGGCGTGAACATGAACCCGACGGCGGTGATGTAGCGGCCGGGTCCGGTCAGTCCGATGGTCCGGCACAGGTAGAGGGCACCGGCGCCCGCGGCGAACAACAGGGTGCCCATCCACAGCCGTTGCGCGACCCACAGGGGCACGTGGAGCTCGGCCAGCACCCAGTAGAACGGCCCCATGGGCAGCAGGTACCCGATGTTCTCGTGGGTGACCGTGCCCAACCCGACGCTGGGATCCCACAGCGACACCGCTTGACGCAGGTAGCGGCCCGGATCGAGATACAGGTACGTCTTGGTGTCGTCGGTCACCGTCCCCGGGCGGGATGCCACCATCGGCAGGAAGGCGAGCAGGGCGAGTACCGAGTAGTCGACCACCGCCCGGAGCCGGCCGGCTTCCCGCAGGGGCGCGTGGGCGGATCCGTCCGGGCCCGAGGCCCGGCCCGGGGGCGCGACTGAGGAAGGTTGGGGATCCGACACGAGTGATCGGTAGTGTAAACAACCGACGGGTCGGGATGTCACCACTCCTGGCCAGGTTGGCAACGCACGAGGCCAGGTACAGGGGAGCCAGATGAGCGAGAGCAGTTCCGGAACAGGATCGTCGGGCGGTCCGGCCGTGGTCGGGCGGGAGCGGTCCGGCAAGCGTCTCACCGGGGAGCGACCCATGGAGGGCGTCACCCCCGACTCGCTGCTGGCACTCCACGCGGCCGGCTACCGGACGGTCATCGAGCGACTGGGCAAGGGCACGATGCTCGACGTCGGCTGCGGACAGGGGTTCGAGTCGGCCCGGTTCCTCGCCGGCGACCGGGTGGTGATCGGCGCCGACTACAGCGCCGACGCCGTGGAGGCCGCCCGCCACCGGTGGGGTCCCTCGGGGCTCCAGGTGGCCCAGATGAACGCGTTGTCCCTGGGGTTCGCCCAGGGCAGCTTCGACTGGGCGTGCTCGTCCCACCTGATCGAGCACTTCGACGATCCCGAAGGACACGTGAAGGAGCTGTCCCGGGTGCTGTCGGACCAGGGCACCGCCTTCTTCCTCACCCCGAACGCCCCGGCCGACTTCGAGAATCCCTTCCATATCCACCTCTTCGAGCCTCCCGAGCTCCGCGACCTCCTCGGGCGGCACTTCCACGACGTCACCGTCCAGGGCCTCGATGCCGTGCCCCACGTGAAGGCCGACTTCACCGCCCGCCGAGTCAAGGCCAACAAGGTCCTCAAGCTCGATATCCTCGACTTGAGGCACCGGATTCCGCGGTCGTGGTACATCGGGATCTACACCCGAGCCCTCCCCCTGGCCTACAAGGTCATCGCCCGGGGCGACTCGGGGGGCATGACCGGCATCACCGCCGACGACTTCTTCGTCACCGACGATCTGGACCGCACCACCATGGTCCTCTTCGCCACCGCCTCGCGACCCCGTCGACCGGCCTGACCCGCCGCCAGGGTGCTCACCATCGGGCTCACCGGAGGGATCGGTGCGGGCAAGTCGACCGTGGCCGACCTGTTGGTCGACCACGGGGCGGTACTGGTCGATGCCGACCTCATCGCCCGCGAGGTGGTGGCTCCGGGCGGCCCCGCCTATCAACCGCTGATCGACCGGTTCGGTTTCGGCATCGTGGAGGCGGGGGGGAGGCTGGACCGGGCGCGCATCGCCGAACTGGTCTTCGGGCACCCCGAGGCGCTGGCCGACCTCAACGCCATCACCCATCCGGCCATCGGCGTGGAGATGATCGGGCGCAAGGACCGCTACGCAGGCACCGACGAGATCGTGGTCCTCGACATCCCGCTCCTCAAGGAAGTCCACCGCGAGATGCTCGACCTGGCTGCCGTGGTGGTGGTCGACACACCGACCGACCTGGCCCTGCATCGCCTGGTCGAGTTCCGGCACATGCCCGAGGCCGATGCGCGCGCCCGCATCGAGTCACAGCCGGACCGCCGGGCACGCCTGGCCGGCGCTGACCTGATCGTCGACAACTCGGGGGACGAAGCGCACCTCCGAGGCGAGGTGGAACGGGTGTGGGAGGCACTGGTCGAACTCCGCGGGCAGGGTGACGCCCGAGCCGGGGTCCCGCACCCCGAAGGCTGACCGCCCCCCACTGCCTGGCTCCGGCGACACACCCGGCCGGTACCATCACAGGAGTGTCCACGTTCGAGGTCGTCTCGCCCTTCCGCCCGGCGGGGGACCAGCCCCAGGCGATCGCCGGCCTGGTGGAGGGTCTCGAACGTGGCGACCGGTACCAGACTCTTCTGGGCATCACCGGCTCGGGGAAGACAGCCACCATCGCCTGGACCATCGAGGCGGTGCAGCGCCCGACCCTGATCATCGAGCCCAACAAGTCGCTGGCAGCCCAGTTGGCGGCCGAGCTGAAGGAGTTCTTCCCGCACAACCGGGTCGAGTACTTCGTCTCCTACTACGACTACTACCAGCCCGAGGCGTACGTGCCGTCGTCGGACACCTACATCGAGAAGGACTCGTCGATCAACGACGAGATCGACCGTCTGCGCCACGCGTCGACGTCCTCCCTGCTGCTGCGGCCCGACACCATCGTGGTCGCCTCGGTCTCGTGCATCTACGGGCTGGGCTCACCCGACGAGTACCGCGACCGGATCGTGGCCCTGCGCCCGGGCGACGTCCACGATCAGCGGTCCCTCCTCCGGCGCCTGGTGGACCTCCAGTACTCCCGCAATGACACCACGCTGCTCCGGGGGCAGTTCCGGGCGCACGGGGACACCGTCGAGATCCACGCCGCCTACGAGAGTAGTGCGGTCCGGATCGAATTCTTCGGTGACACCGTGGAGCGGATCCGGCCTTTCGACGTGATGACCGGTGAGATCGGCGACGATCTCGAGGAGCTGGTGGTCTTCGCGAACACCCACTACGGCACCGGCGACGAGCGGATGCGCAGGGCCATCGTCGGTATCGAGAGCGAGCTGCGCAGCCGTCTGATCGAGTTGAACGACGCCGGCAAGCTGCTGGAGGCCCAGCGTCTCCGGATGCGCACCGAGTACGACCTCGAGATGCTGGCCGAAACCGGTGTCTGCGGGGGCGTGGAGAACTACAGCCGGCATCTCGACGGACGGGCCCCCGGCGAGGCACCCTTCACCCTGCTCGACTTCTTCCCCAAGGAGTTCCTGGTGGTGCTGGACGAGAGCCACGTAGCCGTGCCCCAGCTCCGAGGCCAGTTCGCGGGTGATCGGTCACGAAAGGAGACCCTGGTCGACCACGGCTTCCGCCTGCCCTCGGCCATGGACAACCGGCCGCTCCGGTTCGAGGAGTTCATCGAGCGGACCGGTCAGGTGATCCTGCTGTCGGCCACCCCGGGCCCTTGGGAGCTCGAGCACAGCTCCAACATCGTCGAGCAGGTGATCCGGCCCACCGGGCTGGTCGACCCCGAAGTGGACATCCGACCCACCACCGGGCAGATCGACGACCTCCGCGAGCGGATCGACGCAACCGTCGCCGCCGGCTACCGGGTGCTGGTCACCACCCTGACGAAGAAGATGGCCGAGGACCTGACCGAGTATCTCGCCGAGCAGGGGGTACGCGTCCAGTACCTGCACTCCGACGTCGACACCATGGCCCGCATCGAACTGCTGCGGGAGCTTCGGTTGGGGGTCTTCGACGTCCTGGTCGGGATCAACCTCCTCCGCGAGGGGCTCGACCTCCCCGAGGTGGCACTGGTGGCCATCCTCGACGCCGACAAGGAGGGGTTCCTCCGGTCGGCCTCCTCACTGATCCAGACCATGGGTCGGGCGGCCCGCAACGTCAACGGGCGGGTCGTCATGTACGCAGACCGCGTCACCGACTCGATGACCACGGCCATCGGCGAGACCCAACGCCGACGGGCCCGCCAGATCGCCTACAACCAGGCCCACGGCATCGATCCCCGCACCATCACCAAGTCGGTCACCGACATCCTCGAACGGGTGCGGGGCGGCTCCTTCGGGCCGGGCGGGTCGGCCCGCCCGGCCGGAACCGCGTCGGGAGCCAAGGCCCGGACCGGGTCGGGTCGAGGCCAACGAGGTCGGACCGGTGGGGTCGACCCGCGCGCGGTGGCAGCCGAGATGGCCCATGCCCTCGGCCCCGATGCCGACGAGCTGTCCAGCCTGATCCACCGGCTCGACGCCGAGATGGTCAAGGCCGCCGAGGAGCTGCGGTTCGAAGAGGCAGCCCTGATCCGCGACGAGATCTCCGAGCTCCGGTCGCTGCTCGTCCGCGACCCCGTGGACGGGTCGGCCGTGCTCCCCGGCGAGACCGCCGACATCGAGGTCCCCGTCCCGCAGTGACCGCCGGAGGTGTCCTCTCCCACCGGTATCCTCACCGCCATGGCTGATCGACTGATTGTCCGGGGGGCGCGTGAGCACAACCTCCAGGATGTCTCCCTCGACCTGCCGCGCGATCGCCTGATCGTCTTCACCGGGCTCTCGGGTTCGGGCAAGTCTTCGCTGGCATTCGACACCATCTACGCCGAGGGCCAGCGCCGCTACGTGGAGTCGTTGTCGGCCTATGCCCGCCAATTCCTCGGGCAGATGGACAAGCCCGACGTCGACTTCATCGAGGGCCTGTCGCCTGCCATCTCCATCGATCAGAAGTCGGCGTCACGTAATCCGCGCTCCACGGTGGGAACGGTCACCGAGGTCTACGACTACCTCCGGTTGCTCTACGCGCGGATCGGTAAGCCCCACTGCCCCGACTGCGGGCGACCGGTGGCCCGCCAGAGTCCCCAGCAGATCGTCGACCGGATTCTCGCCATGGACGAGGGAACCCGGTTTTTGGTGCTAGCGCCGGTGGTCCGTGGACGCAAGGGCGAGTACAATGGCCTGCTGGACGACCTGGCCAAGCAGGGGTTCGCCCGGGCCCGCGTCGACGGCATCACGGTGGAGCTCGCCGACCGGGGCGGTCTGGACCTGGTCCGCTACGAGCAACACACCATCGAAGTGGTGGTCGACCGCCTGGTGCGCCGCGACGACATCCGCCGTCGGCTCACCGAGTCGTTGGAGACGGCGCTCTCCCTGGCCGAGGGTGTTGCGGAGATCGTGGTGGTCGACGCCGACGGCTCCGAGGAAGAGGCCATCACCTTCAGCCAGCATCTGGCCTGCACCCACTGCGGGATCAGCTTCGAGGACCCATCGCCCCGGAACTTCTCCTTCAACTCGCCCTATGGCGCCTGTCCGGTATGCACCGGGCTCGGTACACGGTTCGAGGTCGATGCCGAACTGGTGGTCCCCGATCGGACCAAGTCGCTGGCCAATGGCGCCCTGGCGCCCTGGTCGGGTGCCCGCAGCGAGTACTTCTCGCGGCTGCTGGTCGCCGTGGCCGAGCTGGGCGGATTCTCGATCGACGACCCGTGGGACAACCTCCGCAAGGCGGACAAGAAGATGGTCCTGTACGGGGCGGGTGACAGACAGGTCCATCTCAAGTACCGGAACCGCTTCGGCCGGCAGCGGTCGTTCCACTCCCTCTACGAGGGCATCGTGCCCTGGTTGCAGCGGCGGCACTCCGAGGCGGAGTCGGACTTCCTGCGGGACAACCTCGAGGGCTTTCTGCGGGAGGTGCCCTGCCCCGACTGTGGAGGGGCCCGGCTTCGGCCGCAGTCGCTGGCCGTCACCGTGGGCGGGTTCTCCATCTTTGCGCTGTGCTCGCTGCCCATCGGAGACGCGGTGGACGTGGTGGCCTCCCTCGACCTCTCCGATCGGGACCATCTGATCGCTGACAGGGTGTTCCGCGAGGTGCGCGAGCGGATGCAGTTCCTCTTGGACGTTGGGCTCGACTATCTGACCCTGGCCCGATCCGCTGCGACACTGTCGGGCGGCGAGGCCCAGCGGATCCGCCTGGCGAGCCAGATCGGCAGCGGCCTGGTCGGCGTCCTCTACGTGCTGGACGAACCGTCGATCGGACTGCACCAACGGGACAACCAACGCCTCATCGGAACCTTGAAGCGCCTTCGCGACCTGGGCAACACGGTCATCGTGGTCGAGCACGACGAGGAGACCATCCGCATAGCCGACCACGTGGTCGACGTGGGGCCTGGGGCAGGGGAGCACGGTGGCCGCATCGTCCACTCCGGCCCGGTGACCGGCCCGGGTGGCCTCGAGTCGAACCCGGACTCCCTCACCGGCATGTACCTCTCGGGAACACGGTCCATTCCCGTCCCCGCCGTCCGCCGGCCCGGCAGCGGTGAAGCGCTGACCATCGAAGGTGCCGGTGAGCACAACCTGAAGGACGTGAGCGTCGCCTTTCCGCTCGGGCGGTTGGTGGCGGTGACCGGGGTCTCCGGTTCGGGGAAGTCGACGCTGGTGAACGACATCCTGCTGCGCTCGCTGGCCAAGCAGGTCCACCGGGCCAAGACCCTCCCCGGGCTGCACCGCACCATCACCGGGGTGTCCCAGATCGACAAGGTGGTCGAGGTGGATCAGGCGCCGATCGGTCGCACGCCGCGTTCGAACCCTGCGACCTACACCGGGGTGTTCGATCACATCCGCAGGCTGTTCAGCCAGACCTCGGAAGCCAAGGTGCGGGGCTACCTGCCCGGTCGGTTCTCGTTCAACGTGAAGGGTGGCCGGTGCGACGCGTGCTCGGGGGACGGCACACTGCGCATCGAGATGCACTTCCTTCCGGACATCTACGTTCCGTGCGAGATCTGCCAAGGGGCCCGCTACAACCGCGACACGTTGGAGGTGACCTTTCGCGGCAAGACCATCGCCGAGGTGCTCGAGCTGTCGTGCGAGGAGGCCCTCGGGTTCTTCGCCAACCAACCCCCGATCGCCCGGCACCTGCAGACCCTGGTCGATGTGGGCCTTGGCTACATCCGCCTCGGGCAGCCTGCCCCCACCCTGTCCGGTGGCGAGGCGCAGCGGGTCAAGCTGGCATCGGAGTTGAGCCGTCGCTCGACCGGTCACACCCTCTATGTGCTCGACGAACCGACCACCGGCCTCCACTTCGATGACGTCCGCAAGCTGCTCGACGTGCTCAATCGTCTCGTCGACCAGGGCAACACGGTGATCGTCATCGAGCACAACCTCGACGTCGTCAAGAGCGCGGATTGGATCGTCGACATGGGACCCGAAGGGGGCGACCGAGGCGGGACGGTTGTGGCCGAGGGCACGCCCGAGGACGTGGCCGTGGTGGTCACCAGCTACACCGGCGCGGTACTGGCCCCACTGCTGGGCCTCGCCCGCTCCGGGCCGGACGCCAGGGGAGACTCCGACGATCCGGTGAGACCTCGGGCCAAGCCCAAGCCGAAGGCCACGGCCAAGCCGAAGGCCACGCCTCGTGCGCGGACGAAGATCCCGGGGTAGCCGAGCAGCGGGTGCTGCCCGCATTCCGACCTTCGTTCCCGCCGGCGGCGGACTCGCTGCCGGCGGACCGGACCGGTCCGGCTCAGACGGTGGCCAGCATCCTCTCGAGGGCGACGCGGGCCCAGGCTGCGGTCTCTTCGTCGACCGTGATCCGGTTGCGAACCTCACCGTTCACCAGGCCCTCCAGGACCCATGCCAGGTGGCGCGCGTCGATGCGGAACATGGTGGAACACGGACAGACCAGCGGGTCGAGCGAGAGCACCGTCTTGTCGGGTGTCTCGTCATCGAGTCGCTTGACCAGGTGGATCTCCGTTCCCACTCCGATCACCGAGCCGGATGGTGCCTCGGCTACCGCACGGATGATGTAGTCGGTGGAGCCCACCTGATCGGCGGCCTCGACGACGTCGTGGGCGCACTCGGGATGGACCACCACGATGCCGCCGGGATGTTCGGCCCGGAAGGCCTCGATGTGCGCGGGGCGGAAGCGTTGATGGACCGAACAGTGGCCTTGCCACAACAGCAAGGTTGACGACTTGAGGGTGACATCGTCGAGTCCGCCGCTGTCGAGTCGCGGATTCCACACCGCCATGTCTTCGCCGGTATAGCCGAGCTCGAACCCGGTGTTCCGCCCGAGGTGCTGGTCGGGGAAGAACAACACCTGGTCACCTCTGCTGTTACCTCCGGCGTCGTCAGCGAGCGCCCAGGTCAGCACGGCGCTGGCATTCGAGGACGTGCAGACCACACCCCCGTGCCGGCCCACGAACGCCTTCAACGCGGCCGAGGAGTTCATGTAGGTGACGGGGATGACCCGATCGATGTCGGTCACCGCTGCCAGGGTCGACCAGGCCTCCTCCACCGAATCGACGTCGGCCATGTCGGCCATCGAACATCCGGCATTGAGGTCGGGCAGGATGACCTGCTGGCCCGGTCCGGTGAGGATGTCAGCAGACTCGGCCATGAAGTGGACGCCGCAGAACACCACGAACTCCGCCTCGGACTGGTCGGCGGCGATCCGGGACAGTCCGAACGAGTCGCCCCGTGCGTCGGCCCAGACCATGACCTCGTCACGCTGGTAATGGTGCCCGAGGATGATCAGCCGCGAGCCGAGCTCGACCTTGGCCTGTTCGATCCAGGTGGCGAGCTGGGAGGGACCCGCCGACGCGTAGCGAGTGGGGAGTGCCGTCTGAAGCCGGACCATGTTGGGTATGACCCCCTTGAGGAGGCGCTCCGGTGATGGCCGGCGGGGACAGCCTGGTCGCCCATCCGCGGGGATGTCGGCCCCGAAGCGGTAGATGTCACCGGAAACCAGGCCGGCGTGGCTACCAGTGTACGGCCTCGGGGACCCGTCCGCGCGGTGATGCACCTCCGGCCGGGCACCGGCCTCGGTTGCCCGACGGACACGGCACACTGGTGGTGTGGTTACCCGTCCGCTCCCTGGGTCCATCCCCGATGCCCCGGGCTCCTATCAGTTCGTCGATGCCGACGGCCGCGTCCTCTACGTGGGGAAGGCCAAGTCGTTGCGCCAGCGGCTCAACTCCTACTTCCAGGACCCGTTAGGGCTGGCCCCCCGGACCGCCCAGATGGTCCAACAGGCCGATCACGTCGAGTGGATGGTGGTCGCCACCGAGTCTGAGGCCCTACTCCTCGAGCACAACCTGATCAAGCAGTTCCAACCGCGTTTCAACGTCCGGCTGAAGGACGACAAGAGCTACCCCTGGCTGGCGGTCACCGTCGGCGACCAGTGGCCGAGGCCCGCGGTCGTGCGGGGCCGCAAGCGGAGCGGGGTGCGCTACTTCGGTCCCTATGCCAATGTCGGCGCCATCCGCGAGACGCTCGACCTGCTGCTGCGGTCGTTTCCGGTGCGGACCTGCTCCGATACCAAGTTCCGTCGCCACGAGCGCCTGGGCCGGCCCTGCCTGCTCTTTCACATCGAGCGCTGTTCTGGCCCGTGCGTGGGAGCAGTGGCCAGCGCCGAGTACGACCGCATGGTGGCCGATCTGGTCTCGTTCCTGAGTGGTGACACCGGCCCCCTCGAGAAGGGGCTCGAGGCAGCCATGCGCGAAGCGTCGAGCGCACTCGACTTCGAGAAGGCCTCCGTGTTCCGGGACAAGCTCGCGGCGGTGCGGGCAGCGGACGCGGTGCGTCAGATGGAGCTCGAGCGCCCCGAGGACCTGGACGTGCTCGGCGTGGCCGAGGACGAATTGGAGGCCGCCGTCCAGGTCTTCCACGTGCGCTCGGGAAAGGTCGTGGGGCGCCTGGCCCTGTTCGTGGACAAGGTCGAGGACCTGACCGCACCACAGCTGATCGAGAGGATTCTGGTGGACGTGTACGCCGACTCGGCATCGGGGGTGCCGAAGTTGGTGCTGGTCCCGACGATGCCCAGCGACGCCGATGCGGTGATCGAGTACCTCACCGAGCGACGGGACGGCCCGGTCGCCCTGCGGGTCCCGCTCCGGGGACCCAAACGGTCGCTGCTCGAGACCGTGGAGCACAATGCCCGCGATGCGTTCCTTCGCCACCGCATGCACCGCACGTCGGACCACAACAGCCGGGCCAGGGCACTCGAGTCGCTCCAGAGGGAGCTGGCACTGCCCGATGCCCCGCTGCGCATCGAGTGCTACGACATGAGCCACCTGCAGGGCACCGACTACGTCGGATCGATGGTGGTCTTCGAGGACGGACTTCCGAAGAAGAGCGACTACCGCCGCTTCCGGGTGGATTCGGTGCCCGGAAACGATGACTACGCGGCCATGGAGGAAGTTCTCACCCGGCGGCTCACCGCCCTCGTCGCCGAGGGCACCGCCGATGCCGGGCACCCTCCCACTGAGGGTCCGGCCAAACGGCGATTCGCCTATCCGCCGCAGCTGCTCCTCCTCGACGGGGGGCTCGGCCAGCTCAACGTCGGCGTACGGGTACTGGCCTCGCTCGGGCTCACCGAGCGGATTCCGATCGCGTCGCTGGCCAAGAGCTTCGAGGAGATCTACCGACCGGGCAGCTCGGAGCCGATCCGGTTGTCCCGGCAGTCCGACGGGCTCTACCTGCTGCAGCGCCTGCGGGACGAGGCCCACCGCTTCGCCATCTCGTACCACCGCACCCTGAGGGGAAAGCGGATGACCGTGGGCGCACTGGACGGAGTCACCGGCCTGGGGCCGAAACGACGGGCACGACTGGTCGAACAGTTCGGTGGGTTGGCCGGCCTCCGCCGCGCATCGAAGGACCAGCTGGTGGGCGTATCGTGGTTGCCGGCCGGTGTGGGGGTCGCCGTGTTCGACCGGCTGCATACGCCGCTGTCCCCGAATGGTTCCAACGAGATGCGTGCAAGGGTGGATGGATGAGTGAGTACCTGGTGGTGACCGGAATGTCCGGAGCTGGGCGGTCGACGGCCGGGGCCACCCTGGAGGACCTCGGCTGGTTCGTCATCGACAACATGCCTTCGGCACTGATCTCCAAGGTGTCCGAGTTGGTGGACGGCACGGGATCGGAGATGGAACGGGTGGCCTTCGTGGTGGGGCGGGGCGGGGGAGACCTCGATGACGTCCTGCCGGCAGTGGACGCTCTGGAAGCCGGGCGGAACCGGGTGCGCATCCTGTACCTCGACGCCGCCGACGACGTGCTCATCCGGAGGTTCGAAGGTACCCGCCGCCGCCACCCCCAGGCTGCCCGCGGCGTGGTCGACTCGATCGCCGACGAGCGGCTCCTGTTGGGAGAGCTGCGTGACCGTGCCGATCTGGTGATCGACACAGGTGAGCTGAACGTCAACCAGCTCCGCACCCGGCTCATCGAGGTGTTCGGTACCGAGGAGCCTGCGAACACCATGCAGACCTCGATCGTCTCGTTCGGGTTCAAGTACGGGGTGCCCCTCGACGTGGATCTGATGTTCGACTGCCGCTTCCTGCCCAATCCCTACTGGGATGAGACGCTGCGCCATCACAGCGGGCTCGAGCCGGAGGTCAGGGCGTACGTCCTCGATCGTCCGGAGACGGCAGCCTTCCTCGACAAACTTGACGAGCTGTTCGTCATGCTGATCCCCGCCTACATGCGCGAGGGGAAGTCGTACCTGACCGTGGCCATGGGCTGCACCGGGGGCCGCCACCGCTCGGTGGTGCTGGCCGAGGAGCTGGTGCGCCGGCTGGATCAGCACGGCATACCTACCGCGGTCTACCACCGGGACGTCGAGCGATGACGCCCACCTCCGAGGCAGGCTCCGTGCGCCGACATCCCCGTGTGGTGGCCATCGGTGGAGGCCACGGGTTGGCTGCCACGCTCCGGGCCGTTCGCTCCTACACCGATCGGGTCACCGCCGTGGTCTCCGTGGCCGACGACGGCGGTTCGTCGGGCCGGCTCCGCGAGCTCCTCCAGATCATCGCGCCGGGCGATCTGCGCAAGTGCCTGGTGGCCCTGGCCGAACCTGGCTCGCCTCTGGCCTTGGCATTCGAACTTCGGTTCACCGAAGCGGAACTGGCTGGCCACTCCCTCGGCAACCTGGTCCTGGCCGGACTCATGGACGGGGCCTCCGACCCGATCGAGGCCCTGGACGAGGCGTGCCGGCTGCTCCGGGTCAAGGGGAGGGTCCTGCCCGCAACGGTCGAGCCGGTGGTCCTCAAGGCCGATGCCGTCAGCGGCCAGGTGGCCGGACAGGTGGCGGTGATGGCCACCAACGACATCCGGAGCGTGTCCCTGGTGCCCGCCGACCCCAAGGCGCCTGCCCAGGTGCTCGCCGCACTGGCGGAGGCCGACCAGATCATTCTGGGGCCCGGCTCACTGTTCACCAGCGTGCTGGCGGCGATTGCCGTGCCGGAGATTCGCCAGGGGATCAACCGGTCGGATGCCAAGACCGTCTATGTCTGCAACCTCCGTCCCCAGGTCGCCGAAACCCAGGCATTCGACGTCGAGATGCACGTCGAGGCCTTGCGGGTACACGGCATCTCCGTCGATGTCGCGGTCTGCGATACCTCGGGCCTTCCCCTCGGCAAGCCCGGCATTCCGGTGGTCGACGCCGACCTGGCCCGCCCCAGTGGGCTGGCCCACGATCCGGTCAAACTGGCGTCGGTGCTGGCCGATCTGCTCGGATGATGCCCCGAACCACGAGAATGCCCTAGCGTGGTCGCCGGTCTCCGTTCGTCGGAGGGGCATCAGTCCAGACACCAACGTGCGACCGGTGCGCACGGACCGCTGAAAGGTGAGGCACAAAGGCAATGACCGTACGGATCGGTATCAACGGTTTCGGGCGCATCGGTCGCAACTTCCTGCGGGCCGCTCGGTCGCTGGGAGCCGATCTCGAAGTGGTGGCCATCAACGACCTCACTTCGGCGGAGACGCTCGCCCATCTGCTCCGCTATGACTCCACCCACGGTCGTTTCGGGGCCGACGTCGAGGTCGCCGGATCATCGATCGTTCTGGATTCCGGACCGATCGCCGTCCTGGCCGAGCGGGACCCGAAGGCACTGCCCTGGGACAAGCTCGGCGTCGACCTGGTGATCGAGTCGACTGGTCTGTTCACCACTCGCGACTCGGCAGCCTCCCACCTCGAGGCCGGTGCGACCCGGGTGATCATCTCCGCCCCGGCGACAGCCGTCGACGCGACGTTCGTGGTGGGTGTCAACGATTCGGAGTTCGACCCGGCCAAGGACTTCGTCGTATCCAACGCGTCGTGCACCACCAACTGCTTCGCCCCGATGGTGAAGGTGCTCGATGACGCGTTCGGGGTCGAGAGCGGCATGATGACCACGGTCCACGCGTTCACGAACGACCAGAACCTGTTGGACCTACCCCACAAGGATCTGCGGCGGGCCCGCGCTGCAGCCGTCAACATCGTGCCGTCATCGACCGGAGCCGCCCGGGCCACCGGCTTGGTGCTTCCGTCGATGAAGGGCAGGCTGGACGGATGTGCGCTTCGGGTGCCCGTCCCGGACGGATCGATCACGGATTTCACCGCGGTCATCCCCGGTTCGGTCACCGTCGAGCAGGTCAACGCTGCATTCGCGGCGGCGGCCTCTTCCGGACCGCTCGCCAAAGTGCTCGTCTACACCGAGGACCCGATCGTTTCGTCCGACATCATTGGAAGTCCCGCCTCGTGCACGTTCGATGCCGGCCTGACCATGGTGATGCCGTCCGCCTCGGGCGTCACCCTGGTGAAGGTGCAGGGTTGGTACGACAACGAGTGGGGATACGCGAATCGGCTGGTCGACCTCTCGTTGCTGATGGGGGCCGGTTCCTGAGGGAAGCGAGAGGGTTCGGGGGAAGGATGAGGGGAGGAGCGACGATGGGCGATGGTGGGGAGAATCCGTTACTGAGGGGGCTGCCGTTGCTCGGCGACCTTCCTGATCTCGACGGGGCCAGTGTGCTGGTGCGAGTCGACTTCAACGTCCCGTTGCGTCCCTGCGCAGGCGAGGCCTCGACGGTCATCGACGACTTCCGGATCCGGGCAGCGCTCCCCACCCTCGACTACCTGCTCGGCCGTGGGGCGCGGGTCACCGCCTGCACCCATCTGGGACGGCCCAAGGGTGCGGCGGACGTGCGCTGGGAGCTCGGTCCCGTTCGTGAGGACCTCGCACGGCTGGCCCCCCGGGTCGAGTTGCTGGAGAACCTCAGGTTCGACCCGGGCGAGGAGCGCAACGACCCGTCCTTTGTCGAGAAGCTGGTCAATGGCCACGATGCCTACGTGAACGATGCGTTCGGAGTGTCGCACCGTCGACATGCCTCGGTGGTCGGCCCTCCCACCCAGCTGCCGAGCGCCGCCGGGCTGTTGCTCCAACGGGAGATCGAGGCCCTGGGCGGGCTCCTCGGTGCACCGGCTCGGCCGTTCGTCGCAGTGGTCGGGGGCGCCAAGGTCGCGGACAAGCTCGGGGTTCTCAAGGCGCTCCTCAGCCAGGTGGACGCCCTGATCGTGGGCGGTGGCATGGCCTTCACCTTTCTGGCTGCCGCGGGCCACGACGTCGGGGGTTCGATGGTCGATCCGGACAGGATCGACGAGTGTGCGGAGCTCCTCGAGTCCGGCACGCCCATCTTGTTGCCGACGGACATCGTTGTGCTCGAGCCCGGTGCACCCTTCGGCTGCGACTGCCGGGACGGACAGGTCCGGACGATCGGGGCCGACGTTCCCGATGGATGGCAGGGCTTGGACATCGGCCCGGACTCGGTTGCTGCGTACACGCGCCGGATCGCCACCGCAGGGACAGTCCTGTGGAACGGTCCGATGGGCGTCTTCGAGGACGCGAGATTCAGTGCGGGAACCGCAGGGGTTGCACGTGCGGTGGCGGACTGTCCCGGTTTCACCGTCGTCGGCGGGGGAGACAGCGTCGCTGCGATCGACGAACTGGGCCTGGCCGATCGGATCAACTTCATCTCTACCGGGGGTGGCGCCTCGCTCGAACTGCTCGAATACGGCGATCTGCCAGGTCTGGCAGCACTCAGAGGCGCGGTGAATGCGCCCCGGGGCAACGGCGACGGCGACGGCCGCCTGGGCGCATCACAACGGTGACCGACGCCGGCTCCAAGCGGCGACCGCTGGTCAGCGGCAATTGGAAGATGAACTTCGATCATCTCCAAGCCATTCACGCGGCGCGTGACCTCGGTCTCCGCGTGCAGCCTGCGGACGCCGGCCCAGTAGACATTTCGGTGCACCCGCCGTTCACCGATCTGCGTTCAGTGCAGTCCGTGATCGAGGGTGAAGGCCTGCCGATCGCACTCGGGGCCCAGAACTGCGCGGTGGAGGACTCAGGCGCCTTCACTGGAGAGGTCAGTGCAGCCATGTTGGCCAAGCTGCACGTCGAGTACGTCATCGTGGGCCACTCGGAGCGTCGCCAGCTGTTTGGAGAGTCCGACGAGGTGGTGGCAGCAAAGCTGAAGGCGGTCCTGCGTAACGGGATGACCCCCATCTTCTGCGTGGGTGAGACCGTCGACGAACGAGAGGTAGGTCTGACCAGGGATCGGCTGGCCAGCCAGGTCGAACATGGGTTGGGGGCGGTCCCCCAGGGGGCCGTGGCGACCATGGTCATCGCCTATGAGCCGGTGTGGGCGATCGGAACCGGGCAGCCAGCCACCCCCGAGGACGCCCAAGAGGCCTGTTCGTGGATCCGTGAGGTGGTCGCTCGCTCGGTCGGAGCGGACCCAGCCGGCCAGGTGCGGATCCAATACGGTGGTTCGGTGAACGCCGACAACACCGAGCCCCTGCTTCGCTGTGCCGATGTCGACGGCGTCCTCGTGGGAGGCGCCAGCCTCGATGCGGCTGCGTTCGTAGGCATCGTCCGGGCCGCCGCCATCGCGACCCGCTGAGTTTGGTAGCGTCTCCAACGGTCGTGAGCCAGAGGAGGAAGATCGCGTGCTGACCGCAGTCATTGTCGTTCTACAGGTGTTGGCATGCCTCGCGCTGATCTTCCTCATCCTCATGCACAGCGGCAAGGGTGGCGGGCTGTCCGACATGTTCGGCGGCTCAGTCGGCTCGGCCGCCGCCGGCTCGACGGTGGTAGAGAAGAACCTGGACCGGATCACCGTCACCGTCGCAGTGATCTTCGCCTTCACGAATCTGATCCTCATCCTGCGCCTGCAGTGACCGATACCGGCGGCGAGCGCGTCAAGCGCCGCCCCCGCATCTCACTGCGCTGGCGCGAGTACCGGGCCCGGTGGACCCTTCCGCTGGTCATCATCGTCATCATCGGGGCGGTCGCCATCGTCGATCACCTCGGATCCCACCGGATCAGCCAGGTCGACCAAGTGGCGCCCCCGGCCCTCGTTGCGACGACCGGAGGAACGGCAGCCGTCAACGTCGACCGGTCATGGTACGGGTTCAATCCCAATACCCCTGCAGGGGCATCATCGGCAACGCCCATGCTGCTCACCTCGGTGCTGCCCAGCGCATACATCATCTCCCCCAAGCTGGTACCCCAGGTGAACAGCGACCTGCTGGTGAGTGTGGAGGCCACGTCGACCTCGCCGCTGACCATCCAGTACGTGATCGATCCCCACGCGGTGTGGTCTGACGGCGTACCGGTCAGTGCGGACGACTTCATCTATGCCTGGCAGTCGCAGCGAGGGAGCGGGGTGGACGTCGACGGACAGCCGGACCAGGTCGCCTCGACGCTCGGCTACCGGAACGTGGCCTCGGTCGTCGCCAGCCACGGCAGAAAGACGGTGACAGTGGTGTTCAACACGCCCTTCACCGATTGGCGGGCGATGTTCGACCACATGGTTCCGGCCCACATCGCCAAACGGGTGGGTTGGAACACCGGGTTCGATACCTTCACCCCCTCGATCGACCTCTCGGCGGGGCCGATGATCGTGCAGTCGGTCACGGGTGGAACCGAGGCGGTGTTGGTCCGGAACCCCAGCTGGTGGGGGACGCCCAGCGTGCTGAACCGGGTGGTCGTCTCGGTGGCATCGGCGCCATCCACCTGGATCGGTGCACTGGCCGGGAGCAACCATGCCGTTGCCCAGCCGGCGACGTTCAACCTGGAGGCACTGAACGCAGTGTCGTCGTTGCCGAACACCCAGAGCTCGGTCAAGCCGTCACTGAACTTCCTCCAGGTGGAGTTCAATGTGAAATCGACGGTGACCGCCAAGGCCGCAATGCGTGAGGCGATCGCTCATTCCCTCGACCGACCCGCGCTCCTCGCCAGGACCTTCGCTCCCATCGAACCGGACCTGCTGGTCAGCCAAGACCACTTGGCTGCGCCATCGCAACCGAGCTACAGCCCGTCATCGGCGTCCGGCGAGTATCTGTCCGCCGATCCTGCGAGCACCGACCGGCTGCTCAAGAGCCTCGGGTTCCATCAGGACCAATCGGGGATCTACATCGATGCCGACGGGAAGCCGCTGACCCTCCGGATGGCCGTCGAAACGGGCGATCCCTGGGCCGCCAGGGTCGCCACGGCGATCAGCTCCCAGCTGCACGGTGCGGGTATGTCGGTCGTGACGATACCGGTGGCAGGGTCGGCGGGCCTGGCCGCCGCGGCAGCGGCCAACTTGTACGACATGGCCCTGGTCACCCGGGTCTCCAGCCCGTTCCAGACCGTGACGGAGCCGTGGTACTCGGATGGCCAAGGGCCCGCAGGTTCCGGTGGCTCGCAGGACTGGAGCAAGTTCGACGACCCCCAGGTCGACCAGCTCTTCCTACAGGCCGCCCAGGCCTTGAATCCGGTGTCGGGAAGTGCCATCTACGCTCAGATCGACGACCAGCTGTGGGATCAGATGGTTGCCCTGCCCTTGTTCGGGGAGCCGGCACTGATCGCCAACGGCGTGCAGATCGACAATGCGCTGTACAACCCTTCGGTGGACGGAATCCTCTGGAACGTGGCCCTCTGGGCGACCCTCAAACCCGGCCCGAAGGCTGGGCAGGCATAAGGGCAAGGTTGGAGCTCAGTCCGCCGTTGCGGCGCTCGGGCCTGAACCTCGGTTGCCTCAGGGCGCGCTACCATGCCAGGCGCCCCGGTAGCGATATCGGTGCCACGTCGTCGGAGTGGCGGAATAGGCAGACGCGCTAGCTTGAGGGGCTAGTGCCCGAAAGGGCGTGGGGGTTCAAGTCCCCCCTCCGACACCAC
>JADGOE010000123.1 GCA_017883135.1 Acidimicrobiales bacterium
AACCTGACCATCACCGGGACCAACCTGACCGGCACCACCGTGGTCGACTTCGGTGCGACTGCGGCGGCCAGCTTCACGGTCAACTCGGCCACGTCGATCAGCGCCACCTCGCCGGCCGGTTCCGCCGGTTCCGTCGACGTGACAGCGACCACACCGGGTGGAACGTCTGGAACCTCGGCCTCGGACCTGTTCACCTATGTGGTGGCGCCGACGGTCACGTCGGTCAACCCGGCCTCGGGACCGGCAGGCGGCGGGACCAGCGTCGTCATCACCGGCACCAACTTCTTCGGTGCCACCGGTGTGAGTTTCGGCGCCAACGCGGCAACCACCTTCACCATTGACACCGACAGCCAGATCACCGCGACCTCGCCTGCGGGGTCGGTCGGCTCTATCGATGTAACGGTGACCACTGCGGGCGGAACGTCGGCAACCAATGCGGGAGACCAGTTCACCTACTTCGCCACGGTGCCCGATGCGCCGACCGGCGTGACCGCCAAGGCCGGCGGCGCATCGGCAACGGTGTCGTGGACCCCGCCGGCAGATGGCGGCTCGTCGATCACCGGGTACGTGATCACGACCTACCAGGGCGCATCGAGCGTCGGCACTACAACGGTCGGAGCGGTCTCGTCCGGTACCGTGGCGGGCCTCGTGGGCGGAAGCAGCTACCGGTTCTCGGTGACTGCGGCCAACGGGATCGGATCAGGCCCCGAATCGGCTCTGTCCAATACGGTGACCATCATCGCCCTGCCCTTCACCAGCAAGGACGGATACCTGCTGGTCACCTCGGACGGCGGCGTGTTCCCCCATGGAAGCTCCCACTCCTACGGATCCACTGCGTCGACCATGTTGAATAGTCCCATCGTGGGAACCGCAATGACGCCGTCCGGAAAGGGCTACTGGCTGGTTGCCTCCGACGGCGGGATCTTCGCCTACGGCGACGCCGGCTACTACGGCTCGATGGGTGGGTCCCACCTCAACGCACCGATCGTGGGGATGGCATCGACCGCGGACGGCAACGGCTACTGGCTGGTCGCCTCGGACGGCGGGATCTTCGCCTTCGGTGACGCCGGCTACTACGGCTCGATGGGCGGATCCCATCTCAATGCACCGATCGTGGGGATGGCAGCGACCGAGGACGGCAACGGCTACTGGCTGGTCGCCTCGGACGGCGGGATCTTCGCCTTCGGTGACGCCGGCTACTACGGCTCGATGGGTGGGTCCCACCTCAACGCACCGATCGTGGGGATGGCAGCGACCGCGGACGGCAACGGCTACTGGCTGGTCGCCTCCGACGGCGGGATCTTCGCCTTCGGTGACGCCGCCTACTACGGCTCGATGGGCGGATCCCATCTCAATGCACCGATCGTGGGTATGGCTGCAAGCGAAACAGGGGGCTACTGGCTGGTCGCATCTGACGGAGGGATCTTCGCCTTGGGTGCGGGCTTCCTCGGATCCGAGGCCGGAACCGCTCTGACCGCTCCTGTGGTCGCCCTCGCTTCGTAAGTTGCTTGTGCTAGGTCGGCATGGCGGCATGCCGGCCTAGCACGCGAGTGCCCGAGCGATCCTCGACCTACGTCGTGTCTGAAGCCAACTGAGCCTCCAAGGCTCCGACATCGCCCTGCTTCGTCGGAGTGCCATCGCCGTGTGCAGCCGGCCGTAGCCGGCGTGCAGACCGGGGACCGGCGGCGGGGGATGTCCCGTGCACTCCGGATCCGGCAGACGCACCGGTCAGGAGAGCACCGAACCTCGTCTACGAGAGGGGTCGGGTCGGCGGGTGAGCCCCAGGTCGTCGACAGCGCCGTCGTTGGCCAGCTTTGCGAAGACCATGACCCCTTGGCTGGTGGGGCGAGTGGAGAGGACAGTCACATCGACCGTGCCCTGATCGATCAGGTGGATGGCATCGTTGACCACGACCATGTCACCGTCGGGCAGATAGGCGACCGCTTGGCGGGCCTGGCGACCCTCCTTGACCAGCTCGACTGCCAATCGTTCCCCGGGTGTGTGGTCAGGCGAGAGCTCGTGGACCACATCGCGGAGGTCGACCACCGGAAGCTCCCAGTTGGCGGCCTCGTCGACCACCACGGTGGAGCAGGTGCCGATCCTCAGGCCGGTCCTGCGGGCCACGGTGAGCAACTTGGTAGTCGGATCGTCGACTTCTGGTACCTCGTCGGGGGCGATATGGACCGGTACGGCCATCTCTCGCAGCGCCTCGAGCGACTCCAGACCACGCCGGGCTCGACGCGAGCCGACCGGGTCCGGCGATTCGGCCACGAGCCGTACATGATCGACCACGAACTGGGGGATGACCAAGCCACTCGGGAGCAGGCCCACCCGCCCGAGCACCAGAAGGAATCGGTCCATGACGGCAGAAGCGTCGACCAGAAGGGCGTGGTCCCGTGGGTAGTCGGGTGTTGGCGCCAGAATCCTCGACATTCCAGCTGCAGCCACGATCTGGCGGCCTTTCACCGAACCGAGGCGCCAGCCCAGGGTGGCCAGCACCCATGCGATGGCCGCGGTGATGAGCAGGGCGTATCCGGATCGGAGGAGAACCAGAAGTGGCAGCCCGATCACCAGTCCGAGGAGCGTTCCCGTGGTCGAGATGATCGATGCGGCAAAGATCTCACCGGGTGGGGTGTTGCGGAAGAGGAAGACTGCCTTCTGCAGGCCTTTGTCGATCAGGCGACCCGCTACTCCTCCGAGGACATAGCTGATCGCTGCACCGAAGATCAGCCCGACAACGGGTGCGTAGCCGGTGCTGTCGACGTTGTGTCCGATCTCGAATCCGGCCACGGACCCGGCCAGGACGAAGAGCAAGCGGAACCCCTCGACGAAGATCATGACGCTGCCGACCGGTTCGGTGTTCGACTGCCTCGGATTTGGCACTTCTTCATGGTGTCCACTTCAGTTTCGCCACGGACCGACTGCGCGTATGGCAATTATCGGAATCGCAGGGTAGAACTTGAGGGTTGCCGTTGGCGAGGTACCCGGCGGACGGAGCCAAGTCTCTCGTCGGCAGCACTGGAAAACCCCTTGTGTATGGCATGAAACTACAGAGAGTGTTACTCTGATCACAGAGGGAGAGGAGAGTGGGGACCTCATCGGCCCGCTCCCCCTCGTTCAGGACAGCCCATGAGATTCCTCCCCCGACCATCCCGGCAGGAAGCGCCTCGTACCCAGGTGATCCTCGAAG
>JADGOE010000076.1 GCA_017883135.1 Acidimicrobiales bacterium
CGCGGCTATCTCCGACTCGCCGAAATGGCCCCGCAACCCTTGACGGGCACTGATCAATGGGTGGTGAGCGACCTCACGCATTCTCGTGACTGATCGGAGTTAGTGGGTGAATCGGAATGGAACTTCGCGGATGTCGGCGGGAAGATATCTGATCAGCAACCCAACCCGGTTATCAGAGCAGATGCTGTTCGAGTCGGACTTGGGCCCGGCGGACGGGGACGCTGAGGGGTCCGGGGTGGTCAAGCCGTGACGACCCGGCCCGCCAAGAACGAGCCGTACGGAACCACGGTCGAACAGATGGAACTGGTCCTGGAGAATGCCACCGATGTGGTGATCCAATACGCTCCGGACGGAACGGTGCTGTGGGCGTCGCCGTCGCTGCTGACGGAGTTCGGCTGGAACCCGGACCAAGTCGTCGGCACGAAGTTCGAGATGGGTGTGCCGGAAGATCACAAGGCGACGGACGCTCCTTTTCTTCGAGTAATCGGAGAAGATGGCAGGGAAGGCCACGCCCTGTCTCGGATGCTCTGCCCGGACGGCACCCTACGCTGGTTCGATGTGGCATCCCGACTGGTCCGGGGTGAGGATGGATCACCGCAGTCCTCCGTCGCGACGTTGCGGGACGTCACCTCGCAGATCGAGGCGGAGAAGGCGGTGGACGCATCGGAGCGACGATTCCGGACGCTGGCGGAACACGCGTGCGACGTGGTCTACGAAACCGACGCCGCCGGCCTGGTCCAGTGGGTCTCACCTTCGATTCAACAGTCGCTTGGATGGCGATCTGCGGATGTGATCGGGACGTGGGCACGGGACCTGGTCCACTGGGACGACCCGGCACGTCGCGACCCCGATCAGGTACGCCTCTCGAAGGGTACGGCCATCGGTCCAACGGACATCCAGTTCCAGACGGCCGGCGGCAAACCCCGGTGGATGACCGTGCGCGCCGTTCCGGTCCGCGATGCTACCGGTGAGGTCGTCTCGGTGATTTGGGGGCTCCGTGACGGAGCCGAAGCGGTTCGAGCCCGCGAAGCCACCGAGACCGCCGAGTCCGACCGCGAACACCTCCAGGCGACGCTGGACTCCCTGCTCGATCCCCACCTGCTCCTCGAAGCTATCCGCGACGAAGCTGGCCGCATCGTGGACTTCGTGGTCACAGGCGCCAACGATGCCGGCTGCGAGTACAACCGGATGCCGCGCCCACAGTTGCTCGGCACCCGGCTATCGGATCTGTTGCCCGGCGACACCGAATCCGAACTACTTCCCTTGTACGCCGAGGTGATCGAGACCGGCGAACCTCTGATACTCGATGATTACGCCTACCCACAGGAGATCGTGCCGTCGGGACGTCACTACGACATTCGCGCCGTCCGGGTCGACGATGCCATCAGCTACAGCTGGCGAGACGTAACCGATCGGCATGCCACCGTCGAGGCCCTGGCGGCCTCAAAGGAACGGTACCGCCTGTTGGCAGCGCATGCGTCCGACATCGTCTACCAGACCGATCCCGACGGAGTCCTCGAATGGGTCTCGCCTTCTGTCGCACAGGTGCTCCGGTGGCGACCTGAGGAGTTGGTCGGTACCAGAGCGATCGAACTGATCGCGCCCGAAGACCTCCCGGTCATGGACGGGTTGTGGGCCACGGTCCATGGCGGCCAGACATTCGAGTCGGCGGAGTGTCGCTTCCACACCGCAAACGGTGAGCTGAAGTGGATGTCGGTGCACGCCCAACCGATCCGTGACGATGCAGGCGAGGTCGTTGCCGCTGTGGTGGGACTGCGGGATTGCCAGGCGGAGGTGACGACGAGACGGGCTCTCACCACGCTGTCAGCCGGCAACGCCATCATCACTCGTGCCGAGGACGAGGACGCGTTGCTGTCGGACATGTGCCAGACCGCCGTCATACAGGGCGGCTACCTGTTCAGTTGGTACGGCCGGCCGGTCGACGACCCGGATCAGAGTGTGACGAAGGTCGCCATCAGCCCGGTGGAGCACCACTTCCTCGACGCGATCGACGCGTCATGGGGCGAGGGTCCGCTGGGGCAGGGTCCGGCCGGAGTTGCGCTCCGCACCGGTGCGACAGCGCTCAGGACAAAACGCTCCGACGAACCGCCGGCCGCGTCGTGGGCCGAGAACCCGACATCCTATGGGTTCCGGTCCTCGATCAGCCTGCCGGTATTCGTCGACGGAGCCATCGACGGCGTTCTTTCGGTCTACGCCGCCGAAGTCGACGCGTTCGACCGCCAGTCCAGTGCCGTCCTCGAGGAGTTGGCCGGGCAGATCGGCTTGGGGTTGGGCCGGCTGCGCAGCGCAGATCGGCTCGCCAAGTCGTTGGCCGATCAGGTGCTGTTGACCACGGCGATCGAGCAAGCTGCCGAGGCGATCGTGGTGACCGACCCCACGCCGGTGATCTTGTACGCCAACGCGGCCGCCGCTCGCTCCAGCGGCTACTCGCTCGACGAGATGCTGGGCCAGAACCCGCGTATGTTCCAGAGTGGGCTGCACAGCCAGTCCTACTACCAGGCAATGTGGGACCGCGTTGCCGGCGGGCAGTCGTGGCACGGGATGTTCATCAATCGGAGCAAGGACGGCGAACTCTACGAGGAGGACACCACCATCGCGCCGATCCACGATCCCGATGGCACGGTCATCGCCTACGTCGCGGTCCAGTGCGACATCACCCGCGAGCACAAGATGGAGGCCGACCTCACCCGCCAGCAGAACGACCGCGACCTGGCCATCGAATTGATGAAGGATATCCGGCTGGCCACCACGCTCGAGGAAACCGCTGAGAGGTTCTGCCGGGCCGTGACCGGCTTGGACGACATCGACTTGGCGAGGGTGTTCCTACCTGAGCTCAGTGGGAACATCGTGCCCCTCGGGAGAGTAGGCCCGCGCATTTTCGAATGGGAGGGTGGGCTTCCCCTTGACCTCCACCACCTCGACCGGCTCCTCGAAAAGGCGAGAGCCGGGCCGGTGTGGTTCGACCTGGCCGATCCAGCCGGCCCGGCGGCACTCAATCCGGCGGTCCACAAGACGATGGCCGACGCTGGATATACATCCACCGCACTCGTTCCCATCCGGTGGGAGGGCCGGATGGTGGGCGTGCTCGTCCTCGCCTCTCGTACCCGCGAGTCGACACACTGGACCGAGGCACGACTTGGCGTGCTCGAGGAGCTCGGTTCGTTCCTTGGGACGCTCATCGGTGCCCAGGTCGAGCGGCGAAGCAATCGTGAAGAGCATCTCGCACGAATAGCCGACATCATCGACCGCCGCCGTTTCGACCCCGTGTTCCAGCCTGTAGTCGACCTGGCGTCGGATCGCGTGTGCGGCTACGAGGCATTGACCCGCTTCCACAGCGGGCGCAGGCCCGATCTGTGCTTCGCCGATGCCCACGCGGTCGGCCTCGGCACCGAGTTCGAGTCGGCTGCCGTGGCAGCCGCCCTCAAAGCTGCGCGAACTCTTCCGCCAGGCGTCTGGCTGAGCGTCAACTTCTCCCCCGCAGCGGTCATCGACGGCCATGCCGCTGCAGTCATCTCCTCGGCTGATCGACCGATCGTGATCGAGATCACCGAGCACGTCCAGATCGACAGCTACCCCGCCTTGCGACAGGCCATCGCGAGTTGTGGACCGGTGCGGCTCTCGGTCGACGATGCCGGTGCCGGGTATGCCAGCCTCCGCCACATCCTTGAGCTCCAGCCCGACTTCGTAAAGCTCGACATCGGCCTCGTGCGTGACATCGATTCCGACCCCGCTCGACAGGCACTCGCCGCCGGCCTCTGCCACTTCGCAGTCCAGACAAGCACCATCTTGATCGCCGAAGGCGTCGAGACCGAGGCCGAAGCGAACGCGGTTCGCACCCTCGGAGTCGACCTGGCTCAGGGCTTCCTCTTCGGGCGGCCCCCTGCCCGCGCCCTGAAGCGAGCCCAGGGGCCCGACCCGGCGTTCAACGCCTCGACACCAACCGGTCCGACCAGGATTCGATCCTCATCAGGCGAGATGTTTCTTTCCCCGCCTCCACCAGAACCAGTACGTCATTCCGATAACGATCACCCCGCCCAACGCGCCGACGATCGCACCGGGGGGGAGGTCACCCGCTCCACCGCCGGCTCGATGCGGCTTGCCCGGGCCCCCTGCGGCGGCGGGAGCAGCGGAGAACGCGACGACGTCGTAGGCCGCGGGGACGAGCAGGACGCCGTCTCCCACGCTGGGAGTGGGGAAGTGATTGGCCGGAGCACCCACAGAGGCCTGCTGCCGCACAGCGCCATTGGTGGGGTCGAGCCCGTAGAGCGTGCCGTTCTGGCCGATGGTCCATACCAAGCCGGCCGCGACGATGGGTGGTCCGCCTCCGGTTCCCGAGTTCCACAGGACGTGGAGGCCGCCGGGGGACGAGTTGACCCGCAGAGCGACGATTCCGCTCAGGCAGGGCAGGAGGACAGTGGTCCCCACCACCGCGGGCCCACCGGCCACATCGTCATCGCATACCGAGCCGTGGGTTGCCACCTGGCCGCCGATCCCCCCGAGGTGGCCGGCGTCGAGGAGGTAGGCGGTACGCGACTTGCCGGCCGCCACCACTTGGCCGCCGGCCACCAGTGCGGGCGCCATGGACAGATCGAGGTCAGCTGCGTTGTCGGAGGCCCACGAGCTGGGGGCGAAGTACTGGAGGAGCTGCAGTCCCGAAGACAGCTCGAGGACCGAGTCGCTGTGGTCGTACACGTGCCCGGGCGACGTGACCGAGCCGTTGCCCACGCCAACCCACAGGTTTCCGGCGCCGTCGACCACCGGCGCCGCGCCACCCATCCAGATCGCCCCCTGACTCTCCCCGGGTGCCGCATCGACGGCAAAATCCTCCGGTCTACCGCCGGACTCGCTCACCGCAACCAGCCATCCTCGGTAGGTGGGACAGTCTCCGTAGTTGCCGCCGAAGCCGAACACCACCTCGTCGGCGTCGAGGGTCAGGGCGGTCCGTTGCAGGAGCGCAGCTGGCTCGGCGCCGGCTGGGTCCACGTCCTGGGCCAGCTCCGTGCGGCCCGAACCGGTATCGAGACCGACCAGCAGGTGAGCCGGTCTCCCGTTCTTAAACTCGTCGGCCAGTACGAACACCTCCGACCGGGCCTGGTCGATGACCGGGGTTCCCGTGATCCCAACGGTCGGGGTGATATTGCCGCAGGGGAGCGACCCCGACAGGACCGGTGTGCCGACGTGGGTCGACCAGAGGACCGCTCCGGTGGAGGCTGCAAGGGCGTACACGGTGTCGTTCTCGGTCGCCACGTAGACCCTGCCTGAAGAGACGAGTGGTTCGCCGTAGATCTGGCCGTCCAGCCTGGGCGACGTCCATGCCGGGGTCGAGGTGTCGACGGCAGCCACGGTGGTCACCAGGCCGGTACCGGCCGCGTCGTGGTGGTAGACGGTCCAGGCGGTGCCATCGGATGTGGTCCCCGAAGGCGCCGGCGCTCCGGACGCCGATACGGCCGGCATCGACAGCAGCCAGGCCGGCGTGCACAGTGCGACCGCCGTCGCCCACATCGGCGACCGGCTTCTCGTACGATCGCCGCCACGGCAACCTGCGCGCGGCCCGATGCCGGTTCCCATAGCCGCAGGCTAGTGACGGTCGGGACGCCAAACCGCCACCGGAACGACGCGGCAGTTGGGGGTGCGGCGGTCAACGGCCTAGCATCCGCGACGGTGGCAGTCGAGCGACGGTTCTGGGGGTGGGGCTTCGAGGGCAGCGGGCTGACGTCGTCCGAACAGCTCGACCTGGCCGAGCTGGTCCGGCCAGCGGTGGGCGGCCATGCACTCGACCCGATCGATCCCCCCTCACCAGCGGAACTCGACCTCGATCCCCCCAGGCTGGTACCCCCGCAGGCGCTGGCAGCGTGGTGCCTACTCGACGACGTCGCCCGTGCGGGACACACCTACGGCAAGTCGTTCAGGGACGTGGTCCGAGCCCTCGATCGCCGGTGGGACCGGCCGCCGGACGTTGTCGTCGCCCCTCCCGACGAGGCGGGCGTCGTCGCCGTCCTCGAATGGGCGTCGCAGGTCGGCGCCGTGGTCATCCCCTACGGTGGCGGATCGTCGGTCGTCGGAGGGGTCGAAGCGCCGGCCGACGACGACCGACCGGTGATCAGCTGTGATCTCGGTCGTCTCGACCGGGTGCTCGACGTCGACCGCACGTCACGAGCCGCTCGGATCCAAGCCGGCGTGCTGGGACCTTCGCTCGAGGCGCAGCTACGACTCCACGACCTCACCCTGCGCCACTACCCGCAGAGCTTCGAGGTGTCCTCCCTCGGCGGTTGGCTGGCCACCCGAGCCGGAGGGCACTTCGCCACTCTGCACACCCACATCGACGACTTCGTGGAGTCGATTCGGGCCATCACACCGCAAGGCCCCTGGGAGTCCCGCAGGCTGCCCGCTTCGGGAGCGGGCCCGTCACCCGACCGGCTACTCCTCGGGTCAGAAGGGATCTTCGGCGTCATCACCGAGGCGTGGATGCGGCTCCAGGACCGGCCGCGATTTCGGGCGTCGGGAGTCGCACGGTTCGCCACCTTCGAGGCCGGAGCCACCGCTGCACGGGCGCTGGTCCAGTCAGGGCTCTGGCCGTCGAACTGTCGGCTGCTCGACGCAACCGAGGCGCTCGTCACCGGATCCGGGGACGGGAGCGCGCACCTGCTGCTCATCGGCTTCGAGTCGGCCGATCACCCGGTGGACGACGCCCTCGCGAGAGCCGTGGTGCTGGCCGCCGATCACGGTGGGACCATCGAGCCCGCCGCCGACCGGGGCACCCGGCAGAGCAAACCAGCGGTCGACACCGCTGATCGATGGCGGGCGACATTCCTCCGGGCGCCGTACATCCGGGACAGCCTGGTCGGCCTCGGTCTCATCAACGAAACCTTCGAGACAGCCATCACCTGGGACCGTTTCGACGCGTTCGTCGCCGGCATCAGATCCACGACGGAGGACGCCCTTCGATCCGTCGGCGCCTGGCCCGGTCTGGTGACCTGCCGGCTGACCCACGCCTACCCCGACGGCGCGGCTCCGTACTTCACGATCATCGCCCCTGGCCGCCACTCGGGCCGGCTCGAACAGTGGGCAGAGGTCAAGGGTGCGGTGATGGATGCCATTGCATCGGGTGGGGGAACGGTCACCCACCACCACGCGGTGGGACGTGACCACCGACCGGGTTACGACCGACAACGCCCCGATCTCTTCGCGGCGCAACTACGCGCCGCGAAACTCGTCGTGGATCCGGGCGCCCTGTTGAACCCAGGTGTGCTGATCGACCCCTGAGCGCTTCCCCCCCAAGAGCGGGCGACCGCCCAGAGGCCGTCGGGTGTGTCGGGTGTGTCGGGTACGCCGCACCGGGCCTCGTGATTTGACAACTAACGGACTCATCGATTGATACTTATGTCAATTATGCGACTCTCAGTCCTGGCCCGTCGCTGGCGCGCCCAACCCGCCCCGGTCGGGCCGCCGGAGCCAGGCTCTCCCACCGTTGCGGCGGCAGCGCAGCGGAATCGCGGCTCGCTGCAGCTACGACACGTAGACGCCGGGTCGTGCAACGGGTGCGAGATGGAGATCGCCTCGATCTTCTCCCCCGTCTACGACGCCGAGCGGTTCGGGATCCAGCTGGAGGCGTCGCCCCGGCATGCCGACGGCCTGCTGGTCACCGGTCCCGTCACCCGCAACATGGCGGATCCGCTGCGGAGGACCTTCGAAGCGCTGCCCGAACCCCGTGTGGTGATCGCTGTGGGTGACTGCGCGCGCGACTGCGGAGTGTTCCGAGGCGCGTACGGCGTCGAGGGAGCCGTGGCCGACGTCGCCGCCTGTGCGTGCGGCCTGGCAGTCGCGTCCCATGTGCTGGCCACAGGCGAAGTGGCGTCGTTCCATACGGACCGGCTGCTGCCCCTGTCCGGGCTCTCCCTCGGGCTCGATCGCTTCGGCGTCCTCTTCGTCGCCGTCACCGCGGTGGTCGGGATGTGCGCGATGGTCTACCGGCTCGGCTACCACGGCCACGGGCTGTCGAGCCGGACGGCGTCGGGCATCCTGCCGCTCTTCGTCACCGCTCTCCTCCTGGTACCCACCGCATCCAATGTGACCACCTTCCTCTTCCTGTGGGAATTGATGGCGGTCACCTCCCTGCTCCTCGTCCTCGCCGACCACCGCCGTCGCCTCGAAGTCCAAGTGGCCGGCCAGTGGTACGCGGTGATGACCCAGTTCGGTGCTGCGACCATCCTGGTGGGCCTGGTGCTCTTGTCCACACGGAGCGGCAGCCAGTCGTTCGCTGCCATCGCTGCCGCTACGCCACACCTGCCCGCATCGGTACGGAGCGTTGCATTCGTCCTGGTGGTGATCGGGTTCGGATCGAAGGCCGGCGCGGTCCCGCTGCACGTCTGGCTGCCGCGGGCCCACTCCGAGGCCTCCGGCCCGGTTTCCGCCCTGATGTCGGCGGCCATGGTGAACATGGGGGTGTACGGCATCGTCCGGGTGGGTGACGGGCTGCTGCACGGCGGGCCGGCGTGGTGGTGGCTGCTGGTCATGACCGTTGGCGCGCTCTCGGCCCTGTTCGGATCCCTCCACTCGGCGACCAGCGGGGACCTCAAGCGCCTCCTGGCGTATTCGACGACCGACAACATCGGCCTGGTGCTGCTGGGTGTCGGTGCCTCGGGCCTGTTCGCGTCGACCGGGCATCGGACGCTGGCCCTGGTCGCGCTCATCGCGGCCCTGCTCCATGTCGTCTTCCACGCCGTGTTCAAGGGATCCCTGTTTCTGTCCGCCAGCTCGATCCAGCAGGCGACCGGGACCAGGGACCTCGACCGCCTGGGCGGTCTGCTGCGGCGAATGCCGTTTACCGGCACCATCTTCCTCGTAGGAGGCCTGGCCATGGCAGCACTTCCGTTGCTCTGCGGCTTCGTGAGCGAGTGGCTCCTGCTCCAGAGCATGCTGCACGGACTTCCCTCCACTGATCCGACCATCGCCGTGGCCATGCCGATCGGTGTCGCAGTGCTCGCCCTCACCGGTGGCCTCGCTGCGTTCACCCTGGTCAAGGCTTTCGGGATCGGGTTCCTCGGACTCCCCCGTTCGGAGTCGGCGGCCTTTGCCCGTGAGGTCGGCCCCACCATGTGGTGCGGGGCAGGAGTGCTGGCCGCACTGTGCCTGGTCCTCGGCGTGGCCCCGTTCCTGGTCATTCCGGCAGTGACCGACGCCGCCCGGAGCGTCGCGGGATACCGGACCGCCTCGCCGCTGACCGGTGGGTGGCAGGTCGGTCTCTCGGGGGTCCACGATGTGCTCGCCCCCGGGCTCCTCGCCGTCGTCCTGGTGACGGCGGTCGGGCTGGTCGCCTTGGTGCGCTGGCGGTTCCAGCCCGGAGCGGTGCGGAACAGCGAGGCCTGGGGATGCGGCAGGGAGCTCCAGACAGCCCGCATGGAGTACACGGCGACGTCGTTCGGTGAACCACTCACCCGGGTGTTCGACGATGTGCTGACCCCGTCACACGACGTCGACATCAGCCATGTCGCCGAGTCCCGCTACTACGTCGAAGCGGCCACGTTCCATTCGTCCCTCGACGATGCGTTCGAGCGACACGTCTACGGCCCGGCGGCCCGGGGCCTGCGCCACTGGGGAGCCATCGCCCGCGTCGTGCCGAACGGCAGCGTGCACCGTTACCTGGCCTTCGGCATGGTGGCGCTGGTCGTGGTATTGGTGGTCGTGGCATGAGCGGCACCTGGTCTGCCGACTCGACATGGGCGATCTCGCTGCTCCAAGTGATCGGGGTGGTCGTCGGTGGCCCGCTCCTGGTCGGACTGATGCGAAAGGTGCGCTGCCGGCTGGAGGGTCGGGTCGGCCCACCGATACGCCAGCCCCTCCTCGAACTCCGCAAGCTCGCCCGCCGGCAGCGGACGCGGCCCGAGCGGGCAACTTGGATCTTCTCCCTCGCCCCACTCGTCCTGGTGGGCACCACACTGGTGGTTGCGGGGATCGCTCCGCTGCTGGCCACCGAACCCGGGCTGGGCTGGACCGCCGACCTCTTTGCCGTCGTCTACCTCCTCTTGCTCGGATCGGTTGCCCTCGCCCTTGGCGCCCTCGACACCGGTACGGCCTTCGGGGGCATGGGGGCCAGTCGCGCCATGACCATCGGAGCGGTGGCAGAGCCCGCATTGCTGGTGTCGATCCTCGCGCTGTCGGTCCCGGCACACTCCGCGAACTTGCCCACGATCATCACCCGCTCGCTGGCCCACCCCCTCTGGCTGGCCACGCCGCAGCGACTCCTCGCGCTGGCCGCATTCGTCATCGTCATCGTCGCCGAAAGCGGGCGACTTCCGGTCGACAACCCGAAGAGCCACCTCGAGCTCACGATGATCCACGAAGCGATGGTCCTCGAGTACGCAGGATCGGACCTGGCGTTGGTCAAGCTCGGTGAGTCCATGCGCCTGGTCGCCCTGGTCGCCCTGTTCGCCGACTTGTTCGTACCGTGGGGCATCGCCACCGCCCCGGGAGCGTGGAGGTTGGCGCTCGGCCTGGTGGCCTTGGTTGCGAAGGTCTCGGTGCTCGGCGTCGCCCTGGCCGGCTTCGAAGTGGCAGTGGCCAAGCTGAGGCTGTTCCGGGTGCCGGAGCTCATGGCGGGGGCATTCGTGCTGGCGGTCCTGGCGGTCGTCTCGGCGCTGGTGATCCCATGAACGGCGAGTTCTCCTCTGCTCTCACCTTTTCCGCCGGCACCGTCCTGGTCTGCGCGGTCACCGTCGTCGGGCTGTCCTCGATCCGCACGGTGATCCGGGTCGTCGCCGTCCAAGGGGTTGCGCTCGGCCTCGTTGCCATGGTCCTCGGGGTCCAGCATCGCGATGCCGGCCTGGTGGCCACGGCGGTGGTCGTGATCGTGTTGAAGGGCGTGGCCATCCCGCTCCTGCTGGTGCGGGCGGGAGGAGCGGGCGCCCCCGCCCGTGAGCGCAGACCCCTGGTCAACATCCCGGCATCGCTCGTCGCCTCCGCCACCTTGATCGTGCTGGCCTTCGTCACGACCCGCGGCGTCGCCCGCTTCGTGGGCACGAGTGCCGGTGCCCTCGTCCCGGTGGGCGTGGCCACCCTGCTCATCGGCTTCTTCGTCCTCGTGACCCGGCGCCGCCCGGTGTTCCAGATCGTGGGGCTCCTGATGGTCGACAACGGGATCGCACTGGTGGCCTTCCTGTGCACCGCCGGCGTTCCCTTCCTCATCGAGCTGGGCGTCTCCCTCGATGTCCTCCTCGGCGTGGTGGTGCTGATGGTGCTCACCCGCCGCCTGCGGACGGAGTTCGGCGATGTCGACCTCGACGAACTCCAGGAGCTCCACGACTGATGGTCCTCTTCCTCGTGCTCATCCTCCCCTTGCTCGGTGCGGCAGCGATCGCCGCGGCGCCGCGGCGGCCTTCGATCGCGTGGGCAGGCGTGGCGGCCAACGGCGCCACGCTGAGCCTCGGCGTGTGGCTGGCCGTCCGGGTGGTCCGGACCGGACCATTGACCGGGGCATGGGGGATCCTGCGGGCCGATGCACTGAGCGCGTTCATGGTCGTGGTCATCGGCGCCATAGCGCTGCTGGCGTCGTGGCTCGGGGTCCGCACGATGGCGCTCGATCTGCACGACGGGAGCTCCACCCCCGGGAGGGCCACCACCTACGGGGTGCTGGTCCAGGCCTTCGTCGCCACCATGCTCCTCGCCGTACTCGCCGCCAACGTGGGCGTGCTGTGGGTCGCCGTCGAGGCCACCACCATCGTCACCACGTTCCTCGTCGGATACCGGCGGACCAAGGGATCGCTCGAAGCCTCCTGGAAGTACCTAGTGCGGTGACACGTAAATAGACGCGCGATAGTAGTAAGGTGTGCCAATGGCCCGCCCACCTGCTCCAGCGCTGCATCTGACCAAGAAGGAACGAGGAGAACTCGAAGACAT
>JADGOE010000124.1 GCA_017883135.1 Acidimicrobiales bacterium
CTAAGGGCTCACCGGAAGTTTGATGGAGCGATCGTGTAGTTCCAGTCGCCGTGGAAGTCGTGTGGTGTGAGCGGGACGGTGGCGAGTTCTGTCTTGGTCACCTTGGTGCCGGTCTTGTAGTAGTTGAGGTCCTCTTCGGCTTGGATGGTGAGCCCCTTCTTGGTGGTGGTGGCCGAGATCAGCTCGATGATGGTGCGGTAGGAGACGAGTGGCCGTCCCCGCCAGTTCATCGAGATGAAGCTGAACATGCGGTGCTCGATCCGGTTCCACTTCGATGTCCCCGGCGGGTAGTGCGCCACAGTGATCTCGAGGCCGATCTCTTGGGCGAGCTTGGCCAGCTCGACCTTCCAGAGCCTCACCCGGTAACCGTTGGACCCACCGGCATCGGCGGTGATGAGGAGCCGGGTGGCCTGAGGGAAGCGTTGGCGTCCCATCTGGTGCCACCATCGCCGAATGGCCTCGACGGCAAACGCTGACGTGTCAGCGGTGTCGCCGACCGACACCCACCCCTCGTCGTTGGCCAGGTCGTAGACGCCATAGGGGACCGCTCGCCCGAGGTCCTTGTCGATGAAGTCGTGGGTCTTGGTCCTGGTCGGCTCGCCGGTGGGGTGGTACTCCTTCCCGCCGTTGGAGAACTCGCCCACCAACTCCTTCTTCTTGGTGTCCACGCTGATCACCGGATCGCCGGTGGCGAAGAAGGCGTCGACCTCGCCGTTCAGGTAGACGAACTGGGCGTCCCGGTCGGGATGGGCGGTCCCTTCCTTCTGCTTGGAGGGTGCTTGGAGCGAATAGTCGAGCGACTTCAAGATCCGTCCCACCGTGTCGTCGGTGATCGTGAACCCCTGACGCACCAGGTCATCGGCCAGGTTGGCCGTTGATTTCGATGTCCATCGCAACTTCGACATCGGATTGCCACGGGTACCCGGGGCCACCAGCTCGTCGAGCGCTTCGAGCAGGCCGGGCTGCTTCTCTTCGGCCTTGATGTCGCCGCCGCCGACCGCACGTTGGCGCACCGACGGTTCGATCCCGGCCGCCACCTCACGCTCTGCCTTGATGACCGTGTTTCGGCTCATGCCCGACGCCTCGGCCACGGCCGACTTCCCTCCACGCCCGAGCGTGATCGCCATGGCGCCGGCCACCACCCGGCGTTGCACCTCGTTCAGATGGGGCAGGACCGTGGCGAAGAATCGCGCGAGTTCATCACGATCGGCCTCCACCGACCCAGGCTACACCGCGCGTACTATCTATCGGGGGACCCTAAGCAGGATCAGGTACAAGATGTGGTTCGAGGTGATGATCCCTGGGGGGACCACGATCAACCAGATGGTCGCCAGCGCCAGGACGTCGAGTGGGATGCGCCAGCGGCGCTGGTAGGCATCGACCCGGCTTCGGTCATCTCCAGGTTTGAAGCCCTTGTTGCCGATCAAGTAGCGCTCGACCGCGTCACTCCCGTCATCGGCGCCACCGGTCGGCTTGTCAGTACTCGTCACCATGTGTCTTGAGACTGTCACAGGAAGGGGCATTGACGGGTAGCTGTGCTGGTTCAGGCGCCCCAAGCTCCAACCCTGCCCTCAAGACGCCAGATTCGTCTCGAGAACTGGGTCAGCTTTAGTCAGCACAGTCGGGCTGCTACCCGACTTCCTTCCCGGCCTCCTGGACGGCCATGTCGATTTCCTTCGCGTTCGCGTTGAGCTCCTCAGCCACGTGCTTCTCGGCCTTCAGCTGGGCCTTGTCGATGGCGTCTTCGATGGTGCTCTCCCCGATGATAAGGACGGCCGCCTGACCCGCATCGATGACGTCCCCGAGCTCCTTCACGTCAGCCCGGGACATGCCACCCCACAGGTGGCCACGGACGCTGCCGATGGCGCCGCCGACAATCGCCGTGCCGATGATCGATGGCGGGAAGAGGATGCCGATGAAGGCGCCGGCAGCGGCCCACCCCACCCACTGCGACGGGTCGCCATCTCGTCCTTGTTCACGTGGACCTCGCCGTTCTCGTCCTTGCGGACCACCACGGTGTCGTAGGTCCCTGTTCGGGGACACCCAAGAAATCCTCAAACTTTCCCTAAAGTCCCGCCCCTATCCTGCCGATAGCAAAGTGCCGGGTCTTTCGAGCAGGACGCCTGCAGCCCTCCAACCGCATGACCGCACCCTGCTCCAGGCCCGGCCCTTTCGCTGCAGAGCGGGAGGCCGGCCACGTCGCTGCGCTGCGAGGTCGTCACTGCCTTGTCGTCACCAGAATCCCTCTGCAGCACTGAATCACCGGAGGAATGCCGGGCGGGACCTCGTCAATCCCGGGATAGGAACGACCCCCTTCCTAGGCGTGCAACCTTCCGATCGTCGAACAGGGCAAGGGACCGAAGATCGAGTCCGTTTCCCGGCCACGTGCTCACGATGCCAGATGACTCAGGACGGTAGGTACCGGATCCGGTCCGAGGAGACGGATCCACTTCCCCGACCCGGCGGCGGTGATGCCAGGTGGCGCAACACGTGTTCCGAAGCCAATCCGCAAATGCGTCGGCTGGCAATGACAAGGAGGGTAAGAATGCGGCTATGCCCAAGGCGAATGATGAAGCCGTTCAGAGCCTCGAGCAGTTGCTCGAGGCCCTGGCCGAGGCCCGCCAGGCGATTCGGGCAACAGAAGTGGCGCTCCGGCGTGCGTTGAAGAAGGTTGAACAAGGTTCTGACGTCGCCACTGCAATCGCAACAGCCCACCCCGCCGAAACGCGACAACTGGTCAATGATGCCCTGACCGCGGTCGAGCAATGCCGCCACGAGGTGCGGCGCACAGTGTTCGGAGCGGCGATCAAAGAAGGCATGTCGATCGGCGATCTGGGCAGGAGCTGGGGCTTCTCTCGACAGATGGCCTCGCGGTACGCCAGGGAGTCACAAGGTCAGAGCTGACGGATGGCCGGCCCAGGGCCGCGCCAGATCCGAACCGACCCACAAGTGAGGCCCGCGACTTCGCTCTGCTCGAGTGGCCCGCGTACCCACCCTCTGCTCCGCATCCGGTTCAGAAGTGACGATCGAGCTCGTTCGCATATCGGCGGCCAATCGTCGATCCGTTCTCGAACAGCCAGTCGGACAGCAGAATCCGCCCGGTCGACGGGCCGGAGGTGCAAGCCAGCCCGGAGGCCATGGCACCGTATTCGTCG
>JADGOE010000125.1 GCA_017883135.1 Acidimicrobiales bacterium
CGGGCCCGCCGAGGGAATCGACTCGACCAGCCACGCCGACGCCGGGTCCAGTGACAGCCGCACCCTCCGGTGGTCGGGGCCAGGGACGAACGCTCCGAATGCCACAGGCCGTGCCGGCGGCTCGGTGCCGGGTCCGCCAAGCTCCGGCCCACCCGGGCGACCATCTCCCTTGCGGCCGACCGGGCCAAGCGGGCCGCTCGAGACAGGCGGGCCACCCCGCCCGGAGCCCGAGGTCTGGTCGGCCACGTCCAGCAGCTCTGCGGCGCCGATGCGGTCCACCCGGAACCGACGGACGTCCCCAGCTGTGGCGCACCAGGCGTCGACGTACCAGTGGCCCTCGGAGGCGAACAGCCGCTCGGGGGCGATCTGGCGGTCGGTGACCCGATCGGTCGAGGCCGAGTAGTACGAGATGGCGAGGTTGCGCCCGGAGTCGATCGCTTCCCGCACTACGGCCAGCTGTGGTGGGATGTCGAGCTCCACGCCGATCCCTTCGCCTCCCAGTGCGCGATCGAGCTTGGCCAGCGCCCGCGAGAGCGCTCCTCCCTCGTCGCTCCCCGGTACGGCCAGCAGGGCACGGGCCGAAGCAGCCAGGGCGAACCCTTCGTGAGGGCTGAGACGCCGGGGACGGGCGAGCGCAGTCCCCGGCCGGGTCGACACGGTGGTGTCGGTGACCACGATCTCCATCAGTTGGTCCGGTGTGTAGGGGGGTACGCCGCAGCACGCCGCCATCTCGAGCTCGGCGACCAACGCTCGTGGCGTGAGGTCGAAACGGGTGGCCACCTCGTCGATCGACACTTCTCCCTCTTGGGCCAGCCAGGCCAGGATGGCCAGTAGCCGGCGCAGCCGACCCGCCGTGTCGGGGGGCCTGCTCATCGCCCATCGCCTCCGTCCGCGGCCGCAAATGCGCCAAGGCGCTCCACCACCGCTGTACGCATCGATGCGGGACGCACCACTTCCGCGTGGTCGAGGAGGTCCAGCACCCACGAGATCAAGGCCTGCTGGTCGGTCACCGACAGCCGCACCGTCACCGCACCGTTCTCCCGCTGCTCGACCACGGCGTCCTTCCCCAGCTCGGCGATCACCCGGCCGGACTCCGCCCCGTCCACCACCACGTCCACCTCGACCACGTCTCCCCCACCGAACTGCCACGGGTCGCGGGCGAACACCGCATCGACGTCGAACTCGTCGGGCAGCTGTGAAGACGACGGCTCGCCGACCTCCGGCGGGCCATCGAACCGGTCGACTCGGAACGTCCTCGCCTCCCCCCGGTCACGATCGAACCCGACCGCATACCAGTAGCCCTTCCGGAAACGGATACCGGCCATGTCCACGTGGCGCGCCTCCCCCCGGTAGTCGAAGGCAACGCCCGCGCTCTCACGCAGCGCCTCGAACAGTGCCGGCAGCGCGGCCAGACCCTCGACCGACGGCAGATCCACCAACGGTGCACCATCGTTGCGCAGTGGTGACTCCCCGCCGACCCCCAGCTTCAAGAGGGCATCCTCACCGATGGGCTCGCCCAGGCGGACACCGGCCACGGCAAGGTTCAGTGCCGCCTGTTCCTCCACGTCCAGTCCGAGGTCCGGGAGGTAGTAGGCGTCGGGATCGACGCGGTACCCCAGCTGGTCGTCCCCACCGATCGGGATCACCTGCACCGGGATCCCCTCGTCCCGCAGCAGCCGCTTGTCCCGCTCGAAGGCCTGGCGGCGGGCATCGTGGCCCTCGGGGTACCCGGGCACCCGATCGGCGATCTCGCGCAGGCTGAGCGGGCGCGGCGTGTCGAGGAGTACCAACAGCAGGTCGGTGACCCGCTCGAGCCGATCGAGACGTTGCATCGTGGTCAATCTAGAGCGCACCGGGCCGGTTTCCGACCGTGCTCCACGTGACACCTCCATTCGACCGGGATCCGCCCCCGCCCCGAGCAACCCCGCCAAACCGCAACGCGGGTCCCGGCGGATCCGTAGCATGGGCCGGTGACCCTGGATGCCCCTGCCGCACCGATCATCCGCCGCCTGGTGGTCGGCACCGTCCGGGCCGGCGTCGAGAAGCTCGGCGGGCGACCGGCGATGGTGGTCCGTTCCGTCTCCACACTCCGCCGTGGTGCGCTCTCGTTCGAGGACGGCGAGACCATCCGGGTGGCGGCCACCTCCGCCCTCACCCTCCGGATCCCCATCGTGCTGGTGCTCGCCTCCAGCGGAGCCGACGTGTCGGAGGGAGTTGTCTCGTTGCACGGGTGGGGCCAGGCCGCCCGGGCTCTCACCAAGTGCTCGGGCGTCGTGCCCGTCGTGGTGGTGGTGACCGGCCCGGCCATCTCGGGACCCGCCCTCCTCCTCGGGCTGGCCGACCTGGTGGTAATGACCAGCGATGCGTTCGCCTTCGTGTCCGGACCTGCCATGGTCGAAGAGTTCACCGGCGTGCCCATCGGCATCCACCAGCTGGGAGGGACCCCCATGCACGCCCGCTCCAGCGGGTTGTGCACCATCGAGGCGGCCTCCGAGTCCGACGCGCTCGCCCATGTGGAGCACCTGTTGAGCCTGCTGCCGGCCCATGCAGATGAGCTGGCTCCCATGGGCCCGGCCGACGATCCGTCCGACCGGCAGGTCGGAGAGCTCCGGGACATCATCCCGGCGCGGGCCACCAGCTCCTATGACGTCCGCCGGGTGGTCGCCGCCCTGTCCGATGGCCCCGACGTCACCGAGCTGTGGACCAGGTGGTCACCTCAGCTGGTGACCGCACTCGGGCGCATCGCCGGTCGGACCGTCGGGTTCGTCGCCAACCAACCCCAGGCCTTGGCCGGCACGTTGGATATCGCCGCGTCGCAGAAGGGCGCTCGCTTCGTGCGATTCTGCGACGCGTTCAACCTTCCCCTGGTGACCATGGTGGACACCCCGGGGTTCCTGCCCGGCAAGGATCTCGAGTGGCGGGGGATGATCCGCCACGGCGCCGAGCTCGCCTTCGCCTATGCCGAGGCCACCGTGCCCAGGGTGTGCGTGATCCTGCGCAAGGCGTTCGGCGGGGCGTACATCGTGATGGACTCCAAGGGCCTGGGCAACGACCTCTGCTTCGCCTGGCCCGGTGCCGAGATCGCGGTGATGGGAGCCGAAGGCGCGGTGCAGGT
>JADGOE010000077.1 GCA_017883135.1 Acidimicrobiales bacterium
CCGCGCCAGAATCGAGACGTTCATGGCAGTCCGTGGTCCTTTGTGGCGAACAGTGAGCGATTCCTGGCGCGCTCAACCCTGTGACCAGGAGGTATACATTGAACCTGAATATCTACACCATTTTTGAAGGGACGAGTGAGATCCAAAGATTGATCATCGCACGGGCCATCTCCGGGGTGCACATCAAGTAGCTGACCTGGAGTTTGTCTCGGAGTTCAACGACCCAGCGGTTGGCCCGCCAAGCTGAATATGCGCGCCACAAATGCTGGATAACACCGCGAAGACACGGTCGAACCAACCGAGAGGGCGGTTCAACACGTCCATGTGGCGAAGTCTTGGTTCGTCGCAATGTCGGTACCCATGATCGCCGAGTAACCGGCCGAGGTAGTCCGACGCCACACGACCGCAACCGGGCTCCGCTCCAAGAAAACGCTGATCGCTTTCTGGGTGACGACGATCCGGCAACCGCTCCGCGAGGCTGGGCGCGTGACGGGAACTTTGTCCGTCTCCGTCCGTCAGGGGGTGAAATCTGGGGCAAATCAGCGCAAATCGCTGAAATGTGTTTTCCCAGCTCAGGGTCGAGAAATGCGATTTCTGTGCTTCTGCTTGACACCTTGCCAAGGTGAGGGTCGCGGGTTCGAATCCCGTCGTCCGCTCTTGTGTTCTTGGTCGTGGCGGCCACAACCTCGGCGTCTTCGGGCTCTGCCTCAAGCATCCCTTCGGCCTCCATCGCGCGGCTCAAGGGGGACGATGTCTGCCTTGTGGCTCAGTTCGGCGAGCGCAGTGGCAAGCGCCTGGTCCCGGTCGACTGTCGCGTGCTGGTAGTAGAGGGCAGCCAGGGGTGACTTGTGCCCGGCCCGGTGCATGAGCTCGGCGGGCGTTGCTCCGGTTGCCGCGGTCCACATCAGACCCGAGTGCCGGAGGTCGTGCGGGCGCAGCTGGGGCCATCACCAAGACGGCGCGACCCGCGCCAGCCGCATCGAGAGAACTCGTTGCCGACGAGTTCGCTTCGATCGCTTCGAGCGGCGCCTCAGCGACATCGACGCTGCGTTCCGGCTCCCTCACACTTCGAGGGACCGCTTCGCCTGTCTCGGTCACGATCAGCCAGTCGAAGGCGGAGAAACGCCTAAGGCCGCCACGCTTTCATCCGTCTTCTTAGCAATGTCTTTCGATATCCGCGTCTAAACCGCCGGTGAAGGCGCGGATAATGGGGCCGTGCAGCAACCCAATGCGATTCTGTCTATCCCGCCGCGCCCCGACAGGGTCCGACCGGTCACGGCGCGGAGGGCCATCGTTGGATCCGAGGCCGGACGTCTCCGGCCGCGGTGGCCCGACCAACAGAGGATGGGAAGAGCCACAGATCGCTCGGGCCGAGACCAGAGGCGTGAGCACGACCTGTGAGCCGCCACTCCACGAAGTGGTGTGGCGCTCTCGTAGCAGGGATCATCGCCTCAGTCTGCACCGCCGTCTTCTCCGTCCCTGCCCAGGCCTCAAGCTCCCACAGCACCTCTCCGACAACCCCGCCAGCCGTGGCCGGAGTGAGCAAGCACGCGGTCGCGGCCGGCACGCACCCTTCCACCGTGACGCAGGGTTACTGGATCGCCAGCTCGTCCGGTGGGGTCGGGTCCTACGGCGGGGCGCCATTCCACTCCTCGCTCGGTTCGAATCGCATTAACGCCCCGGTGGTCGCCCTGGCGCCCATGCCCGACGGCGGTGGCTACTGGCTCGCGGCGGCCGACGGAGGGGTCTTCGCCTTCGGCGACGCCGTCTTCTACGGGTCGCTCGCCGGTCGTCAGATCAACGCCCCGGTCGTCGCCATGGCGCCTACCCCCTCGGGGCATGGCTACTGGCTGGCCGCTTCCGACGGTGGGGTCTTCGCCTTCGGGGATGCCGCCTACGCCGGATCGCTCTCGGGTCTCCGGCCCGCCGCCCCGGTGGTCGCACTGAAACCGACTCCCGATGCGAGGGGCTACTGGCTCGCGGCGGCCGACGGAGGGGTCTTCGCCTTCGGCGACGCTCACTTCTTCGGTTCCCTCGCGGGCATGGTCCTCAAGTCGCCGATCGTGGGTGCGGCCGCCTCGGCCGACGGATCGGGCTACTGGCTCACGGCGGCCGATGGGGGTGTCTTCGCCTTCGGCGACGCGACGTTCCGTGGCTCGGCCTCGGGCGATGTGCCCCCGGGCGACGGCATCGTCGCCATAGCGGTCGGCCCGGGAGTCGCAAACTTCTTCGGCGTGAGCGGGAACTTCTCCGCCCCGCCCGTCCCCAAGAGCGTCGGCTCCGAGCCAGCCGGCGCCGTGGGCTACGACATCTCCTGGCCCCAGTGCTCGGGCCCGTTCCCGGCACCGTCCGCCCTGGCCATCGTGGGGATCAACGACGGCATGGCCTTCACTGGCAACCCATGCTTCGCGCAGGAAGCCGCGTGGGCCGGTCTCAGCCTTTCCGTCTACGTGAACCTCAACGCACCCGATCCGGCCAATCCCTCCCAGTTCGCTTCCGGGCCCGCCGGCGTTTGCCCACCTGGCGCGGCTGCGTGCGACTCGTTCAACTACGGCTACAATACCGCCACCGATGCTCTCGGGCGCGTCAAGCTGGCCGGGTACGCGCCCCGGGACGTCTGGCTGGACATCGAGACCGGGAACGTGTGGTCGCCCGACACGGGCCTCAACGACCAGGTGATCGCAGGTGCCATCACCGCGTTGCGCAAGGCCGGCGCGACACCGGGCATCTACTCGACCGCCTACCAGTTCAACCTGATCGCCGGGGCGTTCAACCCCTCGACGGCGGAGTGGCTGGCGACTGGTGTCGGGCTGACCGCCCCCTCGCCGGGGTGTGCGACACCGAGTTTCACTGGCGGCCGGGTCACCTTGGTCCAGGGCAGCCTCGGTCCTTTCGACGGCAACTTCGCCTGCTGACCTGACCAGGCTGGCCCCAACACCACCGGTGTCATCACCGATCCACTCTGTCCGTTCATGTTTCTGGCGCAAGCGAATCAAGCATGAAGTTGTGTCTCGCGGTTTCTGCGTGTCGAAGGCGCGACCATTGCCAAGACGACTTCACGAAATGCTTACTGGCCGCGCAAATAGGTCTGTGACTCTGTGACCAGGGGGATCGTCTCGCGAACGTAGGTGACCTTCCACCGGTCGTTGTCATCACCCGACTGTGCTGTCGGGTGCACCCAAGACCGACAACCGAGTGGAGGTCCCCATCATCATTCTGAACCTGCCCGCGGTCGAAGATCACTGGCTGCCCGCTCGAGATCACCGATGGTGCACTCATGCCTCCACGTACGCGCGATTCATGATGTTCACGACCCGTAGAAGTTGACGCCGCGAAGGTTCTGGTCAGTACTTCGGAGCGCATGCCAGAGTCTCCCCAATGTCCAAGGCGATTCACCTTCAGGGAGACGGAGGCGTGCCGGGCGCGTTGACGTGCATGGCACGAGCAGCATCGACCATCGTCTGGTAGGGCACGTCGTTGACGCTGACGAGTCCCCAGTTGCTGTTCTCCCCATCTCCGGTCCGCCCGCCGGCCGGCTCGTCGACATACTCGAACCAGGCATCTCCGAGCACCCACGGCGAGGCGTACATGGTGGTGAGGAAGGTCTCCTAGGCCGTGGCCCGGTCCGTCTGGGTTGCGAATGTGGGAAAGATCGGAGGCCAGGTGTTGGGGAGTCCACTGTCTGCCGCGCGATATCCGTACTCACCGATCATGAGGGGCTTCTTCACGATCTGCTCGATGTTGGACAGGTTGGGAGTGGGATCGAGGTACTGGGGCCAGGTTTGGTGGATCGTCTGCCCGAGGCCGGGGGCCAGTGCGTAGTCGTCGATGCTGAACACGTCGACATAGTGGCGAGCGACTTTCAACAGCTCCGGTTGGATCAGCTGGGCCGGTGCCTTCACCCCGAGAATCAGATGGTGGGGGTCGTAGTGGTGGATTGCAGCCGTGGTGACCGAGAAGTAGCGCGTCGCCAGGGCGCGGACAAACGCATTGGAATTGTGCCGGTACCGCTTCGCCACCGCGAACCCGGGAGAGCCAGATGGCAGCGCGAGGTAGTCGTTCAGCACGACGTTCGAGGAGCGCCAATCAGGGCCCCAGTGGAGTTCGCTGTCGGTGTACCAGCCGATCAGGTTCGGATCGTTCGCTAGCAACGCCACTTGGGACTGGGCCACACTGTTGGCATTCGTGACGAACGAGGATGCGAACCAATCGTTTCCGCTGGCCATCGACAAGAGTTGCATGTACGGCATGTGCGCGGCGAAGTCTGCATAGTCGGAGAACGAACCGATGGTATTGAAACCCCAAGACTGAAGGCGGGCCGCGGTTGCAGCCGCCCAGTCCGCCACGTTCGGATACTCAGAGGTGATCGTGTTGCAGTAGGGACATTGCCCGGTTTGCCGGTCCGTGTCGGGATTGGCCGACACGTGGTCGACGGCCGAGGAGTAGAAAGGCTTGCCATCAGGGGTGACAAGCCACCAACGACCCTGTGCGAAGCCGGTGTGGAAGAAGCCCGTGGTCTTGAAGTGGATCGATGCCGACAACCTGATGGCGCTGACTGCCGGCGGGCTGGTCGCGAACGCCAATGACCCCTCGGCGGGAGACGCAGCCACCATGGCCACGATCAGTGCGCTGAAGATACCAACTGCGGCCCACAGCCTGTGTCTTCCGAAGTGCAGTCTCGACCGCATCCGCCCCCTTTGAAGCCGTCGGTCGTCGTGGCCAGCCGCATCGGAGCGAGTGTTCGACGCCAGCAACTGTACTGCGCTGCGGTTCGGGGCGACGGGGTCCTCCCTCGGGTTGGCTACTGGCCGATGCCGACGATCGGCTTGTTGAGGGGATGGCCACCCATCGAGCCCCGGAAGATTGCACCGCCGAATGCGAAGATCCCCCCGTCAGTGGCGACCTCGAAATAACCCCCCCCAGGTGCCAGCGCCATGCCCACGACGGGCTGGTTCAGAGGTTGACCCCCCATCGAACCGTCGAATGGCACCGCGAAGGCGAAGAGCCCGCCGTCAGAGGCGACCTCGTAGTAGCCCCCACCAGCGGAGACGGCGATGCCGTTGATCGGCTTGTTGAGGGGATGGCCACCCATCGAGCCCCGGAAGACGGCGTCGCCGAAGGCAAAGATCCCGCCGTCGCCGGCGACCTCGAAGTAGCCGGCGCCGTCCGGGGTGGATGCCATGCCCACGATCGGCTTGTTGAGCGGCTGACCGCCCATCGAACCGTAGAACTGAGCGTCGCCGAAGGAGAAGATGCCCCCGTCGGTGGCGACCTCCCAGTAACCACGTCCGTCCGGGGTGGATGCCATGCCCACGATCGGCTTGTTGAGCGGCTGACCGCCCATCGAACCGTAGAACTGAGCGTCACCGAAGGAGAAGATACCCCCGTCGGTTGCGACCTCCCAGTAACCACCGCCATCAGGCGTCACGGCCATGCCCACGATCGGTTCGTTGAGCGGCTGGCCACCCATGGAGCCGAAGAACGGGGTGCCGAAGGCGAAGAGCCCGCCGTCAGTTGCCACCTCGTAGTAGCCCGGGCGAGGGATCGCCGCGGTCAGGATCATTGGCTGAGGGAGGAGCGAGCTGTCATTTTCCTCGCCGACGCCCACGCACCACGATCCTCCCACGCACGAGATCCCGTGGATCGAGTCTGCCAGCGAGGCCTGATAACCCGGCTGGGGTGTCGTCCCGAGTGACCAGGCAGACCCGTCCCAGGTCTCGACCATGGTGGAGCCGCTCCCCATGCCCTGTGAGGACTGACCGACCAGCACGCACGAGGTCGGACCGAAACATTCGACCGCCGAAGGGAAGCCGACTCCCGGAGGCAGCGGCTTGGGGACGGACTGCACGTTCCACGCCGTGCCGTTCCACTGCTCGACTAGGTTGCCGCTCGCACTCCCGTTGGCCTGGTAACCCGCGGCCATGCACATCGTGGGAAGGGCGCAACTCACCCCGGAGAAGAGTGTCTGGGTTGCTCCGGAGACGGCGGGGGTCGTAGCGATCGTCCACGATGCGCCGTTCCAGAACTCGGTATACGGAACTTCCACCCCGGCGAAGCTTGCCCCGACAGCCGAGCAGAACGAGGTGGACAGGCACGACACCATATTGAGCCCCGGATGCAGCCCTCCCGACGAGGCGTCGGTCACGATGGTCCAGTTGGCCCCGTCCCACCGCTCGACGAGCGACTCATCGGTGCCAGTGGCTGCATCGCCACCTACCGCGACGCAGAAGGTCGGGCTCACGCAGGAGACGCCGGAGAGGAATCCGTTGGCACTGGCAGAACGGTCCGGCGCTGCCGTGATGGACCAGCTGGTCCCGTTCCAGACCTCGGCGAAATTCTGTTGGAAGGCCCCGGGGTACTGGACGCCGACGGCTGCGCAGAAGTCAGGACCGGTGCACGACACGCTTTCGAAGTAGGCACCGTTGCCCCCGGCCGGGCTCGGCGTTGCGAGGATCGACCACGTTCCGTCGTAACGCTCGACCAACGGTGCGTCATTCGCTCCCACTTGAGTCTGGCCCGCGGCAATGCAGAATGCCGGACCCACGCATGACACGCCGTTCAAGAACGTGAACGTCGCGGGGTTTGTGGCCGGCGTGGACGCCACCGTCCAGGTGCTCGGAACGACGAGTGCGGCTCCGGGGTTGGAAGCACCGGCGGCCACGGCGGGGGACCCGACCGCTGCAAGGGAGAGCAGGGCCGTACCGGCAACGGCGACCCAGAGGGACGAGAGGGGCTTCATCGTGGTTCCTCGCTTCAGCGGAGCTTCGACCTGCGCCACACGCTAGTGGGTCCCCTTTCCCTTTGCTCCTTGCCGGAGCGAGGGGACGTCCGGGGCCCGCGCCGGCCGGTGACACCTCGCCTCTCGTGGGTCAGAGGGAGTTGTACACGGCGTCGATCAGTGCTCTGTTGCGCGAGCTCTGCCATCGTGGGATCACGTGGTTCATCACGTAGCCGAAGGCGACGCCAGCATCCGGATCCGCGAACCCGACGGCACCTCCGGTGCCGAAGTGGCCAAAGCTACGCGGGTTGGGGCCGAACGGTCGCCGGGGGACCGTCGGCTTGAAGCCGAGGCCGAAGGTGACCTCCTCTCCGAGGACCGGGCAGTATCCCTGCGATTGAGGGGAGGTCGCCTCTTCCAGCAGGGCAGCCGAGACGAGCTGACCGGGCTCGAGCAACGCGGCGTAGAGGCGAGCGATCCCCGAAGCGGTGCCGTGGCCGTTGGTCGATGGGACCTCGGCGGTTCGCCATGCCACGGAGTTCACCACTCCCATCGAGGAGTAACCCAAGGGGTTGAAGTAGCTGAGCATCGTCATGAGCGCGTCACCGGACAGCTCTGCGAAGTCCACGTCCTCGCCGGTCCCCGTGCCGGCCCAGATCACGTCCGCACAGCGGTGCTGCTCTGCCCTGGGGACACCGAACCACAGATCAGCGCCCAGCGGGCCCGTCGACGCTCGGAGCCGGGCACCGCAGGTCTCCCCACTCACCCGGCGCACGACCTCGCCGATCAGATGCCCATAGGTATTGGTGTGGTAGGTGTGACGGGTGCCTGGCTCCCACCAGGCATCGGTGGCCGCCAACGCGCTCGCCATCCGATCCCAATTCCACAGATCGGCATTGGTCAATGGCTCGCGGATGGCGGGCACCCCGGCACGGTGGCACAGCGCGTGGCGAAGCGTGGCGGCGCCTTTGCCACCACTTCCGAACTCCGGCCACACGGAGGCGATCGGATCATCGAGGCCGATGAGGCCTGCGTCGACGAGCTGCAGTGCGAGCAGTGCCACGAGGGGCTTGCCGACGGAGTAGAAGTCCACAAGTGTGTCGGGTCGCCACAGGTACCGGTGTGCTTCGTCAGCCCATCCGCCGACCAGGTCCACCACCACTCGGTGGTCGACCATGACACATATGCCGCCGCCCACCTCGCCGCGCTCGGCGAAGTTGCGAGCGAACTCCTCGCGGACCCCATCGAACCGAGCATCGCACGTCCCGCTGATCGGGTTGTCCACACCGGTAGTCTCCCACCTTCTGCATGGACTTTCTCCTCTGGCAGCGATGCACCATGGCCGACATCATGGGTCCTGGAGGTGGTGCTGGTGAGGACCGTGATCGTCTACGAGTCCATGTACGGCAACACCCATCAGGTGGCATACGAGATTGGGCAAGTTGCGGGCACCCGGGGCGAGGTCGTAGTGGTTCCCGTATCGGAAGCGACACTCGGTATCTTGGAGGGTGCCGATCTGGTGGTGGTCGGTGGACCGACTCACGCCCACGGTCTATCGTCGACCGGCACGCGACGGGGAGCCGAGTCCGAAGCGGACAAGCATGAGGATCTCGAATTGGATCCTGATGCAGAAGGTCCAGGGCTGCGCACGTGGTTTCACCAGCTCGGCCCTTCGGGCAGCGCCGCCGCTGCAGCGTTCGATACCCGCTTGCACGGACCGGGGGTATTGACGGGTCGCGCCTCGAAGGGGATTGACCGACGGCTTCGTCATCATAGATTTCGGAGGATCATCGAGCCGGAGAGCTTCCTCGTGGACAAGGAGAACCACCTCATGGCCGGAGAGGCTGAGCGCGCCCGAACGTGGGCGAGTTCACAGTTCGATCGGCTGGAGGCTTCCGGCTGACCATGGGGAGTCGATCGCGCTCGCCGATTCCCACCGGAGGCCTGCAGGTGTTCCACCCTGCCGGTCGTGTCAGCGGGTAAGAGCGAATGGACGAGATCGGCGGCCCGGGTGATTCGGCGTCGTGGCATGGGCCGGGCTCTCGGCCAGAGGATCACAGATCCCTCAGCTCTCTCCGAGCTCCCGTCGCCGCAGTTCCGCTTCGCGCCGGTTCAACTGTTCCTCGCGGAGGCGAAGGCGCGCCTGGTCCTCGCGGTACTGAACGATGGGGTTCGGTTGCGATGGCCTCACGCCGGAGGACGGTGTGTCCGGATAACGGCCCGATTGATGAGCTGCACGGCGCGCGGGGTCGTGGGCCCGACGAGCCCAGACCCTCGGGTGCCCGAGTGCAAGCCACAAGAGGGAGCCGATGTCGGAGAGCAGGACGACGATGAGGAGCCACACGACCTTGGGCAGGTGCTGAATGATCGTACTGTCGGTGGTGATCACATCGTAGATGCAGTACAGCCACAGGAAGAGGAATCCAATGGCGACGGCCGCGCCAACGATGTCCGGCATTGCACTCTCCTGCAGGTCCCTTGGGTTGAAGGGTTGGACCTGCGGGCACGGTAGTTGAGGCGTGCCGCAGAAGCAATGGTCACTCATCGGGTGGCAGGAACACGTAGTCGACCACCGGGCCGCCGTCCGGGTCACCGCCGTCGGTTCATACACCCTGAGAGACGATGCGCTGAAGCGCACGGATGTAACCGCGGGTCACAGCCACCTGGACGCCTCGGCCTATCGGGCCAAGAAGCCGGGCCGCCGGTTCGACCAACCGCGAGAAGGCCGCGATCTCGAGTCGGACAGCTCCATCTCCGGAGATGGAGACTAGGAAGGATTCCTCCCCTTGTTCGGGGTGACCAGGGAGTGTCCCGTAGGCAAACCCCCACTGGCTCGGCCCGTCGACCACCTCGATGATGCGACACGGAGCCGCCAAGGAGACCACGGGTGTTCCGAGCGTCAGGATCACCGTTGCGCCTGGTTGAACATCCGTTGCCATCGGGAGCACCTGAATGCCAGGCAGGCGGTGCGCTCTCCAGCACCGGAGGCCCTCGACGGCTCGCCGGAACGTCTCCTCCCCCTGTCCAAGCTCCGCCTCGTAACGGTCATTGCGGTAGTTGCTCGGCTGCTTTCCGGTCAGCGTGAACCCGATTTCGGTGTACGTCGGTTCCGCAGGACGGAGTGCCTCGACGAGTCGCTCGATGGAGCCGGGGTCTGAGGGCCGGACGAGCCTCATCCGGTCAAGGCTCGCACTCGCTCACACTTTGCACGCCGGAGTCCCACCTGGGAGCCGGTAGCGATTCTGAGCCACGATCCGATAGCCCAACGTAGCCAACCACGACATCGGCGGAACCAGAAGGATCCAACCGATGATCGCCCACGGACCTCTCGTCGCAACGAGTGTACGAGCGACGGCACGGGCACCTTCCTCGCGTTCGTTGTCATCGATCCACCACGCCGATCGCGTGAAGTCGTGCTGGCTCAGGTGCACCTTCGCAACGGCATTTGGTGAGAGGTGCTGCCAGGCAACCGCGGTAGGACCGTCTTCCTCAGGCCAGCGTCGAGAGATCCAGTTGGCCGACGTTGTGCAGAAGCCGCAGTCGCCGTCGTAGATCAGCGTGCTGCGAAGGTCATCCACGATTGAAGGATAGCGGAGCCATCTCCGATCGGGAATGTCGGATCGCCGTGCCGACCAGGCGGACGCCGATGCCATGGTTTCAGGCAATCAACGGCAGGGATACAGCTGCTGCTCGGGCACACGTCGTGGCGAAGCAGATGTGGATATGGACTGGATGAACGGCAACAGACCGCAACTTCCCACCTTCTCCGACATCCACTGCCGGACTCAGGCTCTGAGTGGCGCCGCTGCAAGGGTCAACTGCACCTTCATCGAGTGGCCACCTTACCGGCGGCGGGCAATCCGCACTCATTCTGGAACATCTCGTTGGTCCGGGTTCCAGCCGGGACTTGGCTGATCGACAACTGCCCGCACGGCTGACCGCGGTGATCACGAGGTGCCACACCAACTGGCCCGACCGGTGTTCAGGGTCGGGCTCAATTCTGGCGTCCACGGAGTTGGAACGACAGCTCGGATGATCGGCGGGTCAGAACGAAAGTCTGCGGAGCGATCCAGAATCCGATTGGTGACGATGCGACGAGTAATGCCTACAGCGAAGCGGATCGAACCGGCAACCCGCAGTGTCCAGGTACTGCGAAGCCGGGATCAGCCGGAGGCGACCGGCCGAACTTCTTGGGCCCACCACGGCTGGAATCGGCTAGAACTGTCGACATCGATCGAGGCGTCCGGCAGCCGCAGTGGCACCGGCCGAGTTCAGAGGAGGCCACGTCATGGGATTCATGGACAAGGTGAAGGCTCAGGCCACGGTACTGGCCGACAAGGCGCAGGCCGGCGTGCAGCAGGGCCAAACGAAGATCCAGGACATGCAGTCCGGCAAGCAGGCCGACCATCTCCTACGGGAGCTTGGCGCCTACGTCTTCCTGAGCGAACGGGGGCGAATCCAGCCCGAGAGCGAGGCCAAGGTGGCCGCGATCATGGACCAGTTGGATACGCTCGAAACCACCGGCGCAGCAGTGACCATCACCCCCGATCCGTACGCCGTTCCAGCCGCGGGTGCTGTGCCCCAGGCGGGTGCACCAGTGCCCCAGGCGGGTGCACCAGTGCCCCCGCCACCCGAGAGCGCGGCGCCATCGGCCGGCAGCGCCATTCCTCAGTCGGGTGGGGGCCTGCCCCCGGCCGGTGGAGCGATTCCACAGTCGGGCGGCGGCCTACCGGGCCAGTAGGTCGGAGGCCACTGGCACCGAACTCGCACCCAGGGGTCGCAACCTGCGCGAGGTCGAGGGATCCGGGCCGGACGGTGCGGCTCCCCGTGGCAGTTCCGATCGGAGGGACGTCCGGGCAGGCGGACATGGTGGACACAGACTCTGCGTGCTCGTCTGAGCTCGGCTGTTTTGGCGCTGACCGTAGAACATTCGTCGTCGCCGACCAGTGGTGGCCCATCGTTAC
>JADGOE010000126.1 GCA_017883135.1 Acidimicrobiales bacterium
TATCCCTCGCCAATCTCGTCGTAGAGAGGGGAGGCACCCATATGGTGATGCTACGCGTGAGTCCTCAGCGCACCGGCTCGGTACTCCCGACGTGCCGATATGCGCTGGCCCCTTGTTGTTGACGGCCGTCGTTCTGTCGCGTCGTTCGGCGCCCGAGCGGGTGTGGTCAGCGGCCAGCCACGGCGCCGGCTGCCGAGCCGGTTCATGGCCACCGCCTCGCGTACCTTCAGTCGTTTGGCAGCCGAGTGAGCCATGGCACTGCAAGTTTGGCGGCAGCCCTGGCCTCATCCTCGGTCGCGTACGAACGACCGGAGACGTAGGCGACCGGCGTCCAAGTCCCCATGTCTTCCGGGTCTCTACGAAACTCCTCGAAGCCGAAGCTGTCGTCTGGTCTCCAGAAGACATCGCCGCATCGGTCCCCTTCGGGGGTTTCATGGCTAGCCAGCACCGTCCATGATTTGTCGAGGCGTGAGGACACCCTCCAACGATATTCCGATCCCGATCGACCGAATGAACGCCCCCGGAGTGCCTCGGACCGCTCGGATTGCAGTCCTCCTCAAGCCGGCCGACGCCGAGCGTGCATGCCGACCGCGAATGCACCCGTAGGTGCCGTTCTGCGCCGCGGCCGGGATGGCGAAGACCGTCGTTCTGGCGCGTTGTTCGGCGCCCGAGCGGGTGCACTTGATTGCCGACTCGGGTGTGCTCGGCGGCATCCACGGCACCGGCTGCCTCGTGAGGTTCTCTATGTCTTGCTGTCGGGGTTCGTGGCCTCCGTGCTTGCTCCTGTTGCTGCGCCCGTGTAACAACACCTTGGGGGCAGGGGCTTGATGGCGATGGCCATCCAGTAGCCGGCACTATCGAGCGCCGCCACGGCACGATCGCTGGGTGGATCTGGAACTTCCACCAACGTCGACCACCGTCTCGGTGATCGTCACCCTCCGCCGCAGCGGCTGGAGGCGGCCTATCGGGCCGGACCGGCGGCCCTGGTGCACCGACTGAGGACGAGCGGCGCTGAGCCCACCGCGGGTGCGACCACGACGGTCACGCCCGCCGGCCGCACGCCGACCCCACTACTAACCTTCCTGCGTGACTCCAATCGCACGGCTCGTCGTGGTGGCACCCGGACGGCCGGGGCCGGTGCTCGAACTCCCCGGGTCGAGGTTCTCGTCGGACCGGCCGTTCATCAGCGGAGGCGAGCGGTCCCTGTACGAGCTGGCCGTGGCCGGCGCCGTCCTCGGGTTGGAGGTCGAGCTGCGCGGTGACATCAACCGGCCCATCCTCGAGGCGGTCACGTCCGCCGCCGGTGCCGGTCCGAGCGTCGGCCTTGAACCCCGACGTCCCGACGGTGCCGACCTGATCGTCATCCCCGAGACCGCTGACAAGGATCTCCTGGCCACGGTGGCCCTGTCGAGCGCCAGACGGGTCATGATGTTGCTGGGACCACCGGGGCTGTGCGGTTGGTCATTCGAGCCGGGTTGGACCGTGCCCGATTTGATGACCATTCCGCTCGACACCATCGGCACGCCGTGGAACTACCGGCAGCTCGAAGAATCCGGTCTGACGCTGTGGACCCATACCCACGGCATCGCCGAGGCCGGACACCGGTCCGGCGTCGAGGTGACGTGGATCGGCACCGGGACACCGGTGCCCTTCCCGGACGGGATCGCCAAGCAGTTCGATGTCGCCGTGGTCGCCGCCAACCGGTGGGCCAGGTGGTCCCGCGAGGTGGCGGATCGGCTGGAGGTGGCCTCGGTCCTCACCGTGCCGGCCACGCCCTCGGTCTACTCCCTCAGTCCTTGGCTGGCGCCGGCCAGGATCCTGCTGTGGCCGAGCTGGGTCGAAGGCGCATCACGCATCGCCCGCGAGGCGCGTGGCGTCGCCACCGTACCTATTGCCCTAGACGCCAATCCGTTCGCCACCGTCGATGACCACGGACCGGGTGTCGTCCTCGTCTCGGACCTCGACGGGATCGTCGGGACCGCCCGCCAGTTGCTGGCCGACCCACCCCGCCTGGCCGCGCTGGCCGACCAGGCCAGAACGGGGGCCCGCCACCAGGCCGACTGGGCCACCTATGTCGCCCGGGTGGGGGAGACGATCAACGGCCTGGAGAAGGTACCGGCCTCGCCGGGGAGTGCGGCAGCCGGGGCCATCGGCGACCACGCCCGGCAGCGGGACCGCGAGGAGCGGAAGCATCTGACCGAACGAGCCCGGGACCTCGAACGGCTGGTTGCCCGCCTAGAGGCACGGGTCTTCGAATTCGAAGGGGAGGTGACGTCCCTCGAACAGAGCGCCGTCGACCACCAGCGGGACTTCCGTGGGGCCCACGACCTGCTCAGAACTACAGAGGCCCGACTCGAGGCCACCCAGGTAGCCCTCGACGAGGCCAACGGACAGGTGGTCGCCTACCGGGCCCGGCTTTCCGCCCGCCTGGTGGACCGGTCGGGGCTCGGCCGGCTGGTGCGATCGTTCCGATCCCTGCGCTCCTGACCCCGTCCGCCTCGCTGCCGGGTCGGAGGTTGGGTCAGTCAGCCTCGACGTCAGCGAGCGACGCCGACCGGGGATGACCCTTAGTCGCAGCATCCAGACGATGTGGCCAAAAGATGAGTTGTTCATCAGTCAAACAGAGTCGACCGCCCAAGGCTCGATTGTCTTGGGTATGGTTTGCCAGCTTCTTCCAGAGAACCATCTCGGACCCCGAAAGTTCCGGCGACTTGATGATGACCCCCATCCGGCCAGGCTAGATCGGCCCTTCGCATTGGTGCTGCTGGAATCTGCCGACCAGATGTCCCCTGCCACCGGTTCGCAGCAGGGGCAAAGTCGCCCAACGCCGAGCATGATTGCCGTCCGCGAGCGCGCCGGAGGTGCCGTTCTGCGTTGCGGCTAGGGAGGCGGCGCCCGTCGTTATGGCGCTGCGTTCTGTCCCGGCTCGACGACGCAGATCGCCGACTATGCGCCCGGCTCAGCGCCCTTCCGCTCAGACCACGGCT
>JADGOE010000078.1 GCA_017883135.1 Acidimicrobiales bacterium
CCGATCCGGGTGCTGTCAGCCTGTTCTCCTGAATTCCCCCATGTCGTCACGGTTCATTCGCCGTTGAACGGGCTGTCACGCCCCGCTATCCAAGTACGGTCTGGGTTGGAGCATTACTTGGCTTGCGTTGGGGCGAAGTTGCTGCTTTGCGAGTCAACAGCTTCGATTTTCTGGCCCGCACCATAACGGTGACGGAGACTGTCACCAGAGATGAGCACGGTCGACCGAAGCTCGGACCCCCAAAGTCCGATGCTGGCAACCGCACTATGTCATTGCCTCAAGCGCTTGCGGACCTTCTGGCTGAGCACCTCACCAGCATGGGTCTCACGGCAGCGGACCCTGACGCCTTCGTGTTTCCAGCACCGAACGGCGGTCACTGGTCGTATGCGAACTTTCGACGGCGAATATGGCAGCCAGCAACTTCGGAGGCCTGCCTGGCCGGAGTTGGATTTCACGACCTTCGTTGTACTGCTACAACCCAGTTGGTATTGGCGAGAGTGGACATGAAGACCGCTGGGACACGCCTGGGGCACTCCGACCCCCGACTGACCTTGGCTGTCTATGCCCAGGCCACGAGCGATGCGGACCGGGCCGCAGCCGACAGCGTAGGAGACCGATTCGCCACCGTCATGGGATTCCAGAATCTCGACAGAATCTCGACAGAAGCCGGGTAAGCGCGCAACAGCCGGGGCGCTAACCCCGGCTGACCTGCACATTCGTGGTCGGGCTGCCCGGATTTGAACCGGGGACCTCTGCGTCCCGAACGCAGCGCGCTAACCAAGCTGCGCCACAGCCCGTTGACCGGAATCGGCTGTCCAGCCGTTCCCAGAACAGGGAGATGCTACCCGACCGCGGTGCGCTCGTTCCCCGCGCCGCCCGCCGATGCCTCGCCGCCGGGCTCTCCCGGACTCTGCCCGATCCGCTTGGCCACCACCTTGGCGATCCGGCGCTTGTCCATCTCGGAGACCCGAAGTTGCCAACCGCCGACGTCGAAGGTCTCCCCCTCTGCCGGAATATGGCCGAATCCGTCGAACAGGAACCCTCCGAGGGTCACGTACTCACCTTCCGGCAGGTTGATCCCTAGGCGGTCCCGGACGTCGTCGACGCTCATCCGGCCGTCCACCAGCCATCGGTTGCCGTCCACCCGCACGACATCGGGTTCGTCGTCCGAGTCGAATTCGTCGGGGAGGTCTCCGACGAGGGCGCCCAGCAGGTCCTTGACGGTGAGGACACCCTCGACCCCACCGTGCTCGTCGACGACTACGGCGAAGGCCCTGCGCTGCCGGCGCATCTCGGCCAGCACGTCGAGCACCAGCCGTGACTCGGGGACCAGAAATGGTTGGCGCAGTCGGCGCGAGATGTCGATGGGGCCCGGGGCACGCTGGTCGGCAGCGGCCGTTGCTGCCACGTCCGCCGAGGCAACGGCCTGTACGCCCGCGGTCTCGTACTCGGCTCTGCCGGTGTGGTCGCGACTCCCGCCGACCTTCCATCCGGCACGGAAGAGGTCGTTGACGAACAGCACCCCGACCAGGTCATCGAGGTTCTCCCCGTAGACCGGAAAGCAGCTGTGACCCGATTCACGCACCGCCTGCGACACCGTGTCAACGGTCAGGGGGATGGGCAGGGCCACCACGTCGACCCTCGGGGTCATGACCTCGCGGACCACGGTGTCACGCATCTCGTGGAGCGCGTCGATGATGAACTGCTCCTGAGCGTCTGCCCCACCTTCGGTGGGCAGACCCGCCGGCTCCGTCCCACCTTCGGCCTTCGAGGCGTGCCGGCGCCTGCCCCTGCGCCCCGGGCTGGTTTGCTCTTCGTCTTCGTGGCGTCGAAACACGGACACGATGGTGACCCGGTCTGTTCGGGCGGAGCCGTCAGGCGCCGGCAGGTGCGGGTGTGGACACGACAGACAGTGGCTGGTACGACTCGTCGTAGTAGGTGCCCCCGGCGAGGAGCGCGGTGACCGCACGTCGCAGGCGGATGGGGTCGAGTGGCTTGACCACCCAACCCTCCGCCCCGGACCGGCGGGCGAGGAAGACATCGGGGCGCCGGTCGAGAAGCATCAGGACCGGCACGTGTTCGAGGCTCCCGTACGAGGCCTCGAGGCGAAGTTCGAGGCAGACAGCCATGCCGCCCATGTTCCCCATCTGCAGGTCGACCACCACCAGGTCGGGCAGCGAGTCGGCGACCTCGGCCATCACCTCCGGGCCGGAACGGGCCTCGCGCACGGTGATGTCGGGCGTCAGGGCGATGGCGGCGACCTCGGCCCGCACCGATGGAGCGTCGCTGGCCACGAGGATGGTGCGCACGAGCATCAGGTTAGCGCCCCTGGGCAAAGCGACCCACGGGGCCGCGAGAGCGCCAGAGGCACGCGGGTTGTCCGGAGGGGGGGCTCAGCCGCCGGGCGTGGCGAACAGCAGGTCGGCAATGATCGCTAGACCATCGAGGTCGTGGACGTCGCTGTTGAGGAGGGGAACCCGGTAGACGGGTGCCGGCATCACCTTGGTCACCAGGTCGGCGTAGGCCTGCTCCTCACGGTCCGAGGCCGCCGTGTAGCCCCGGAGGTTATCGACCAACTGGTCGAGAGGTGTCTCGGGGCATCCTTCGACGCGATCGGGCAGCGAGGCCAGCTGCGCGTCGTCGGCAAACCGTGGCTGCAACCTGTTGACGACGAGGGCGGTGACCGACATCTGCGACCCCGCAAGCTTGTCGGCGAAGTGGACTGCCTCGTCCACCGAGTCGGGGCGGGGCGAGGCGACCAGGACGAACGCGGTGTCCTGTTCGGTCAGCAGCTCCCGCACCCGGGCCGCCCGGTTCCGGAACCCCTCCTCCATCCCCTCGAACGCCTGAAAGAAGGCCACCGCGTCACCCACGATGTCGGCGCCGGCGACTCTCGCGATGGTGCGCAGCAACGTCTGGGCCGCCACTCCCATGATCCGGAGGCCGACCCGGGTGGGAGTCATCATGGCCTGGAACACACGGTTCTCCAGAAAGTGGGTGAGCCGCCGTGGGGCGTCGAGGAAGTCGAGGGCGTTCCGCGACGGCGGGGTGTCCACGACCACCACGTCGAAACCGCCCTCCTCGACGAGCTCGTAGAGCTTCTCCATGGCCATGTACTCCTGGGTGCCCGACAGCGTGCCGGTGAGATTCCGGTAGATCCGGTTGACCCTGATCTCCTCGGCCTGCTCGGCGGTGTCCGAGTAACGCAGGACGAGGTCGTCGAAGGTCCCCTTGGGGTCGAGCATCAATGCATGGAGCTCGCCCGGCCAGTCGCCCTCGATGAGGGTCGGGCGGTTGGTGAGCTCGTCCAGCCCCAGCGAGTTGGCCAGTCGCCGGGCGGGGTCGATGGTCACGACGCACGCGTTGCGGCCCAGACGGGCCGCCTGTAGGGCGAAGGCGGCAGCAGTAGTGGTCTTTCCGACTCCTCCCGACCCGCAGCAGATGATGATGGACCGGTGGAGGGCGACCTGGTCGATGGTGGTCGGCTCGGTCACGACGACACCTCGACCGGGTCCGGGAGGCTCTTCACTCCGGCAGCGAGGGCACCGCTCAACAGGTCCAGCTCGACGGGACCGATGGCGGCGGTGAAGAGGAAGGGGACTCGCAACTGAGAAAGGGGCAGCTCGCGGGCCAGTCGTCGGATCTGCTCCTCCTGCAGTTGGTGACGGGTCTGGCGGAACTGGCGTGCCTCCTCGAGCGCGGACACCACCGAGGGATCGAGCGCCAACCCTGCCGCTGCGACGGCATCCTCGGCGGGTACGTCCAGGCCGGCGACCGGGGTGTGGCAGGCGTTGACGATCACCGGGCCGAGGGCGATGCCCACCTTGTCCTCGAGCTGGTAGGCGGCCTCGATGACCTCGTTGACCGGCATCTCCTCGGGCAGGGTGACCAAGGCAACCTGGCATCGGGCCGGATCCGACAGCAGCGCCACCACGTCAGCGGCCTGGTTGCGCAGGGGACCCCCCCGGGCGGCATCGACCAGGCCACCGGCCGACGACAGGAACGTCATGGTGTGGCCCGTGGCGGGCGCGTCCACCAGCACCAGGTCGGCGATGCCGCTGCGCTCGATCTGCTTCACCTTGCCCAGCACCAGGATGTCGCGGATGCCGGGGATGGCACCGGCCACGATGTCCACGATGCCCGACGACATCAGTCGCTTGGAGATCCGTTTCAGGCCGTGGTCGGCCAGGTACTCGAGGAGGGCATCGTCCGGTGTGATGGTGCGGGCCTGCACCGTGCCGGGCGGAATGGCCGCGGTGTCGCTGGGATCGTGGTCGTCGACGAGCGTCGCTCCGGCCGCCCTGAGCACTGCCCCGTCGTAGCCCAGGGCCTCGTCGAGGCCGAATGCGGCACCTACGCTCGACCGCCCCTCGAGCTCGACCACCAGCACCGACATGCCGGCTTCGGCTGCCATGTGGGCCAGCGCTGCGACCATGGTGGTCTTCCCGACCCCGCCCTTGCCGGCCACGATCAGGACCCGGCTCTGGCTGCAGAAAGCGCTGACGTCCATGATCTAGAGGAGCGTAGTGTCCGACTCCTCCGGTTCCACTCCGCGGCGCCGATGGCACGCAGGGGGCCGCCGAAACGGGGTACGCCGTCCTGGGGCATCCGGGCGGCCTGGGGGGAAATCCTGCTCAGACCTCTTGTTTCTCGACGCGGGTGCGAGTACGTTCGCTTGCTGGAGGATGGGTCAGAAGGGGGAGTCGGGCAGTGGAGCAGGCGGTTGACACATGGCAGCTCAAGGCGTCATGCCGTGGGCCTCAGGCGGAGATCTTCTTCCCGCCTGCCCACGCAGAGCGCAAAGAGGAGAAGCTGCAGCGCGAGGATCGGGCCAAGGCGATCTGCCGATCCTGCTCCGTGCGGGCCGAGTGCCTCGACTACGCCATCCGGATCCACGAGCCCCACGGCATCTGGGGTGGTCTGAACGAAATGGAACGCAAGCAGATGGCGGACCGCCGGGCCGGCTGACCCGACGCCCCGGGCTGCCAGCAGATCAGCTGAGTCCCAGGGCCAGGTCCGCGGCACGGACTCCCTTGCTGGCGCAGACGGTGTCGGGTTGCTGACCGGTTACCTGGCAGATTCCCGCGGTCAGCTGGTTGGCTGACGCCACGATGGCCTGACCGGTCGGTAGGTCGGCTCGGGCGAGAGAGCCGGCAATGGTCGCTTGGGCCTGTCCCACGAGGACGCCGGGGCTGTATCCGGAGGTGGTCGCCACCATCCGGTTGCCGATGTCGACGAACGGGTAGGTGCCAGATCCGATCCCGTGTTCGCCAGCAGACCCGTAGCGGGTGACCAGCGTCGACTGGGCGGGCGAGAGTGTGGCGATCCTGGTGAATGCTCCCCCTGCGTTCAGCGCGTCGGAGTACAGCTCGACGCCGGTGAACACCAGATAGTTACTGGTGTAGGCGGCGTTCACGAAAGTGAACGTCTGGACGTCGGGGAACACCGACTGCGGGGCCGACTGCACGTTGTGCAAGGTGGTGAAGTGCCCGAAGCGCGACAGGGCCACGATGAGGGGCCACCGTTCCGACGCGCAGAACGGGCAGTACTCGGCGCCCACGAACAGCACCTCGGGCTTCCCCATCGAGGTCAGGGGCGGCTGGCCCTCGAGCAGCGATGGTGCGGAGAGCGGTGTGGCGGGCGCGCTGACGCCGACGGAGTCGAAGGTGGCCTTGGGGATCGTGGAGAGCTCGGCGATCACGTCGTTCGACGTGGCGGCCGGCCGGGGCACGCCCTGGGTCGTGGTGTCCCTCGTCAGCGCGTAGACGACCAGAACGATGACGCCGACGAGGATGACCGCCACCGCCCACCAGGCGAAGCGGGCGGTCCGGGTCAGTGGCGGATGGTCCGACGGTGCGGGATCTCTCGGGGCGTCGAGGTGGGCGGTGCCTGTGGCGGGGCTCCGGGTCGGGTCGATCGGACCGGCAGCGGTCATGTGATCACCCACCGTCGGATGCGCCTACTCCTCGTCGTTCGGACCGTCCGGGTCGGCCGGGGTCTGACCGTGGCCGGGCGCGAGGACGATCGGGGAGGCGGTCACGACGATCACGAACAGGATGAAGGTGATCAGGTGGACCGAGGTGCACCACAGGCAGATCGCCTTGATGAGGAAGAACTCGGCGATGATCAGATAGATGATCATGCCCACCCCGGTGATCGAAAGGATCAGCCTGGCCAGGTGGATGCGCCGGTCGGCGGAACGCCATGCTGCCGGCAGGCAGAGGGCGATCATGGGGAGGAAGAACGCCAGTCCGAGCACGGCCACGGGAATGCCGAAGATGACCGACTGGGGGCTGGTGGTGACCGTCTCGCAGTTGAAGGTCTGCGATTTCGGGCAGGCCAGGGTCACCCGGGTGTCGTAGTGGGTGATGGTCAGGTATGTGGCCAACCCGAGTCCGCAGATGCTGAGGACCAGGGTGGCGATGGGCTGCCATCGTAGGGAATGCATGCTCGTCTCCTGAGTGTTTCCGGGGCGCCCGGATCAGCTCAGCTTGAGGGCCTTGGCCGCAGCTTGCACGCCCGGGGTCGTACAGACCGAGGCGGGTGCGCCCTTGGTGCTCGCGCAGATGGAGGCCGAGATGAAGTTGGAGGTGCCCACGATGGACTGGGTCACCGGATTGGTGGGGTCGCTCAGTCCTCCGGCGATGTCCGTCCACGACAGACCGGCCAGGATGCCCGGGTTGTAGCTGGCGCCCGAGATGAGCGCCTGGTTGTTGATGGTGATGAACGGGAAGGAGACCTGGCCGGCGGTCGCCCCTGGGATGTACTGCGGGCCGCTGTAGGTGTTGATGGCCGCCGTCTCTTCCTTGGTCGGCTGCTCGAGGGGGGTGAAGCCACCGCTCGCGGCGGGTACGTTGCTCAACTCCTCCACCGAACGGAACGTCAGGTACGGGCTGGTGAAGGTGGCCCCGTGGTAGCTGAAGGTGTTGGTGGCGGGGTCGACGTCGGTGTGCGACGAGGCGGTCACCGACAAGTTGGACCAGGTACCGAACCGGGACAGGGCTGCGGTCATCGCCCAGCGCTCGGCTGCGCAGTAGGGGCAGTACTCGGCCCCGAGGTAGAGCATCGCCGGTGTCTTGCCCGCCAGGGTGAGAGGTGGCTGTCCGGTGATGATCTTCGGCTCCGTTACCGGTTGGGCCACCGAGGGGAAGTTGACCCCGACCGTGTTGTAGACGGAGAGCGGAATGTTGGTGACGTCGTGGACCACCGAGGCCGGGGCGGGCTTGACCGGCGTGTAGGCGGCGTTCGTCGTCGGGGGCGAACTGCTGGTCAACTTGACGATGACCAGCACGGCGATGAGCACGATGACCAGGCCGACAGCCCCCCAGGCGATGAGCGCACCCGACACCTTCCGTTTGGGTGCTGCGGGAGCCGGCCGCGCGCCGGGGCGGGGCGAGTTCCCGCCCTGGCCGCCCGCAGCGGCCTTGCCACCCTTGCCGTTGGGGGCCTTGGCGGAGACCGGCCGGCTCTGGGCCTTGCTCCGATCCTTGGCACTCTGACCCGCGCCACCGCCCGCGCCGGTCGTCGGCTTGGGTGTGTTGCCTCCGCCGGTGGTCTTGTCCTGGTCAGCTGCCATCGTTGCGCGATCCCCGCTTCGTCGACTCGTCGGAGTGAGCGTAACTGGTCCGCCAGCAGGGAGGGAGTCGGGTCGGCCCGAGTTGCCAGTGGTGGGCACGATCAGCCTCCCGCCGCCCGGCTGCGGCCACAGTCCATCTGCCGGAGGCCCCGATCCACACCTATCAGACCCTCTGCTCACGGCCGGGCATACACTGACCGGCCATGCCTGCAGAATCAGCGGGTCACTCCGACCCGGTTCCGGTGGCGGCGGCCGACCCGTCAGGCGAGAGCCCGCGTGTCAGCTGGCGATCGGTGACCGTCGATGGCTATCGGGTCAGGTACTGCGTCGCGGGATCCGGCCCATCTGCGCTGTTCCTTCATGGGTGGGGTCTGCGGCCCAACGCGTACCGCCGACCGATCGAGGCCATGGCCTCCGCTGGGTGTCGGGTCTACGCACCGGCCCTGCCCGGCTTCGGCGGCACCCGTGAGCTCGATCCGGAACTTCGCACCTTCGCCGGCTACGGGAGGTGGGTCGGGCACTTCTTGGATGCCGTGGGCGGGGACCGGGTCGCCTTGGTCGCCGGCCACTCGTTCGGGGGCGGTGTGGCTACCGCGTTCGTCCACGAGCAGCCGGGGCGAGCGTCGGCCCTTCTGCTGGCCAACGCCATCGGCAGCCCCACCTGGGCGCTCTTCCCCAACGAGGTCCGCACCATGGTGCAGCGTCCCTACTGGGACTGGGGCCGCCACTTCGGTGCCGACCTCCTCTACTCGCCGCGGTTCCTGCGCCTCTTGCCGACCCTGCTCGAGGACTTCATTCCCAACCTGGTCCAGAATCCCCTGGGGATGTTCCGGACCGGCGAGTTCATCCGCCGGGCCGACCTGGTCAACGAGGTCCGCATCATCGCCCGGCTCGGCATACCGGTGTCGGTGGCGTGGTCGGACCGCGACGGCCTGGTGCCGCGTTCGGCATTCGACGATCTCCGGCGGGCGGCCGGCGTTGCCGGCGTGGTCGTCGAGGGGGCGCACGCCTGGTTGATCGCGGATCCGGCCGGCTTCCGGGAGCTGGCCATCAGCGCCCTGGTCGACTCCGGCGCGGTGACCTCCCGGTCGGCGGTGCGAACGCCCGACCTCCTCACCTCCTGATCGCTGATCGGGCCGACCTCCGACCGGTGCACGACCCGCGGGCGTGGCGGTAGCCTGACCTCCGATGACCGTGACCGTCCGTGATGCCGCCACGGTGATGCTGATCCGCGACTCACATGACGAGGCCGGTTTGGCGGCCATCGAAGTGTGCATGCTGCGGCGGAACCTGGCGTCCGAGTTCGTGGCCGGTGCCTACGTCTTCCCCGGAGGATCGGTCGACCCCGAGGACCGCGGGCCCGAGGCCGAGGCCCTCTGCCGCGGCAGGACCGACGCCGAGGCGAGCGCCATCCTGGGTGTGGAGTCCGGAGGGCTGGCCTTCTGGGTGGCCGCCCTGAGGGAGTGCTTCGAGGAGGCCGGGGTGCTCGTTGCCCAACGGCACGAGGACGACGAGCGGGGCGGAGGCGTGCTCGACACCAGCGACCCCGCGGTGGCCCGGCGCTTCGAGGCCCATCGCAAGGCGGTCAACGATCAGATGAGGCCACTGCTCGACGTCTGTCGCGAAGAGGGCCTGGTGTTGGCGGCCGACACGGTGCACTTCGTGAGCCACTGGATCACGCCCGAGTTGGCCCCGAAGCGGTTCGATACCCGCTTCTTCGTCACCGCCGCCCCGCCGGGTCAGGTGGCGCACCACGACGAGGGGGAGACCATCGCCAGCATCTGGGTGCGGCCCGACGACGCACTCGCCCGGCACGCCGCCGGCGAGATCGAGCTGCTGCCGCCAACCATCGCCAACCTCGGGAGCATCGCTTCGTTCCGTTCGACCCGTGAGGTGATGGAGTGGGCGAGCGCGGTCACCGACGTACCCACCATCTTGCCGATCGTCCTCATCGAGGATGGGCAGCTGTTGGTCCTGCGGCCCGGTGACGACGGCTACCAGGAGGCGCTGGAGGACAGACAGGCGGCGGGATTGGCGGTTCACGAGGACCTGGCCGACGCCGCCCGGGCCGCATGGGGACCGAAGGCCGGTTCGGTCTGAGCGGTCGGGGGCCGGGCGTCCCGACCCCCGGTACTTACCGAGAGGTCAGGTCAGATGGGGCAGGTGGCCGGTCGGCGGGTTCGCCCAGGGGAGCGCCGCTCCGCACAGCCGCCTCCACCCGATCGAGCATCCGGGCGCTGCACCCCTCCATGGAGACCACCGGCGCAATGGTGGTGATCACCGACTCAGCGATGCGGTCGAACACCTCGCACAGCGGCTGACCCTCGTCGAGGGCGACCGGGGTCCCTGCGTCGCCGCCTGCGGCGACCGCCGGGTGGAGGGGAATCTGCCCGATCAACGGGACACCGACGTCGGCGGCGAGGCGGGCTCCGCCGCCGGAACCGAACAGGGCGTACGAGGTGCCGTGCTCACAGGTGAAGTCGCTCATGTTCTCGATCACCCCGGCCACCCGGAGGTATCCCTTGCGGGCCATGTCCGCGGTTCGGGCCGCCACCTTCTGGGCGGCCACCGGCGGCGTCGTGACCACGAGCACTTCGGTCCGCGGGATCATCCGGGCCAGGCCCATCTGGATATCGCCGGTGCCCGGCGGCATGTCGATCAACAGGTAGTCGAGGTCCCCCCAGTAGACGTCCTCGATGAACTGGCGGACCGCCCGGTTGAGGATCAGTCCCCGCCACATGATGGCGTTCTCCTCGTCGGCCAGAAAGCCCATCGACAGCACCCGGAGCACCCCGTCACCGACCTGCCGCTCGAGTGGCACCATCTTCTTGTCCCGTGCCTCCACCTCACCCTGCATGCCGAGCAGCCGGGGCACGGAGAACCCCCAGATGTCGGCGTCGAGGACCCCGACGGTGAGGCCCCGGCGCGCCAGGGCAACCGCGAGGTTGACGGTCACCGAGCTCTTCCCCACCCCTCCCTTGCCCGAGGCGATGGCGATCACCCGTGCCGTGTCGGGGATATCGGTTGCCGGTGCCTGGTCACGGGCCACCAGACGTGCCCTGGCCATCACCACCTTGCGCTGCTCGGCATCCATCACACCGGTGGTCACCGACACCGCCCGCACCCCGGCCAGGGCGCCGACGTGGGTCTCCACGTCCTGGCGGATCTGGGTGCGAAGCGGGCAGCCCGCGATCGTGAGCGCCACGTCGACGCCCACCGCTCCGTCGTCGGCGATCCGCACCGCGGTCACCATGCCCAGTTCGACGATGTCCGCGCCCAGCTCGGGGTCGATGACGCCACGGAGTGCGGCCCGAACGGCCTGCTCCGAGGGCCCGCCTGCTCCGAGCTCGGTGGTGTCGGGCCTGGTCACCTCGGCAATTCTATCGGTCGGCGCCCGGGGGTCACCCGTGAGGGTCCCGTTGCCTCATGTCAAAACCTCCGCGTAGAGGGCATGACCGCTGATTCATTGCCTCAACTAAAACCTCCGCCTGGGATTACTGGTTGAAGGCCCTGT
>JADGOE010000031.1 GCA_017883135.1 Acidimicrobiales bacterium
TCTCCGACTCGCCGAAATGGCCCCGCAACCCTTGACGGGCACTGATCAATGGGTGGTGAGCGACCTCACGCATTCTCGTGACTGATCGGAGCTAGTCATCCGTTCGGCACCGGCCCTGGTACGGTCCCAGCCCGCTCGGCACCCCCGACACAGGACTGGTCAGCGCCACTCGTCCCGGGCCACCACGAGACCGGCGGATGGAGTGAGCAGGTTGCCGGTCAGCGTCCGGTCGTCGTTGCGCATCCGCCACTGCAGCAGACGTTGGGCGCCATGCCACCCGTGCTCGCCCGCGTCGCCGGACCCCACCAGATCGTGCAGCTGCGAGGGGTCGGCGCCCAGGTCGAACAGCAAGGGCGGCAGCACCGCCGGGTCGGCGGCGAACTGGACGTACTTGTGCTCCGCCCCCCGAACGACGTCGAGCGCGCAGTGGGCCATGGGAACCCCAAGGAACTTCTCCGCCGACTGCGTGGCCGGGTTGGAGAAGCTCCAACTCCAGTGGGCCTCGGTGCGCCAGTGCTCAGGTGCCCCGTCGACCAGCGCGTCGTCGCCAGTCAGGAACGGTTGCAGGGCGAAGCCGTCGGCCTGCAACGGCGCCTCCAGTCCCAGCCACCCGCAGATGGTGGGGAGAACATCCACCGATTCGGTGAATGACCGCACCACCCGACCACGGCCGGGATCGGCTCCGGCATCCGGATCGCGGATGATCAGGGGTACGTGGAACGACTCGTCCCAGTAACCAAGCTTCTCGAAGAGCCAGTGGTCACCGCCCATCTCGCCATGGTCACTGGTCAGCACCACCAAGGTCGAGTCGACCAGACCCGAGGAGTCGAGGTAGTCGAAGAGCCGGGCCAGTTGGTCGTCGACCTCCCTCTGGGCGCCGTGGTAGGTCGCCCGCATCTGCCGGCGCTCCCGCTCGTCCTCGGGTGCTCCCACGTGGGGCAGGTACATCAGTACCTGGTTGAGGCGGTGCAACGCCGCTTCCTCTGCCTTGGTCGACGCTGCGACGAAAGGCGGGAGCTCGTCGGCGTCATAGAGGTCGTGGTACCCGAGCGGGTTGCGGCGGGGTGGGTGGGGGCGGATGAACGAGGCGTGGACGAAGAACGGCTGTTCCCCGTGCTGGTCGAGCCACGTCGTGAGCGCCTCCACCATGAAGGCGGACTCCGACTGCTCGGCGGCAAACCGGGCCGGCGCCCACGTCGATCCGTGTCGATCGGCGCCGGGGAAGTCCGGCATCGGCCGGTAGAGGTCGTGGGGATTGGCCGGAACGTCGACCCCCTGCGCCGCCAGCCACCGGCCCCACTGCCGGCTGCCGGCCTCCCAGGGCTCGTGGAGCACCGGGCGGAAACCTGGCAGCACCTCCTCATAGGAGCGCAGGCGCGGGTCTCCTTCGGGGAGCGTGCGCGGGTCGAGGCTGGTATCGGTGTACCCGAACAGCACCGGGTCGTAGCCGGCGTCGCGAGCCAGCAACGCCACATTGGTGAACCGGGCATCGAGTGGAGTGCCGTTGTTGATCGACTTGTTGTGATGCAGATAGGTGCCCGTATAGAGGCAGGCCCGAGACGGGCCGCACGGTGCGGCATTGGCCCAGTGGTTGGCGAACAGCGTGCCCCGGGCGGCCAGCCGGTCGAGGGCGGGGGTGGTCAGCACCGGATGGCCCAGGGCGGAGAGGCTGTCGCCCCGCCACTGGTCGACAGTGATGAACAGCACATTTCGGTTCACCGGCGTTCCTCCTTCGATGGGTCGACCCCTGCATTCGTCATCTGGGTGGTGGGTCCTCTGCCGTGATCGAGCGGGGCACCGCAACCAGGTGGCACCTCATCCGAGTGAGGTGTGCAGTGCACTCAGGTGGTCGTAGCCGATGATCCGTCCCACTGCGACGCCGACGGTCTCTTTGGCGTAGTACGGGACCGTGGCCACTCCCTTGATCGGCGAGCTCTGGGCGGGCGTCGGATAGGGCGTCAACCCCACCGATGAGGCGATGGCCATGCTGCGGGCCTCGTGGAACGGGTCGGTCACCACCAGCACGGTCTGGTCTCCGCGGGCCAGCAGGGCCGGTGCCGCCTGAGCGAGGTTCTCCCACGAATCGCTGCCACCGGCCTCGAGGATATCCCGGCGGGGAATTCCGGCGGTGATCAAGTAGCGAGCCGACGCCTGCGCCTCGGTGTAACGATCACCCGTCTCCTTGGAGCCGGTCACCATGATGTCGTTGGCATAGTGCTGGCGCCACAGGATCACCGCCTGATCGAGCCGGGCGGCCAGGTCGGGCGAGGGCACGCCGTTGTACTGGGCGGCCCCCATCACCACGATCGCTCCGGCCGGCCGGGGCTGGTAGCGCTGTCCGGTCATCCACACCTGCACGGCGGTCACAGCCAGGTAGACCAGGACGGCAGCCACCACCACCGAGACGACCCGCAGGAGGAACCGGATCAGGCGGACACCGGTCAGTGTGGCAAGCAGGCCCACGGAGCTCAGGGCACGTCGAGGGATCGCAGGCGATTCCTGCCGATCAAGACGGGCGCTCCCCACCGGCGGTGGCTCCGATGCGGCCGAGCGCAGTCCGGACCCGGGCCAGGGTCCGTTCCGGCCCGAGTACCTCCAGCGCCTCGAACAGCGGGGGGCCCACCCGGCGGCCGGTGACCGCCACCCGGATCGGGGCCTGAGCTTTGCCCAGCTTGCGCCCCACGCGCTCGCCGACGGCAGAGGTGGCGGCATGGAGGGCATCGCGGCTCCAACGGTCGGTGAGCTCGGAGAAGGTCGCAAGGGCGTCTGCCAGGATGGTCCCGGCCACCTCGTCGCCGGCGATGGCCTTGGCCCACGAGTCCTCGTCGATGTTCGGCTCGTCGAGGAAGATGAAATCGACCATGTGGGGTACCTCGCTGAGGATGGCCACCCGCTCTTGTACCAGCGGCGCCAGCTTGGCGAACGCCGCCTCGTCGAAGTTCGTGACCAGCCACGGTGCGCGGTCGCCGGTCAACCACGGTTGGCACGCCTCGATGAACGCACCGAGCGGCAGGGCCCGGATGTACTCGCCGTTCATGTGGGTGAGCTTGGCGACGTCGAAGAACGCAGGCGAGTGGTTGACGTCCTCCAAGCGGAACCACTCCGCCATCTGACCGATGGTGAAGATCTCGTCCTCACCCGGTGGGCTCCATCCGAGCAGACCGAGGTAGTTGACGAATGCACCGGGGAGGTAGCCCTTGTCCCGATAGGACTCGACCGCCACCGGGTCCCTGCGCTTGGACAGCTTCTTGCGTTGCTCGTTGACCAGCATGGGCAGATGGGCGAAGACGGGAAGGCCCGGCGCCAGCTGGCGGCCCGCACCGGTCGAACCATCGGTCATCCACCCGAGGGAGAGGAGGGCCTCCCACGCCAGGACGCCCTTCGGCGTGGTCGGCAGCAGGTCCTCGCCCCGGATGACGTGGGTGATGGCCATGTCGATGTCGTCGACCACATTGGCCAGCACGAACAACGGAGCGCCGTTGGCCTTCACCGCCACGAAGTCGTCCATCGCCGAGCACGGGAAGTCGACTCTGCCCCGGATCACATCGTCGACAGTGGTGATCCCCTCGTCCGGCGTGCGGAACCGCAAGGCCCTCCCGTCACCCCGAGGCAGGTCCCGGTCCCGGCAGAAGTTGTCGTAGCCGGGGGTGAGGATCCCGGCTTCCTTGTTGCGGAGGTCCACCCCGTCGTGGGTGCAGTCGCACGCGTAGAGGAACCCGCCCTCCCACAGGGCATCGATGGCCTGATGGTACCGATCGGTACGCAGCGACTGTCGGTACGGTCCCTCGTCGGGGTCCATCGACAGCCAGTGCATGGCCGAGATGATCCCGTCCACCCACTCCTCGCGATTGCGCTCGGCATCGGTGTCTTCGATGCGCAGTACGAAGGTGCCCCCCGACTGGCGCGCCACCAGCCAGTTGTACAGCGCTGTGCGCGCACTCCCGACGTGGAAATAGCCGGTCGGCGACGGGGCGAAACGGACCCTCGGGGCGTCCCCGGGCACTCGTTGGTTACTCGTCTTCGACGATGGTGATGGCGCCGGTCGGGCAGCCGTTGGCAGCTTGGCGGACCTTTTCGCGCAATTCCTCGCCGGGTCGTTCGTTCAACAGGTAGAGGTATCCGTCGTCCCGCACCTCGAACACCTCTGGGGCAATCCCCATGCAGACGGCGTTGCTGGCACATTCGTCGAAGTCGACAACAATCTTCATGCGATGCCTCCGGCAGATCGGCGAACCAGGCCCGAGTGTACCGGCCCGAGGGCATGGTGCCGGGGCACTCGGTGACGGGCCGGGGACGTGCCACACGGCCAGCAGAGGAACCGCCGGCGGCCCGGCGGTGGGCCCCTGCAGGGATCGGGCACTTGGCGCTCGGGGTCGGGGCAGCACCCAGTGGCAGCGCCCGGTGGCCCGGTTCGGGTAGAACACACCCCATGGCCACACTCTCTCCCCTTCCGGCACCGGTCCGCACACACCGGCGTCCCACCCGGACGGCGCTCGGCACCGTTCTGGTCGGGGCCTTCTCCCTGCTGGCCGCGGCCTGTTCATCGGGCGGCACGAGCTCCACCGCGACCATCGCAGCCTCCCCGACCACCGCAGCCTCCCCGGCCGGCACGGCGGCCAGCCCGACCACCTCGCCATCGAGCCTGCCGGGCATCCGCCACGTCTTCCTCATCGTGCTGGAGAACGAGGGCTACGACGCCACCTTCGCCACCCCGTCGGCCGACCCGTACCTGGCCAGCAAACTCCCGGCGGCGGGTGCGCTGTTGACCAACTACTACGGGATCGGGCACCTCTCCAACGACAACTACATCGCGCTGATCTCCGGGCAGGCACCCAATCCCCTCAACCAGGCCGACTGTCCGGTCTTCGCCAACTTCCCTCGTTCCGCCACGGTGGCCGCCAACGGCCAGATCTCCGATTCGGGCTGTGTCTTCCCCACCACCGTCACCACCGTGGCCGACCAACTCACCCAGGCCCACCTCACCTGGAAGGGCTACATGGAGGACATGGGCAACGTCCCCTCCCGTGAGTCCCCGGTGTGCGGCCATCCGGTGGTTGGATCACCCGACCTCACCGAACGGGCGGCCCCCGGCGACGGGTACGCCACCCGCCACGACCCGTTCGTCTACTTCCACGCCATCATCGACAACAAGACGCTGTGCGACACCCACGTCGTCCCGCTCGGAACCGCCGCCGGCGCTCTCCCCGCCGGAACTCCCGCCGGCACCGCCGGGTTGGCCACCGACCTCAGGTCGATCGCCACCACACCCAACTTCAGCTTCGTGACCCCGAACCTCTGCAATGACGGCCACGACGCCTCGTGCGTCAACCAGCCGGCCTCGTCCTCGGCCCTGGGCAACGTGGACTCCTTCCTCAAGACCTGGGTGCCGCTGATCACCAATTCGCCGGCATTCAAGAAGGACGGACTGCTCGAGATCACCTTCGACGAGGCCGATTCGGCAAGTGCCGCCTCGTGCTGCAACCAGGTGCCCGGTCCGGCTTCGGCCCTTCCGGGGATCACCGGGCCGGGAGGAGGCCGCGTCGGGACGGTCCTCATCTCTCCCTTCGTGAAGGCTGGCACCATCAGCGGTGTGCCCTACAACCACTACTCCACCCTGGCCACCGTCGAGGACCTCTTCGGACTGACCAAGTTGGGCCAGGCCAAGACCGTCAGCGCCACCTTCGGCGCGGACGTGTTCTCCACCTCAGGGTAACCGGCAACGTCGGTCGGGAACACCCGGCAGCGACCCGCCGATCGCCCGGCTCCGCTACCCGCGCCGCTGTTTCCACTCGGTCAGACCGTCACTGATCAATTGGGGCAACAGCCGGCGCTGGTCCGGGTCGCGGTACCCCCGGGCGCGCTGGCGGAGCGACTCGCGGGCAGCTTCGACGGCCGGTCCACCCATGGCCATCTCCTCCAGAACATGCTCACGCGGGATGTTCACTTCGGCCGTGATCGACGGGTCCCACGCCTCCGCCAATGCCGCCACCTCACCCGGAAGCTCCTCGAACCCGTTGGTGCGGGCCATGATGATGGTCTTGCGCATGGGTGGGAGTGAGGCAACGGGCCGCCCGCCTCGGTCCGGGGCCGGTCCACCGCTACGGCTTGTCGCTACCGACCACCCACATGGAGAAGAACTGGGATCCACCGCCGTACGCCTGACCGAGCGCGACCCTGGCCCCTTCGATCTGGTGCTCGCCGGCCTGGCCGCGCACCTGCATCGCCACCTCGAGGAAGCGGAGCATGCCAGATGCGCCGATCGGGTTGGAGGACAGCACACCTCCCGATGTGTTCCACGGGATGTCCCCGTCGAAGGCGGTGGCCCCCGACTCGGTCAGTTTCCACCCGTCGCCCAGGTCGCAGAACCCGAGGTTCTCCAGCCACATCGGCTCGTACCAGCTGAATGGCACGTACACCTCGGCCACGTCGATCTGCCGACGCGGATCGGTGATGCCGGCCTGGGCGTAGACGTCGGCCGAGCAGTCGCGTCCGGCCCGGGGGTTGACCTGGTCGCGGCCCGCGAACATGGTCGGCTCGGACCGCATGGCCATTCCGTGGACCCATGCCGGCGGGAAGTGCCCGGATACGGCATCCTCGGCAGACAGCACCATCGCCGCCGCCCCGTCGGAGGACGGGCACGCCTCGAGATAGCGCAGCGGGTCCCACAGCATCATCGACTCCTCGACCATCTTCATGTCGATGTCGGCGATGTGGAGGTGGGCGTACGGATTGCGCATGGCATTGCGCCGGTCCTTCACCGCCACCATCCGGCCGATGTACTCGGGCGCGCCCGAGCGCCGCATGTAGGCGCGGATGTGGGGTGCGAAGTAGCCGCCCGCCCCCGCCAGCAACGGGGCGGCGAAGGGCTGGGGTACGGACAGCGCCCACATGGCGTCCGAGTCGGACTGCTTCTCGTAGGCCACGGTCAGCACCCGCTTGTGGATCCCCGAGGAGATCAGGTGGGCTGCCACCAGTGCGGTCGACCCTCCCACCGAACCGGCGGTATGCACCCGGAACATGGGCTTGCCGACCGCGCCGAGTGCCGGGGCCAGGTACAGCTCGGGCATCATGTTCCCCTCGAACATGTCCGGGGCCTTGCCGATGACCACTGCGTCGATGTCCGTCCAGGTGAGGTCGGCGTCGGCCAACGCCATCTTGGCCGCTTCCCGCACGAGGCCGGCGATGGACACGTCGTTCCGCTTGGACTTGTGGTGGGTCTGCCCCACGCCGATGACTGCACAACGCTCTGCCATCACTCACCCTCCAGGACGCATACGAGATTCTGTTGGAGGCAGGGCCCCGAAGTGGCGTGGGCCACCGCCCGCCGGGCCTGCCCCGACGAGATGCGGCTGGCGGCCTCGCCGATCCGGATCAGCCCCGCCGACATGATCGGGTTGGCCGCCAACGCACCTCCCGACGGGTTGATGGCCACGGTGTCATCGAGGCCGAGGGCCTCTACGAGGATGATCTCCTGGTGGGCGAAGGGGGCGTGGATCTCAGCAATGTCGACCGGGCCGTCCGAGAGGCCCGCGCGCTGTGCGGCCATGGCCGTCGACGACGAGGAGGTCAGGTCGCGGGCCCCGAGCGAGTGGGTCTCGATCCGGTGGTCGAAGCCGGTGATCCACGCCGGGCTCTTCGACCACCTGCGGGCCTTGTCGCCGGCGGCCAGCACGATGGCGGCCACACCGTCGGTGATCGGGGGCAGCGCGTGGCGGCGGAGCGGCGACACGACGTACTCGTCCTCCAGCAACGTTTGGGCCGGGGTGTCGTTGGCCACCTGGGCGTTGGGGTTGGAAAGGGCATCCCTGCGGCTGCGGGAGGCGATGGCGGCGAAGTCCTCTTCGGTGGCCTTCCCCGCGTCGATGAGGGCCCGGGCCTGCAGTGCGGCCAGGCTGACCGGATCGGGCCACAGCGGGGCCACATAGTAGGGATCGAGCTGCAGAGCGAGGATCTCGTTGAGGTTGCCCGGCGACGACCGGCCGAAGCAGTAGACCAAGGCGGCGTCGATCTCCCCTTCCTGAAGGAGGACCCATGCCTCGTAGAGGGCCCAGGCCCCGTCCATCTCCACGTGGCTCTCGGGTTTCGGGGGCCACACCCCCACTGCGTCGAGCGCGGTCACGAAGCTGAACGGGCCGCCGATCAGGTAGTCGGAGGATCCCGAGCATATGAAGTCGACGTCGTCCTTGGTGATACCGATGGCGCCGAAGACCTCGGCCACCACCGGCATGAGCATCTCGACCTCGTTGTGCTCGTCATCGCGGCGCACGTTGTGCGCCTGCGCGAACGAGGCAACCGACACCGGGCGATTGGTCCGGCCGGCAGCAGAAGCAGCGGCGCTCACAGGTACTCCTTGTAGGTCTCGTAATCGGCATCGGGCTCACCGTTGGGCCGGAAGTACCTGACCGACTCCAGCGACGGGGTCAGTTGGTCCGGTTCCACCCAGACCGCCTCGACCCGCATGCCCATCCTGATCTGGTCCGCAGGGATCTCTTGGATGAGGCCCATGAACGAGATGTTGGCTCCGTCGAGCAGCACCTGGGCGCAGATGTAGGGGATCTCGATGGACTGGCCGGCAAAGGGCACATTGACCACGCAGTAGGTGGTGACGGTACCTACGTTGGCCAGGGCCACGTCCTCGGTGGTGGGCACGCCGTCGGTGGGGCACGAACCGCGCGAGGGCACGTAGACCTTCCCGCACGTCGGGCAGCGCTGACCCATGAACTTGCCCTGCTCGAGCCCCCGCAGGAAGCGCGACTGGGCCACCCCCGGGGTGAACTCGAAATCGAGCCGGATCGGAGTGGCCAACGTGGTGACCGGGCCGAGATCCTCGGTGGTGGTCGGATCGGCCATCAGGCTGCGCCTCCCTCGGGTACGAAGGCCTCGATGTCGGCCATGGCCCCGATCCGCTCCGCCGCCGGGCGGAAGCGCACCGTGACCCGGTCGCCGGTGGCCAGCTCGTCCGGTCCACCGGAGTCGACGGCATGGAGCAGCGCTGTGTCGGCTCCGTCGAGACGCACCAATGCCCAGGCGAACGGCGTGGTCAACGGGTGCTTGGGCAGTGGGTGGGACACCCAGGCCCACGACTCGACCACGCCGCCGGGTCCCACATCCACCATGTCGCCGGTGTCGTCGCCGGTGGTCGGGTCGTACTCGGTGGGTGGCACGATCACCGAGCCGTTCGACCCCTTCACCCCGAGCAGCCTGCCGTCCCGCAGGCCGGTCAGGAACGCACCGATGACCGGTCCCACCGATCGCGAATACGGGTATTCGAGGCGGTGACTGGCGTGCAGCGCTTCGCTATCGGGCATTCCGTACCTCCCCCTGGCAACTCGACGGACGACGTCCGAAAAAGTAGAACACATTTCACTTTTGAGCGCCAACGGGCCCGCCAGGACGTTCCACAACGACGACGACGCTACCGTGGCGGGCCATGGTCCCGCCCGCTGCCGATCGCCCCAACATCTTGATGATCGTCTCCGACCAGGAGCGGCAGCGCTCCTGGCTCCCCCCGGGCATCACTTTGCCCTGGCGTGACCGGCTCCGGGCCGAGGGTCTCGAGTTCACCCGGTACTTCACCCACACCTCGCCGTGCTCCCCCAGCCGGGCCAGCCTGTTCACCGGGCGCTACCTCGCCGGCCACGGCGTGGTCGACAACGTGATCATGCCCGAGCACCACGAGCTCCCCACCTCGACCCCGACCATCGGATCGTTGCTCGACGGAGTCGGCTACCGCTCGTCCTACATCGGGAAGTGGCATCTGTCGCACTCCCCGACACCGGACATGGATGCGTACGGCTTCGCCGACTGGGACGGCAATGACCGGCACTTCATGGGATGGGCCGGCACCGGCGTCCACTTCGACCCGATCATCGCCGGCAACGCCGCCCACTGGCTGACCGAGAACGCCGTACCGGCGGCCGCCGGCACCGCCACAAAACCTTGGTTCCTCACCGTCGCCCTGGTCAACCCTCACGATGTGATGTGGTTCCCGATCGACCAGCCCGGTTACCGCGAAGGGCACCCCGACGACGTGGCAGCCATCCGCTCGCTGCTCGAGTCCGCCGCATGGAAGGACGGCGACCCCCTCCCCGTCTTCACCGACTCCTACCCCGAGGTGGTCGAACAGCTCCCGGCCAACTTCACCGACGACCTCCACACCAAACCCGAGGCCCACCGGCAGTGGCGGTGGGACCAGCAGCACGGACTATGGGGCTACATCGACCCCGCCGACAAGAAGTCGTGGCTCCGCCACCTCGACTACTACGTGCACCTCCACGAGATGGCGGATCGCAATCTGGGTACCGTGCTCAGCGCGCTGGAGGCCTCGGGCGCATGGGACGACACCGTCATCATCTTCACCTCCGACCACGGCGACATGTGCGGTTCGCACGGGCTCCGCTCCAAGGGCCCGTTCGTCTACGACGAGATCATGCGGGTGCCGCTCTACGTGAAGGTCCCCGGGGTCACCTCGCCGGGCTCGGTGACCGCCTCGCTGGGGTCCCACGTCGACCTGGCCGCCACCATCTGCTCGTTGGCCGGCGTCGACTCCGCCACGACGGAGGCAACGGTGCAGGGCGCGGATCTCTCGGCGGTGTTCGCCGATCCCACCACGACCGTGCGCGACCACATCCTGTTCGCCCAGGACTCGGCTCAGACCACCGCATTGAACAACGTCCGCTACGCCCTGCGCGGTTTCTTCGACGGCCGGACCAAGTACGCCCGGTATTACGGCGTCGGCGGCGGCAAACCGTCGACCGGGCTGTGGGGCAGGTCGCCTGGAAACAAGCTGTTCGACGTCGACTGCGCGTTCGACGACAACGACCACGAGTGGTACGACCACGACAGCGACCCGGACGAGTTGGTCAACCTGGCCAATGACCGGTCGCGTCGGATGGAGGTCCGCGACGTCTACGAGCGGATGCGGGCCTACGAACAGGAGTCGTTCGTCACCTTCGGGTAGGCGATCCGGGGTCAGCGATCCGCCTCCACCAGGGCGACCAGGTGGTCGACCAGCCCCATGCACCCTGACTCGATCATCGCCAGGCACGTCTCGAACTCCTGATCGTCGCCGTAGTAGGGATCGGGCACGTCGACTGCACCCCCGGCGCGCCGGTCGAAACTGCGCAGCATCACGAGGCGATCGTCGTGACGGTCGTCCCCGGCTCTCCCGCGAGCCAGGCTGAGCAGCGTCTGCTGGTGGCCACGATCCATGCACACCACCAGATCGGTGGAGTCGAACCACGACGACCCGAAGGCCCGGGCCAGATGGCCGTGGTCGACATAGCCGCGACGCATGAGCGCGGAGCGCGCTCGCGGATCCATCGGCTCACCTGCGTGCCACCCACTGGTGCCGGCACTGGAGATCTCGAGATGATCGCCGAGCCGAGACCCGTCCGGCATCGGCGAATCGCTTGCGAGCCGCCGCAACACCACATCGGCCATCGGCGACCGGCAGATGTTGCCGGTGCAGACGAACGAGACGCGTAGGCGCCATCGATCGGACTGGTCCGCCTGCGGACTGTCGCCGTCGCCTCGGTCGCGTTGCACCGGACCATTCTTGCCCCGGATGCACCTGCCGCCCGCCCGGCCGCTTCGGCCCACCGGTACGCTGCGCCGAAGCGGTGTGCCGAACGGCACGCCGAGGAAGGGTCGGATGAGCGACGAGCAGCAGCCAAACCAGCAGATGGGCCACGGGGTCAAGCAGCGCGACCTGATCAAGATGACTCCCGAGGAGATCGACGCCTTCCTCCACGAACGCCGCCCGATGACGATGTGCACGCTCAACCACGACGGGTCGATCCACGCCGTTGCCATGTGGTATGGGTTTCTCGACGGGTCGATCGCCATCGAGACCAAGGCGAAGGCCCAGAAGGCGGTCAACATCGGACGCGACCCCAGGATCACCTGCATGTTCGAGGCCGGCGAGTACTACGAGGAGCTGAGGGGTGTGGAGCTGGTCGGTCGGGCGGAGATCGTCGACGACCCGGGCAAGATGTGGGAGCTCGGGGTCGGCCTGTTCGAGCGCTACTACGGTGCCTACTCCGAGGAGCTGCGCCCCTTCGTCGAGACCATGCTCCACAAGCGGATCGTGGCGAAGCTAAACGTGGAGCGCACCGTGTCGTGGGACCACCGCAAGCTCGGTCTGCCATCCACCCGGCCGGCATGAGCGGCGGCTCGTCCGATCGGAGAACGCCGAAGTCGCCCACCGGGCGACCCTGTATCGACCCCCGACGACATCCGCCACTCCGACTGCGTGGCGCCGGGGCGCCCCGGCCTGCTAGCACTGTCTCAGGCCGGCAGCACTGTCGCACACGAAGGGGGAACTGCAGATGATTCTCGATCGCTTCCGCTTGACCGACAAGGTGGCCATCGTCACCGGCGCTGGTCGGGGCATCGGCGCGGCCACTGCCGTCAGCCTTGCCGAAGCCGGGGCCGACGTGGTCATCTCGGCGCGGACCGTTGACCAACTGGGCGAGGTCGCCAAACTGATCGAGGGCGCCGGTCGTCGGGCCGTGGTGGTGCCCGCCGATCTCAGCGACCTCGAGGCGGTGGCGGCACTGGTCGAACACGCTCGTGACGCGTTCGGGCGCCTCGATCTGGTGGTCAACAACGTTGGCGGGGCGATGCCCCGGCCGTTCCTGGACACTTCGCCCGACCAGATGGAGCAGGCGTTCCACTTCAACGTGTCGACCGCCCATGCCCTGCTGCGCCCGGCAGTTCCGCTGATGCTCGAAGGCGGCGGCGGTTCGGCGGTCAACATCTCGTCGGCCATGGGGAGGTTCGCGGGCCGCGGGTTCGTGGCCTACGGCACCGCCAAGGGGGCGCTGGCCCACTACACCCGGTTGGCCGCTACCGACCTGTCCCCACGCATCAGGGTGAACGCCATCGCCGTGGGGTCGGTCGCCACCTCCGCCCTCGACATCGTGATGCAGTCCGACGAACTACGCGATGCGCTGGAGGCCGGCACACCACTCGGCCGGATCGGCGACCCCGAAGACATCGCCGCCGCCGTCGTCTACCTGGCGTCAGAGGCCGGGTCGTACGTCACCGGCAAGCTCCTCGAGGTCGACGGTGGCATCCAGGCGCCCAACCTCGACATGGGCCTGCCCGACCTGTGAACCGCATCGGGCCCACCGGCCGCGTCCCCTCTGCCGATCGAGCTCATCGAACCAGACATCCACGACACAGGAGCGCTTCATGACCAAGACCTACCGGGTCGTCGCCTGGAGCACCGGCAACGTCGGCCGACACGCCATCGCCGGCATCGACGCCCGACCCGACCTCGAACTTGTCGGCCTCTGGGTGTCCAATCCCGACAAGGTGGGCAAGGACGCCGGCCGGCTTGCCGGCCTGGGCCGTGACCTCGGAGTGGTAGCCACCGAGGACGTCGACGCCCTGCTCGCCCTCGAACCGGATGTGGTGGTGCACACTGCCATGGCCGACAACCGGCTGATGGAGGCGCTCGAGGACATCCAGCGGATCCTCCGGGCCGGGATCAATGTGGTGTCGAGCGGGCCGGTGTTCCTGCAGTACCCCTTCGGCGTGGTCGACGACTCGATGATCGAGCCGGTGCAGACCGCGGCCGCCGAGGCCGGCGTGTCCCTCTTCGTCAACGGGGTCGACCCCGGGTTCGCCAATGATGCCCTGGCGCTGGTGCTGACCGGGGTGAGCGAGCGGATCGACGAAGTGCGCGTGTCGGAGGTCCTCAACTACGCGACGTACAACCAGCCGATGATCATCTTCGACGTCATGGGATTCGGTCGGCCGATCGACGAGGTTCCGATGATCCTCCAGCCCAGGGTCCTGACCATGGCCTGGGGCAGCGTGGTGCGCCAGTTGGCGGCCGGCCTCGATGTCGAGCTCGACTCCGTCGAGGAGTGGTACGAGCGCAAGCCGGCACTCGAGACCTTCGAGGTCGATTCCGGCACCATCGAGAAGGGAACCGCCGCGGCGCTCCACTTCGAAGTGCGCGGCATCCGGAACGGCAAGGCGTGCATCGTGCTCGAGCACGTCACCCGCCTCCATGACGACCTGGCGCCGGAGTGGCCACAGCCTGCCGGCGCCGGCTGCTACCGGGTGCAGGTCTCCGGTGAGCCGGACTACACCCTCGATCTCCAACTGCTGGGGAGCGATGGCGATCACAACACGGCCGGGCTCAAGGCGACCGCCATGCGGCTGGTCAACTCCATTCCGGCCGTGGTGGAGGGCGCGCCAGGCCTGCTGACCGCACTCGACCTGCCACCGGTGTACGGGCGGGGACTGGTCACCTGAGCCAGCGCTCCCCCCAGGGTCGCTCCGGAAGGTGCCCGGTCCGGCAACTCGGGGGATGGACGGGCCGTGCTGCCCGAACAGTAGGGTCCCGGGCATGAGACCTGCCGGTGGTGTGCGCCTGTGAGCATGCCCGGCCATGGCATGGGCGGCGGCCAGTTCGGATCGGTGATGCGCTCGATGCGCCGCGACGATTCGGTCATCCAGCAGCAGGTGACCGAGGGCACTGCGAAGCGTATGTTCCGATTCGCCCGGCCCTATCGGAGGATTCTGGCCGGCTTTCTGGTGCTGGTGGTCATCGACGCGGTGGTCGGGATCATCAACCCTCTCTTGTTCCGCTCGATCATCAACAACGGAATTCTGGGCAACAACAAGAGCCTGATCATCCAACTGTCGCTGGTGACCGCCGGCCTTGCCATCGTCGGCACCGGCCTGTCCATCGCCATGCGCTGGATCTCGGCCAAAGTGGGTGAGGGCCTCATCTTCGACATGCGGTCCCAAGTGTTCGGGCACATCCAGAAGATGCCGATCGCCTTCTTCACCCGGACCCAGACCGGCGCCCTGATCAGCCGGCTCAACAACGACGTCATCGGGGCGCAGCAGGCCTTCACCGACACGCTGTCGTCGGTGGTCTCCAACCTGATCAGCGTCACGCTGGTGCTGATCGTCATGTTCCTGCTGTCGTGGCAGATCACACTGGTGAGCCTGGTCATCCTGCCCGTGTTCGTGCTTCCGGCCAAGCGGGTCGGACGGCGCCTGTCGGTCATCACCCGCGAGTCCTACGGCCTCAACGCGCAGATGAACAACACCATGACCGAGCGCTTCAACGTATCGGGCGCGCTGCTCGTCAAGCTGTTCGGGCGTCCCATCGACGAGCGGGCCGCGTTCGAGAAGAAGGCCGGCCGTGTCCGCGACATCGGGGTGACCCAGGCCATGTACGCCCGCTTCTTCATCGCCGCGCTGACCCTGACCGCGGCGCTGGCCACCGCGGTGGTCTACGGCTGGGGCGGGATCCAGGCGGTCGACGGCGCGCTGTCGGTCGGCACGGTCGTGGCACTGGCCGCATACCTGACCCGGTTGTACGGGCCCCTCACCGCCCTTTCCAATGTCCAGATCGACGTGATGACCGCGCTGGTCTCCTTCGATCGGGTCTTCGAGGTCCTCGACCTTCCTCCGATGATCACCGACAAGCCCGACGCACGAGCCATCCCGTCGGGGCCGGCCCGCATCGAGTTCGATCACGTCGACTTCCGCTACCCCACTGCCGAAGAGGTGTCGCTGGCCTCGCTCGAATCGGTGGCCGTCCTCGATCCGTCCGTCTCCCAGCAGGTGCTGTTCGACGTCACCTTCACCGCCGAACCCGGTCAGCTGGTTGCCCTGGTCGGGCCATCCGGCGCAGGCAAGACCACCATCAGCCAACTCCTCCCCCGCCTCTACGACGTCCGGTCGGGAGCAATCCGGATCAATGGGCTGGACGTGCGCGATGCCACCATGGAGTCGCTGACCGCCACCGTGGGTGTGGTCACCCAGGACGCCCACCTCTTCCACGAGACCATCCGGGACAACCTGCTCTACGCCAAACCGGGTGCCACCCAGGCGGAGTTGGCCTCGGCCTTGGCCGGGGCCCAGATCGCCACCATGGTCGACGGCCTCCCCGACGGTGTCGACACGGTGGTCGGCGACCGCGGCTACCGCCTCTCCGGAGGGGAGAAGCAGCGCCTGGCCATAGCCCGGCTCCTGTTGAAGGCGCCCGAAGTCGTCGTGCTCGACGAGGCCACCGCCCACCTCGACTCCGAATCCGAAGCCGCGGTACAAAAAGCCCTGGCCACCGCGTTGCGCGGCCGGACCTCCCTGGTCATCGCCCATCGCCTCTCTACGGTGCGGGAAGCCGACATCATCCTTGTGCTCAACCACGGCCGCATCGTCGAACGGGGGCGCCACGACGAGTTGCTTGCCGCCGGCAATCAGTACGCCGAGCTCTACCGCATCCAATTCCAACGCCAAGAGCCCGACCAGGACGCCTGACCACCCATCACCCACCGACCGGCGACCGGCCCCCCTCGGGCCCAGCGCGGTACCGTCGAACCGAGTAGGTCGGACGGCATGAGGACCTACTCGTGGGCCACCCAATTCCACCGTTCGCCGGTGGCCAGCTCGTCCTCGAACTGAGCCGGCCCGAACGGGCCGTGTCCGTCCATATCGAACAGGCGGAGCCCTACGTCCTCGCAGAGGAGCCTGTAGATGTCGTGGTCCGACGTGCCGAACTTCTCGCCGGTTCCGCCTCCGTACTCGAACGCCACGATGGGCCTACCTCGTCGGAGGGTGTCCAAGGCGCCCTCGATGGCAAGCGCCTCGGCGCCCTCCACGTCGATCTTGATGAACGTGGGCAGCCATCCGTCGGGCAGGTGATCATCGAGGCGCTCAGTTCTCACCGAGATCGTCTCGGTGCTCATCGGCCTGGGATAGTGACCCTCTTTCAGCCCGCTGTAGGCCGGCGCATCTCGGACGTGGACGAAGCTGGCTTCGCCTTCCTCGTTGGAGAGTGCTCGTTGCCGGACATCCATCTCCGGAAACCGCTGTCGCAACTGCCCGCAGAGTTGGGGCAACGGCTCGTAGGCGATGTGGTGGCCGCCAGGGGCCAGCCGCCGGAACTCGTTCAGGAACAAGCCCTTGTAGGACCCGACGTCGAGACAGTTCGAATCGGCGCGCAGCACGAAGCTCAAGAGAAGCTTGAGGTGCCTCTCGTCGAGGTGGTTCCGTCGAAAGACCGAGTTGGCCCGGCTCTGGGTCAGGAGTTCGACCACGTGATCGCGGCCCCGGGCAAGCCCGTGCCGGACACCCAGCGCATCGGCAACATCCAACAGCTCGCGTCGCACGTGCTCAGCATGGCACCGATTGCGAACACGGCCGCAACCGCTCGACCGGCGGTACCCCGCAGATGAGGTCGGGACCGGGACGGTCAGGCCGCCTCCCCGATCCAGAGGCACGGTCAGGCCGCCTCCCCGACGCAAAGGGACAGTTCGCCCTTGATGTGGGAATCGCCTGGGTCGAGGACCCGGTCCGAGGACCATGCGGCGGCCCTCGCCGTGGCGGCACCGGCCGCCCATTCGGGCTGCACGCGGCCGCCCGCGGTCCGGTCCTGCTCGGGCTCGGAAGTGCGTTCGTGTCTGTTCATCGTGTACTCCTTTCTGTGCTTCTCGGGGGTGATTCCTGGGTCATTTCCAACTATCGGGCCACGATCGACGACCTACTGTGGCCAAATCACGCCGGGTCGGGAGTGCGGGACGGTCACCGCTATGTCCACGCACGCCCGCGTGATCGCCGCGGCGCCGTGGGATCAGCCGGTGCGACCGAGGAGTGTTAGGCAACCCGTGGCCGGGTCCGTCGGGTCGTCTCGGGCAGGGTTCGGGCCGAAAAACAAAAGGAGCCGCTTCCTAAGAAGCGACTCCTCGACAGTTCCAGACCTTGTGGGTGTCTGTCATTCCGTCGAGAGCGCCTCCCGAACTGCCTTGGCACTGGATACGAGAGCGTCCTTGCTACACGCCGTCGACACGCCGGCAATCGATACCGCCATGGAGGGAGAAGGTGAGTCGCTGCCCGCTGCCTCGATCACCGAGATCTTCTCGCGGGACCGTCCGGCTTTGCCCGATCCCTTGCCGAATGAACCTTCCATGGTCCTCACGGAGACGAGTGTAGCGTGCCAAGTAGCCGAGCGGGGATCATCGGATTTGACACGTATGGGCGCCGCTCCTTCCTGGGATTTCGTCCTGTACCGACCGTCCCGTGCCTGGTCCGCGGCATCCGGGGCAACCAGCACCCACGCGTCGCATCGGCCCTTCGACCCGTAGCGCTCGATCCAGCGCGCTCGGCCCGGCCGATACCGTGGGCCGGTGGCCCGCCTCGTCGTCGACATCACTCCGCTGCGCCGGTACCCACAGTTCCGTCGCCTGTGGGCCGGCCAGATGGTGTCCGGGCTGGGCTCGCAACTCACCCTGGTGGCCGTCTCCTTTCAGGCCTACCGCCTGACCCATTCGACGCTGGTCGTCGGCATGATCAGCCTGGTCCAGCTGGTGCCGCTCTTGGCGGGAGCGCTCTGGGGCGGGACGCTGGCCGACGCTGCCGACCGGAGGAGGGTGCTGGTCGTCACCCAGGTGGCCATGGCTGCGGCCATCGGTGGGTTGGCCGTCAACGCCTCGCTCCCCCATCCTGGCGTGTGGCCGCTGTTCGTCTGCACGGCGGCCAGCGCCGGGTTTCAAGGGGTCGACTGGCCGGCACGTCGTGCGGCGCTGCCCATGCTGGTCGGTGAGGACGACGTGACCGCCGCCGTGGCCCTGCAGACCACGATCCAACAGCTGGCACTGGTGGCCGGCCCGGGCCTGGCCGGCCTGCTCATCGCCACCATCGGCCTGGGCGCGGTGTACGGCATCGATGTGGCCACGTTCGCCGTGGCCCTTGTGGCCGCACTTCTCCTGCCGGCGCTGGTCCCCAGCGGCGGAGGCACCCCGATGGGGCTGTCGTCGATGACCGACGGGTTCCGTCACCTCCGCAAGGAGAAGCTCCTTTCGGCCACCTACTGGATCGACCTCAACGCGATGATCTTCGGTATGCCGAGAGCCGTGTTCCCCGCCCTGGGCGCCGGCCTGTTCGGTGGAGGCGCCGGGGTGGTCGGCCTGCTGTACGCCGCACCCGGGGCCGGGGCGCTCGTCGGATCGCTGTTCACCGGATGGTGCGGCCGGGTTCGCCATCAGGGCCGGGCCATCGCCGCCTGCGTGGTGATCTGGGGCGCGACCATCGCCCTGTTCGGCGTCGTTCCCGTGCTGTGGATCGGGTTGACGCTCCTCGCCTTGGCCGGCGCCGCGGACGTGGTCTCCGCGGTGTTCCGCCAGACGGTGCAGTTGCGGACGGTGCCCGAACACCTCCAGGGCCGGCTGTCGGGGACATTCTTCGCGGTGGTGGCCGGGGGCCCTCGCGTGGGCGATGCCGAAACCGGCATGGCCGCGGCCATCGGCGGACCGCAGTTCGCCGTGTGGTCGGGGGGGCTGGCCTGCATCGTCGGAGCGGCCGTGCTGCTGTGGCGGGTCCGCGAGCTCTGGCGTGACAACGGGGGCGGCCAGGCGCTGTCGGCCGAAGGGCTGCAGGGGGCGATCGCCGAGGTCACCAGCGAACTGGGTGAGGGAGAACCGCTGTAGCCCGCCCGTCGTGGATCAGCTCGCGGCGATGATCGAGCAACTACCCTGCGCCGGGTGATCCCGACCGGTCCCCTCGGAGCCCCTGCCGGCTGGTACCCCGATCCGTCCGGCTTCGCCGTCTGGCGTTGGTGGGACGGCTACACCTGGACGGGCCACGTCTCCTCCCCCCCGTCCTCCCCCCCGCAGCCCGCGTTCGTCGGTCAGCCGCTCCCCCCCGGGTTCCTCTCCGTCCATGACCGGTTCGCCACCGAACAGCGGGCGGTCCCCTGGGGGAAGCGGGCCTTCTTCGGGTACCTCGTGATCATCGGGCTCGAACTGGTGACCGCGCGGTTGGAGGGGTCGTGGCTCCGGAAGTCCTTCGACATCGGGCGGATACAGGCACGTACGGGCGCGGGCTATGTAGACGTTCATCAGCCGGGCGCGCTGACCGCCGCTATCTTGCTCATGTTGGCGGTGGAGATCCCCGTGTTCATCGTCCTGCTGACCTGGCAGTACCGGGCCGCCAAGACGGCCGAGCTGCTGCGTCTTCCCGCCGCAGTCTCCCCCGGGTTGGGCGTGGCCGGCTGGTTCATCCCGATCGTCAACTTCTGGTTCCCGTACCAGGCCATCCGGGACTGCCTGCCGCCAGAGGATGCCGGGCGCCGCGTGGTGGCCCGCATGTGGGCATACTTCATCGCGACGATCGTGTCGAACGTCATCACCGTCGTGCTTGCGCTCGTCGGAACGCCTGCCGGCTACGTCGTCGCGGCGGTCACCATGGCGTTCGGTTTCGGCTTCGCCCTGTTGGGCGCCAGGTCGGTGCAGTTGATCGCGGACACCCATCGGCGGATCCTCTATCCGAGCAGGCCCACCGAGGCCGGTGGCTAGGCGGCCAACCTGCGCAGCTGCAGCGAAAGGGCGATCTCCAACAGTCCATAGATGATCAGCCAGATCCCCATGATCACGGCCAAAGTGGCGAGGGTGAGGTGGGGGACGACCAGGGTCACGATGCCTGCGGCGAAGGCGAGCAGTCCCATGGCGATCCGCCAACCCCGGGCCGGCGACCCGCGGTCGCTGTAGGCGGTGAAGAACTCGATCATCCCGCCCACGATCCAGAACAGGCCGAGGAGGAAGGCCAGGGTGGTCACTGTCTGATTCGTGCGACGGAGGAAGAACACCCCAACGATCACCGACAGCAGGCCGAGCAGGGCCATCAGCCACCGAGTGCCCGCGGCGTCCTCGTCGTCGGCGATTGCCACGACGATCCGGAAGAGTCCGGCGACGAAGAGCCAGACGCCGAGCACGATGGCGATGAAGTAGATGGTGTCCTTCGGGCGGAGCACCACCACCACCCCGATCCCCAAGGTCACGATGCCGAAGAACAGCACCCACCCCCACGATCGACCGACCAGGCGCAGGATGTCGCCCTCCTGTGGGGTCAGATCCGCTCCCGCTGATCCCACCGAACTCGCCATGGCACTCTCCTAGAGGTCCGAGCGGTCCCGGGTGGGGTCCGCTTTCTCCACTGAACACCTTAGGACCGCCCCTCGGACGGGGCGCGGACGGTTGACCAGGGATGATCACCGCACCTCGGCCAACCGGCGGGCGGACCCACCGGTCACGGCGGGGCGGATCAGGGGACCCAGGTCCCGGGTCAGCCGGCGGAGGTCGCCTCGGCCACCAACTCCTCGCTGACCGACCACAGATGGGCGGCTGCGGCCTCGTCGCGGGCGGCAGCAGACGGGGTTTTGGTCTTGCACCTGACGAAGTACTCGCCGGTCACCTCGGCCACTTCCGGTGCAGACGCCAGATGGACCGACGTGCGGGCGCCCTCCTCGGGGCTGAGGGTGAACGGCTTGATCACCCTCATGCCCAAGGCCAGAAACCCCGATGCATCGCCGTCCCGCGCAAAGCCGGTGGCGACCGTGCCCGGATGGAGGGAGTTGGCGGTGACCCCGGTGCCCGCAAGGCGACCGGCCAACTCGGTGGTGAAGAGGATGTTGGCCAGCTTGGAGCGGCCATAGACCTGCATGCCCTTGTAGCCGCTGCACGACTGGAGGTCGTCGAACCCCACACCGTGGCGGGCCGAACGGTGGGCGGTCGAGGCGACGTTCACCACCCGGGCAGGGGCCGAGGAGATCAGCCGATCGATGAGGAGCTGGGTCAACAGGAACGGGCCCAGATGATTGATGCCGAAGGTGGACTCGAACCCGTCGGCCGTCTCGGTGCGTTCGGAGAGGACGAGGCCGGCGTTGTTCACCAGCACATGGATCTCGTCGTACCGGTCGAGCAGAACGGCCGCACCCTGGCGGACCGAAGCCAGGTCGGCCAGGTCGAAGACCACCAGGTCGACCAGGTCCGAGCCGCTGGCACGCCGGATGTCGGCGAGTGCGTCGCGGCCGCGGGACCCGCTTCGGGCAGTGATCACCGTGCGGGCCCCCGCCCCGGCCAGGGCTATCGCGGTCGCTTTGGCCACGCCCGAATTGCCACCGGTGATCACCACGGTCTTGCTGTGCATGGAGCTCACTCCGGTCGATGCTGAATGGCTCATGGTCGTCCCTTGGATGGATGGCTGGATGGCTGGTGCGACGCTATTCGCCGGACCTGGGCCGCGGCACAGCACCGCCGACCGCTTGACAGCAAATGTTCGGACTACCTAATATTTTTTGTCATGGTAACCTCAATTACCGAACCCGAACGGGCCCAGGCCCGAACCCGGTCGGACACCCACCCCGACCGCCACTCGACCACAACGTGAGGGACCCAGCGATGAACATCCCCAGGGAGGTGAGGCGGCCGGCACTGATCGTGACGTCGGTGCTGCTGGGAACGGTCCTGCTCGCAGCCGGATGCAGCTCCGGGCCCCCGTCGGGATCGGCCGGTGGGCAGACCACCATCACCCTCTACAGCGGCCAGCACCAACAGACCACGGCCACCCTGGTCGCGGCGTTCGAGAAGAAGACCGGCATCAACGTGAAGGTCCGCAACAACGACGAAGCCGTTCTGGCCAACCAGATCGTGACCGAGGGATCGGCCTCCCCCGCCGACGTGATCTACACCGAGAACTCGCCGGCGCTCGAGCAGCTCCAGGGGAAGAACCTTCTGACTCCGGTCGCTCCGTCCACACTGGCCACGGTCCCGTCCAGGTACAGCTCGCCCACGGGCGACTGGGTCGGCGTGTCGGCCCGGGTCAGCATGATCGTCTACAACACCGACCGGCTCAGCCCGGGTCAGCTTCCGCGCTCGATCCTCGACCTTGCCGATCCCAGGTGGAAGGGAAAGATCGGTCTGGCCCAGGGCGAGACCGACTTCCTCCCGCTGGTCATCTCCGTCGAGCGGACCTACGGGAAGAGTGCGGCGGCCAAATGGCTCGCCGCGGTCAAGTCCAATGCCGGTGCCAACGTCTACCCCGACAACGAGGTCCTGACCAACGAGGTGAACGCCGGGCACATCGAGCTCGGGATCATCAACAGCTACTACTGGCACCGCCAACGCGCCGAGGTCGGCCGGTCGGCGATGCACTCGGCGTTGGCCACCTTCGCCCCCGGTGACGCCGGCTACGTCATCGACGTGTCGGGAGCCGGCGTGCTGGCCTCCAGCACCGAGAAGATGGCGAGCCAGAGGTTCGTGGCCTTTCTGGTCGGCGCCGAGGGCCAGGAGATCATCGCCCACAGCCAGAGCTACGAGTACCCGCTCGGCTCCGGGGTGACAACGGCTCAGCCGCTCCCGCCCTTCGCCACACTGCAGCCTGCGCCGCTGACCATCCCCGAGCTGGGTGACGGTTCGTCGGCCATCTCCCTGCTCCAACAGGCCCAGCTGGCGTAGAGGCCGGCCGGACACGATGAACCCACCGAGGGTCAGCCCCGACACAACGAGCGAGCGATGACCGGACCGTCGTGGCGCTGACGGCAACGGCCGGACCCGAGCTCGACCTGGTAGAGCCGATCACCTCGCCGGTGCCGGCCCGGTCGCGTCAGCCGGTCGTCCTGTGGATCGTGGCCATCGCGGTCGCCGCCCTGCTCGCCCTGCCCCTGGTCTACGTGGTGGTCCAGGCCACCCAGACCGGTTGGTCGGAGATGGTGCATCTGGTGTTCCGTCGCTTCACCCTCGGCCTGCTGTGGAACACGGTCCGCCTGTCTGCCGCGGTGACCGTGGCCTGTGCGGTGATCGGGACCGCCACCGCCTGGCTGGTGGAGCAGACCGATCTGCCCGGACGGCGGTTCTGGGCGGTGGCGGTGGTCCTGCCGGTGGCCATCCCCGACTTCGTCATCGGCTTCGGTTGGGTGTCGGTCGCCCCCGCGGTGCACGGCTTCCTCGGGGCCTGGCTGGTGATGACCCTTGCCCTCTACCCCCTGGTGTACCTGCCGGTGGCCGCGTCGTTCCGGGGGAGCGACCCCGGTCAACAGGAGGTGGCCCGCTCCCTCGGCCTCTCGCGACCAGCCACCTTCGCCCGGGTGACCTTGGCCCAGGCCCGACCGGCGCTGCTCGGCGGGTGCGTCCTGGTATCGCTGGCCCTGCTGGCCGAGTACGGCGCATTCGAGATCCTCCGGTACCAGACGCTGACCACGGAGATCTTCTTCGAGTCCCAGCGCAGCTACAACATCCCGGTGGCGTCGTCGCTCTCGCTCATCCTGGTCGTGGTCAGCTTCGCAGTGCTCGGCGGGGAGGCCATGGTCCGTGGCCGGGGCCGGATCACCCGCACCACCCGTGCGATCAGAGGCCGGCGCGTCCACGCGTTGGGGCGGGCAACCCTCCCGGCACTCGCCGGACTGGTGACACTGGTCGGCCTCGCCCTCGGAGTGCCGGTCGGCGTGGTCGTCTACTGGCTGGCCAGCGGAGGGAGCACCACCCTCCCCTCATCCACCTCGCTGACAGGGGCCGCCCTGACCACGGCGGGGTACGCCGCAGCCGCCGGTCTGCTGGCCACGCTGCTCGCCCTGCCGGTGGCGCTATTGGCGGTGCGCCATCCGCGCCGGTCGACCGCCACGCTCGAACGGGGCACCTTCGTCGTCCAGGCGGTCCCCGGGTTGATCATCGCCCTGGCCCTGGTCTTCTTCTCCATCCGGGTACTGCGTCCGCTGTACCTGAGCACCCCGCTGCTGATCATCGGGTACGGCATCATGTTCTTCCCACTGGCCCTGGTTGCGGTACGCACCTCGGTTGCCCAGGCACCGCTGGCCCTCGAGGACGTGGCCCGCTCGTTGGGTCGCCGGCGCTTGGCGGTGTGGTGGCGGGTGGTGCTCCCCCTGGTCGGACCCGGTCTTGCCGCGGCATTCTGCCTGGTCTTCCTCTCGACCGTCACCGAGCTCACCCTCACGCTGGTGCTGGTACCGACCGGCGTCCAGACGCTGGCCACCCAGTTCTGGGCCTACACGGGCAACCTCTCCTACGCGGCTGCGGCCCCCTACGCCGGGTTGATGATCGCCATCGCCGTCGTGCCCAGCTATGTCCTCGGGCGATGGTTCGACCGGCTCCCCTCGCGAACGGGGCACTCGGCGTGACCGGCCTGCGCATCACCGACCTGCACAAGTCGTTCGGCGATCAGGCGGTGCTCTCCGGGGTCGATCTCGAGGTGCCCGAGGGGTCGCTCACCGCCGTGTTGGGCCCGTCGGGAAGCGGCAAGACCACGCTGCTCCGGATAGTGGCCGGGTTCGAGCGAGCCGACCGGGGCAACGTGGAGCTGGGCGGGCGCGTCCTCGAGAACGCCGACCGATCCCTTCCTCCCGAGCAGCGGGGCATCGGGTACGTCCCCCAGGAAGGGTCCCTCTTCCCTCACCTCACCGTGGCCGCCAACGTCGCGTTCGGGGTACGGCGGTCCACGCTCCGCGCAGAGCGGCGACGGTTCGCTCTCCGCGCAGAGAGAGGCGGCGCTGGCTCCCACGCCGGCCAATTGCTGGAGATGGTCGGCCTCACCGGGTTGGGCGGCCGGTACCCCCACCAGTTGTCCGGGGGGCAGCAGCAACGGGTGGCCCTGGCCCGGGCCCTGGCCATCCGCCCGGCCCTGGTGCTGCTCGACGAACCGTTCTCCTCCCTCGACGCCGGGCTGCGGGCCAGTGTCCGATCCGATGTCCAGGATGTCCTGCGGGCCGGCGGGATCACTGCGGTACTCGTCACCCACGATCAGGACGAAGCCCTTTCGGTCGCCGACCAGGTGGCCGTCATCAGGGACGGGGCGATCGGGCAGCACGGTACGCCCCAGGAGCTCTACGACCACCCGGTGGATCCGGCCATGGCCCGCTTCCTCGGCGACGCCAATCTGATCGCCGCCACCGTGGACGGCGATCGGGTGACCACCCCGTTCGGTCCGATGGGCTTGCGGGCCGATGCCCGATCGCGGTCGTGCTCCGGGCACGCGGTGGCACTGGTCCGACCCGAGCAGCTGGCGCTCTCCACCACCATCGGGGGTGCAGGCATGGCGGCCACCGTGGTCCGTACCGAGTTCCACGGCCACGACACCGTGATCACCGTCGATCCCCACTCACCCGGATCGTTGCCGGTCACCATCCGGGCCGAGGGCGACCTGGTGGTGGCCGACGGGACAGAGGTCGAGGTCACCGCCGAGGGCTCGGTCGTGGCCTGGCCGGCGACCCCGGAGTGAGCCCCGCTACCTCGGGCTCAGCCCTGCGACCTCGGGATCGACCTTCGCTCAGCCCACCTTGTGGAGCGTGTTGTGATCGGTGTGGGGGAAGAGATCGTCGAACTCCTTCATCTTGAGCATCGTCGTCTCGCGATAGGACCAGGTGTCCTCGGCCACGGTGATGGTCACTTCGTACCTCAGCGAGCTGGCATGGGTGGTCAGGTACCGGCCCTCCCCGATGGGGTACTGGTCGTCACCGAGCGATGCCTTCAGCGTGAACTCGACGGCGTCCGCGGTGGCGGTGCCGCCAGCGAGCACGGTGATGCCCCGGGGGACCACGAAGCCCCGGAGGACCTCGCCGGTGGCCGCATCCCAGAGCCAGTAGCCCACCTCGGTGTGGAAGGGGTTCTCCTCGCTCCCGCGCCACATCGCCGTCTTGTAGTCGAGGCCGTAGAGGTGCTGGCTTCCGTTGTCCACCGGCCCGAACGGCTTCATCGAGACCTTCTCGCGATACGGGGTGCCCAGCACCTTTCCCTCGCCGTGCGAGTACGCCGTGTCCAGTCCGCCTTCGGCTTCCCACTCACCGATCAACGCCCCCAGGGGGCCCCATTCATTGCCCATGTTCTTATCCCATCCTCTGACGACGTCGTGAACCATCAGACTATGCCGACTCGGCCAGGTCGTGTCCCATGCCGGCACGCGGGCATCGGTGGGCCGAGCCCCACCGATGCTTCGGCGCAGCTGGTCACCGGTGCCCAGTACGAGGCGATCCAGCAGAAGGCCCGAGCCAAGTACGGCGGCATGGTCCCGATGTCGAAGGTCCTCAACGCGATCGGTGCCACGGTCAAGGGCAAGCGCAACCCCTACGGCGACCGCGGCGTGGTCATCACCCCGGCCGGCTGAGCCCTCACAGGCCCCGCAGACCCCCGACCTACACGTCGAGCACGACGACCGACGCCAGGGTCACCAGCCGGTCCTCGGCCCCGACGTCGTGGATGGCCACCCGGACCACGGCGCGTCCGGCACGGCTTCCCAACACCTGGCACCTGGCCTCTACCGGGCCGACCCTTGCGGGACGGAGGTAGTGCAACACGGTGTCGGAGGCAGCGACCTTCCTCGTCGGCTCCCGAATGCGTTCGGGTGCCCGAGCCACCCTCGCTCCGGTCACTCCCCCGTTCGCACGGGCCGGCTCCGCTTGGACCGCCCGGCACGCGGCCACGTCGGCGAGCACGGCCGCGGCCCCACCATGGAGGATGCCCCACGGATTGCGGAGGTGGCCGGCGAGCTCGAGCCTGGTGACCGGGCCGACCCCGGGCTCGATGCAGAAGAACACCTCGGGGGCCGGTGCGTCCGGGTTCAGCGGGACCATGGGGGTGGTGAAGGGCCGTTCGAATTCGAGCACCATAGCGCCCGGGTCGAGCACGGCACACGCCACCGTGGCCGCCGCAACCGGCAGATCGCCGTTGCCCTCGTCGACCACATCCAGCCCGGCGACCACCGAGTTGCGTCCGCGCCGGAGCACCCGGCCGTGCAGTCGGAGCGGACCCCGATGCTTCAGTTGGGAGATCGTGGCCATCATGCTGGTGGTCACGATCCACTCGGGCTGCACCGCCAGTCCGCAGAGAAAGCCCCCCAGCGAATCGACGCTTGTGAGCAGGCCACCGGTCCGGAGGCCACCTCCGGGTCCCCGCTGGTGCGCGTCCACCGGCGCGCGTCCCCCGAGCTCGGATGGCGCATCGACGCCGGGCGCAGGTGGGATCTCCCAACGCTCCAGGCGGAAGTACTCACTGACGTGGCGGCGGCGATCGACGGTGCGGTCCTGCAGGCCGTCGCTCAAGACACGGCTGCTGCGGGAACGCCCACCGGGGTGGCACCGACGTTGACCACTGTGGTCAGGCGGCCGCCGGCGCCTTCGTCCAGCAACTCGACCACGGCGCTCCCGCTCCCCTCGCCACCGGCATCCAGCACGGTCGCCCGCGTCACGATGGGCCCTACTCGTCCGAGGGCCAGGTACGACACCTGTAGGTCGGTGACCACCATAGAGATGCCGGAGCCCCGTGCCGCCCCCAGCGCCTCTGCGGCGGCCACCTCCGCCAGCAGAGCGATCACCCCGCCCTGTACGGCGCCGAACGAGTTGAACACGTACTCGCCGACCGGCAGCGACACCCGACCTCCGGCGGCATCCACGACCGACATGGCAACGGCATCGGTGATCGAGGTGTCGAAGCCGTCGCCGTTGAAGGCCCACCGGATCGGGAAGTCGCTGGCCATCTGGATCGAGGACGCCGGGTTCTTGGTCTTGAGGACGGCAAAGGTCATGGTGGCCCAGGCCACGGGAGTCGGCCCCTCGTGGGCGCCGCCGAGGTCCGATCCGTCTTCGGTGACCTCGAACACCAGTGCCTCGATCACCAAGGTGGTGCGCCCTCTTCGCAGCACGGTGCCGCGCGCCTCGACCCACGGCCCGACGGCCGGACGGACCACCTGCAGCGTCAGATCGGCGGTGGCCATCCAGTCGGGCTGCAACACCCGGGCCGCCACCGCACCGCCCACGATGTCCACCAGCGTGGCAAGCACTCCGGCCCGCACGCCGCCATCGGCGGCGGTGATGTGGGGGGTCACCCTGGTCCGCACCCTTGCTTCGCTGTCCGAGGCGACCTCGGCCACCATGCCCAGGTCACCGAGGAGCTGCCGTGCGGGCGGAAAGCCGCCGAACGTCACTCAGCGTTCCTGCTCGGTGGGACGGACCAGCACCTCGTTGACGGCCACGTGGCGAGGACGGGTGACGGTGAACACGATGGACTCGGCGATGTCCTCCGCCTGCAGCATCTCCATCCGGCCGAACGTGGCACGCATCCCTTCGATGATCTCGGGGCGATTGTGCGTGGCCAGCTCGGTCATGACCGCGCCGGGCTCGATGATCGACACCCGCACGTGGCGGCGGGTCACCTCTTGGCGGAGCGACTCGGAGAACGCGACCACCCCGAACTTGGTGGCGTTGTAGACGCCGCTGCCCTGGCGTGCCACCCGACCGGCCACAGAGCTCACGTTGACCACATCGGCCACTCGACGGGGTTCGCCCTCGGTCGACCGCAGCAAGTGCGGAAGCGCTGCATGGGTGCAGTAGAGGAGCCCGAGCACGTTGAGCTCGACCATCCTGCGCCACTCATCGACGGGCGCGTCGACGATGGGGCCGAGCAGCATGACCCCGGCATTGTTGACCAACGTGTCGAGCCGACCGAACTCGGATACCGTGCGCTCCACCATGGCGCGGGCCTGCGCCTCGTCGGTGACGTCGGTCTCGATGACCAGGGCTCGGGAGCTTCCGATGCGCTCGGCCAGCGCCTCGAGCCGTTGCTTGCGGCGGGCGGCCAGGACGACCGTGGCCCCTAGGGCGGCCAGGGCCACCGCAGTTGCCTCCCCGATGCCGCTCGACGCTCCGGTGACCAGGGCCACGGTTCCTTCGAGTCGACTCGCCACTGCGTTCCTCCAATTGGATGGTCGGACCCATCGGGCCGAGACTGCCCGCGCCCTCGATCGGCGACCCACGGGGGGGATGCAATGGGACCCAGTGGGTGCCGACAGGTCGTGGCCGACCCGCAGTGTAGCGATGTCGTCTAGAGCAGGTTCCGCCGAGGGGCGGGCCTGATAGCGGCGGCGACCGAGGGCGACCCGGTCGCCTCAGGCCGCGGTCTGGCGCTGGGTCTTGCGTTCGGCCTTGCGACGGCCACCCGACCCGTTGCGGCGGCGGCCCCGTTGCCGGACAGAGCTGTTGTAGGGCCGCTGCGTCGAAGCGGGGCTTTCGTGCACCGCGCACCAGTCGGTGCTGTTGTACCGAGAGAGCCGAACCTGGCACTCAGGCTCGACGCAGACCCGTCCGGTGCCGTAATTTTCGGGGGGCGTGCTCCCCGAAAGCCGTTCGGCCAACATCGACCCATCCTCTACCGCCCGACGCTCCACCATGATGCTCCTTCCCTACCTGATGCGTTCCATCCTTCACTGGAGTTCTTCGGCAAGGGCGGACGGAAACTGTAACCACGGGCGTTCCGACGCCGCTCGCCGGCCAACGCGGTGCACGCAGGTCGAACAGCTCGAGGTGGGCATTGCTAACGTCGCACCGTGCCAGCCATGGAAGTGACCGAGCGGATCGACGCAGCACCGGAGCGGGTATGGCAGCTCGTCGGGAACCCCGTCGAGTTGAGCGATCTCACCGCCGAGTGCGTCGCGATGACCTGGGTGGGAGATTCGTCCGGCCCTGCCGTCGGTGCCCGATTCCGCGGACGGAACCGGTCCGGGTGGCGGCGCTGGTCGACCACCTGCACCATCGTCGGCTACGAGGCGGGCTCGGAGATCGCATGGGACGTGACCTTCGGACCGCTCCGCGTCGCACGTTGGGGGTACCGGATCGACCCGGACGGCCCCGCCGGGACCACGATCCGCGAGCAGTTCCAAGATCATCGGGGCTGGGCCCTGCGAGTGAGCGGACCACTGGTGCGAGGAACCCGCGACACCGATGGCCACAACCGCACCAACATGGCGGCCACCCTGGCTCGCATCAAAGCGCGGGCCGAGGCCTGATCCGACATGCCCGCCGACGATCGACCCCCGAGGAGCACTACGCGCCGTCATAGGAACCGATGATGGGGGAGCCCTGGTGGAAGCAGGCGGTCTTCTACCAGATCTACCCCCGGTCGTTCGCGGACTCCGACGGTGACGGCATCGGTGACCTCGCCGGTATCCGGTCGCACCTTTCCGACCTGGCATGGCTGGGGGTGGACGCCCTGTGGATCTCCCCGTTCTACAGGTCGCCGATGACCGACTTCGGCTACGACGTCAGCGACTACTGCGATGTGGATCCGCTGTTCGGGACCCTCGATGACTTCGACGCGCTATTGGCCGATGCCCATGCCCTCGGCCTCAAGGTGATCGTCGACTGGGTGCCCAACCACACCTCGGACCGGCATCCCTGGTTCCTCGACGCGCTCGCGGGAAGGTCGAGCGCCCATCGCAACTGGTATGTCTGGCGCGATGCAAGGCCCGACGGGGCGCCGCCCAACAACTGGGTGGCGGCATTCGACCCCTCCGCTCCGGCGTGGACCTTCGACGAGCCCTCGGGTCAGTGGTACCTCCATCTCTTCGAACCGTCCCAGCCCGACCTCAACTGGGACGAACCGGCGGTCGTCGACGCCATGCACGAGGTACTTCGCTTCTGGCTCGAGCGGGGGGTCGACGGATTCCGTGCCGACGTCATCCACGCCATCGGGAAGGACCCCGATCTCCCCGACGATCCCCCGGCCCTGTTCGGCATTCCCCACTGTGCACTCAACGACGTGCCGGTGACCCATGAGCGCCTGAGGGACATCCGGGCCCTCGTCGACGGCTACTCCGGTGACCGGGTGATCGTGGGCGAGGTGTTCTTGTTGTCGACGGCGGCGGTAGCCACCTACTACGGCCACGACGACGAACTCCATCTGGCGTTCAACTTCCCTCCGCTGTTCGCGCCGTGGATGCACCATCCGTGGTCCGACTGCATCGAATCGACCTACGGTGCGCTCGATGTACGAAGTGCCTGGCCGACCTGGGTCCTGTCCAACCATGACAACCCTCGTCACCGCACCCGCTACGACTTCGGCGGCTCCCTGATGGGAGAGAACGAAGCCACCCGGGACAGGCGGAGCGAGGCGCGCGCCCGGGCGGCAGCGGTGCTACTGATGACGCTGCGTGGGACACCGTTCCTCTATCAGGGGGAGGAACTGGGCCTGCTCGACGCCATCGTCACCCCGGAACGCAGGGTCGACCCGGGTGGCCGTGACGGATGCCGGGCACCGATCCCCTGGGACGGGACGGACACCCACGGCTGGCCCACCGGGGCCGGCATCGAAGCGTGGTTGCCGTTCCCTCCGGACTCCGACCATCGGAACCACGCAGACCAGCGACGCGATCCGGGCTCGATGCTCCACCTCTACCGGCGCCTGATCGACCTCCGCCACCGTGCGCCTGCTCTGGCCACAGGTGGGTTCGATCTCCTCGAGATCACCGAGGGCGTCCTTGGTTATACCAGGACGGATGGCGACGAGAGCTATGCGGTCCTGGTCAACTTCACCGGCCAGGAGGTCACGACCGCTGACGGCAGCACCGGCGAGCCGGACCATGCATCGGTCTCACTGGTGGGGACACGAGTGGAGATCTCGAGCACACGCCCCGGCGAGGGGGAGCCGTTCGATGGGCTGCTGGCGGCTGATCAAGCTGTCGTCCTGCGGCTCTGAGGCTCGAGGGCCGACCCCGAACCTCACGGTCTCGTCCGGACCAGAAGCTCGCCGCCTCCGCCGAGTCGGCCGCGGCTACAGCCAGGTCTCCTGCCAGTGGTCGGGAGCGCCGAGGTCACCGAGCGACATCGAATGACCATCTTCGTGGCCACTCTGCCTGATGCAGCACACCAGGGTCCCCAACCACGGGCCCCGATCGATGCAGTGCACGGCCCCGCAGCGGCGCCACTGCGGCTGCGCGGGCAAGGCCAGATCGTCGAGATCGAAGTCGGCGTCGGACCATTCACTGACTCTGCGTACGTGAAACGGGTCGATCGTCACAGTTCTCTCCTGCCCCTCTTGTTGCTTAGTGCGGATGCTTCTCCCAATTAGTCGGAACCATCGAGCCGTAGCTGTAGGGGGAATCGCGTGCCTCAAACGGCCGGGGTCCACCCATCGTGCCGCCTGGACGGTCATCATGGGTCGGACAGACTCAGCGGGTGGGCACCCGTGGGAAGCACGGTCGTTCGACGTTGGGAGCCGCATCGCCCCTCACCAGGCACGATGCGGGCAGTTGTTCATAGTTTCAGCGTGAAAGGATCGCCACCACGCCCTGAACCGCACTTCGTCGGCCCTATCGAGGCAGCAAGGGTCGGCTGGCAATGTTCAAATTTCTTACAAGGAAGAAGTACACTGGAAAGATGAACGGCGAATCCACCAAGGGCATCGAGGACATACTCCGGCGGAATGTGGCGGCCCTGAGGTCAAAGGCCAACCTGACACAGCAAGGCCTGGCCGACGAGATGCTGCTGCGAGGGATCGCCTGGACGCGCGAGACGGTGGCCCAGGTGGAGACCACCAACCGACGCCTCGGGTTCACCGAGGCCATAGCGGTGGCAGCCTGTCTCGACGTGCCGGTGGCACGCCTTGCCTCCACGGGGGCGGCAGCCGTGACCGTGGGAGAGAGCGAGTGGACGGCTCCATACCTCGGTGCCGCCATCGCCGGCACCGCCGGCGACATCTTTCCACCCGAGAGCTACGCATCACGTTCCCCGCTCCTTGCCCGGTCGGCGGCGGTCACTGACCCACCGAACGGGCCGATCCCTCCCGAGGACTCGTCGGACCGACGCGCCGGTCCGACGGAGAGGCGACTTGGCGATGTCGGCGATTCCGAGTCGAGGGAGCGCCGTGACGCGGTCGGACCGGCACAGACCCCTCAGCGCACTGCGGAACGCATCGAGCGCAGGCTGCGCCTGCGGGTGACCGCCGGCGATGTCGACAACACCGCACAGCATCTGTGGTCGCGCAGTCTCGAAAGCGAGCGGGAGCGCCGGGTGACGGACCGCCACGCCTTGACGGGCGGCTCGCTGCAGACCATTCGCGGCCACGTGTCCCGCGACCTCGACAGGGAGCTCGCCCACGAGTTGGAGCAAGTTGCCGCCCCATCCGAGCGAACCGGAGCGATGAGCCCCGAGGAGGCGACGTGGGAGGCCACCCGTCTCAACATCGTGTTGGCCAACAAGGGCTACGCCGACAGCGATGTGACCCGTTGGTGGAACTTCACCAGGCATCGCGAGTTGGATGACCGGACCATCGCCGAGGCGTGGAAAGCCGGTGAGTACCCGGCGGTGAGCCGACTGATCCAGTCACTGCCGGACAAGCGCGTGTCGAGCGGCGACTCCTACCTCGACGAGTGAGCTGTGCGGGTTGCCGGCATCAACCGGCGACTTCGGCTCCGGTCGGCACCCGCTCCTGATTTCCGGGCAGACTGGCGCTGATCGAAGGACTCCGACCCCAGCCGAAAGAAGCGCATGGACCGGGCCCGACTGACCTCGCTGCTCACCGCCGAGCGGAGCCGGCACCACGAACTGCACCCCGGATCGCTGCGCCAGTTCGCCCGGGCCGACCACCTGTTCACCGGTGTGCCCATGACCTGGATGGCCAACTGGCCCGGGGGGTTCCCCCTGGCCCTCGCCGAAGCCCGTGGAGCGCGGGTCACCGACGTCGATCGGCTCACGTATGTGGACTTCGCACTCGGCGACACCGGGGCCATGGCCGGCCACTCCCCCGACCCGGTGGTCGCCGCCATCCGCCGGCGGGTGGAGACACTCGGCGGGATCACGGCCATGCTGCCCAGCGACGACGCGGAATGGGTGGCGAACGAGCTCAGCCGCCGTTTCGGCCTGCCCCCGTCCGGCATTACTGAGTTCGTAGGCATTTTCGGGGGTCCGGCGTGACATCGTCCCTGGTCAAGGCATTTCGAGGTCTCGAGAACGCCGAAAAGCGTAGG
>JADGOE010000079.1 GCA_017883135.1 Acidimicrobiales bacterium
CAACCTTCTGATCCGTAGTCAGATGCTCTAATCCGTTGAGCTACGAGCGCTTCTGCCAACTTCGGTACGAGCCGGTCGTCGGCGCCGCGATCACGAGTCGCCAACCAGCACCGAACCGGCTGCCTACTCTATCCGACCAAGGGGGCGGCGGATCTGGAGTGGCGATCCACGCCGGGACGCCGAACCACCCGTTCACTTCTGACGGACCGTCAGATACAATCCGCCACACGTGGCTCCACTCCACGACTGGCCGACGAAGACCAGGAGCACCAGGAGGCCCCATGTCTGCCGACGCACCCCTCCACGGCATCCGGATCATCGAGTGCTCGTCGCTCGGTCCTGCCGCCATCACCATGCCCCTGGTCGACCTCGGTGCTGAGGTGATCAAGGTCGAGCCCCCGTCAGGGGACTACATACGCGAAATGACCTGGCCGATCGTCGACGGCGTTTCACTCATGCACCTCCACATCAACCGCGGAAAGCGCAGCATCGTGATGGACCTTCGCACCGAGGAGGACGTGGCCACCTTCAAAGAGCTGGTCAAGACCGCCGACGTGGTGGTGGAGGCCATGCGACCCGGCGGTTTGGCCCGACGCGGCGTCGGCTACCAGCAGCTGCGCGAGCTAAAGCCCGACATCGTGTTCTGCACCATCTCGGGCTACGGCATGACCGGCCCCTACCAGAACCTCCCCGCGCACGGTGTGGCCTTCGACACCTGGGCCGGCATCGTCTCCCCCCAGGTCGACGAAGCCGGCTTCGCCTACCTCCCCGAGCACGCATCCATGGGCATCCACGCCGGTCCGCTGTACGGCGCCCTGGGCATCCTGGCTGCGGTGCTGCGGGCCAAGTCGACCGGCGAAGGCTCCTTTCTGGAGGTGGCCCAGTCCGATGCCGCCGCAGCCATGGACTGGTACCGGAGCGAGACCTGGAAAGCCTACGAGCGCCCCGAGTCCGAGGTCACCGGTAACAAGTCTGACGACTACGAGCGTCGCGAGCCCGGTACGGCCGGAATGATCGACGCTGTGCGCTACCAGGTCTATGAGGCCAGTGACGGTAAGTACGTGCTGTTCATGGCCTCCGAGCAGGCCTTCTGGAAGAACTTCTGTGAGGCGGTCGACCGCATGGACCTGTTCGAGAAATGGCCGGGCTCCAAGTTCGCCGACCACGCCCGCAACAACCTCGAGATGCGACGGGAACTCCGGGACATCTTCCTCAGCCGCACCGCAGCGGAGTGGATCGACTTCGGGGTGACCGCCAACTTCCCGGTCGGCCCGGTGAACTCGTCGAAGACCATCGCCCAGGACCCGCAGTTCAAGGACCGGTTCCACTGGTACCCGGTCGAGCAACTCGGCGCCGAGCAGCTCGGGACTCCGATCAAGTTCGTCGGCGAGCAGCTGCCCGTCCCGACCCATGCCCCTACGGTCGGCCAGCACACCGACGAGGTCCTCGCCGACATCCTCGGCTGGGACGCGGCCCGGATCGCCGAGTCCCGGGCCAAGGGCGGACTGGGCGGGGCCGGCTGACCAGGCCGTTCACCGCTCATCGCACCTCCGCCCATCCACGGTAGGAAGCCAACTGGTAGGATTCCTACCGTGAGAGTCAGTGAGAAGGGCCAAGTCACGATTCCCAAGGAACTGCGCGACCGGATGGGGATCCGTGAAGGCACGGACGTGACGTTCGACATCGAAGGTCAAGCCCTCATCATGCGGAAGAACGACGTGGGCCCCTCGAGTGGCCGCGTGCTGGCCGAGCGCTTGCGGAGCCGGGGTGACGTCACGATGAGCACCGACGAGATCATGGCACTCACCCGATCCGAGTGATCGTGTCCGGGGGAACCCTGGTGGACAGCAACGTCCTCCTCGACATCCTCACCTCGGATCCTGCATGGGTCGAGTGGTCCATCGCCGCACTGGCCGATGCCGCGGAGCGGGGACCCCTGGTCATCAATCCGATGATCTACGCCGAGGTATCGATTCGGTTCACCCGGATCGAGGACCTCGACGACGCCCTTCCACCGCGGGACTTCCTCAGGATCCCGCTCCCATGGGAAGCCGCATTCCTGGCAGGCAAGGCATTCAAGACCTATCGACGTCAGGGTGGGATCCGCACCTCACCGCTACCTGACTTCTTCATCGGAGCACACGCCGCGGTCGAAGGACTTGCGCTCCTCACCAGGGATGTCGGTCGCTACGCGTCGTACTTCCCGTCGGTCGAATTCGTCACCCCTGGAGACTGACGCCGCTGACCGGCCGGCTATCGACCCCACTGCGCCCACCCGCACAAAGGGGACCGCACAACTGACGGGGCGTTAGAATCCGCGAATGTCCACGGCCAAAACCCGCCTGCCCGCCATCGAGGGGTGGTTCACCCTCGACGAACAGGCTCCCGCACTACTCGGGAGCAAGTGCACCACGTGTGGGAACTTCGCCTTTCCCAAGGAGACCTACTTCTGTCGCAACCCTGAGTGCCAGGGCACCGAGTTCGCCGAGACCGAGCTCAGCCGCACCGGCAGGGTCTGGTCGTACACCGACGCCTGCTACCAGCCGCCGAAACCCTATGAGGCAGCAGACCCCTACGTTCCATTTGCAATCGCCGCCGTCGAGCTCGTCGCCGAAAAGATGGTGGTGATGGGACAGGTGGTGCCCGGTGTAGGCGTGGACGATCTGACCGTCGGCACCGAGGTCGAGCTGGTGCTCGACACGCTGTACGAGGACGACGACCACGAGTACCTGGTGTGGAAGTGGCGCCCCCGTGCCGCCGCCAAACTGAAGGAGCAAGCCGATGCCTGATGACAAGCGAGTGGCCGTGTTGGGTGCCGGCATGCACCCCTGGGGAAAGTGGGGCCGTAACTTCGTCGAGTACGGACTGGCAGCCGCCAGCGATGCCCTACGCGAAGCCGGCCTGCCCTGGACCGACGTCCAGTACGTCGCCGGTGCCGACACCATCCGCAACGGCTACCCGGGTTTCATCGCCGGTGCCACCTTCGCCCAGGCACTGGGTTGGACCGGTGCCCGGGTCTCCTCGGCGTACGCGGCATGCGCGTCGGGAGCCCAGGCCATCAACAATGCACGCGCCCAGATCCTCGCCGGTCTGTGCGACGTGGCCCTGGTGGTCGGGGCCGACACCACTCCCAAAGGGTTCTTCACGCCAGTCGGCGGCGACCGCAAGGACGATCCGGACTGGCTTCGATTCCACCTGCTGGGCGCGACCAACCCGACCTACTTCGCCCTCTATGCCCGGCGTCGGATGGAGCTCTTCGGGGCCACCGAGGCCGACTTCGCCGCAGTCAAGGTCAAGAACGCCAGGCACGGGTTGAGCAACGCGAACGCCCGCTACCGCAAAGAGGTCACTGCGGACGAGGTGCTGGCCTCCCCGATGGTCGCCGACCCGCTGCGGTTGCTCGAGATCTGTGCCACCTCCGACGGCGGCGCGGCCCTGGTGCTCACCAGCATGGAGTTCGCCAGGCAACACGCCGGGACCGACGACCTGGTCACTATCGACGCCGTCTCCACGGTGACCCCGCGCTTCCCCCAGACCGTCATCGAGATGCCGAACTTCTCCACCGACTCGGCCGCCGCCGCGTCCACGGTCGGGCCCACCTTCAAGCAGTCGGTTGCACAGGCCGCCTACGAGGAGGCGGGCATCGGTCCCGAGGACGTCGACCTTGCCGAGGTCTACGACCTGTCCTCGGCCCTCGAGCTCGACTGGTACGAGGACATCGGGTTGTGCAAGGAGGGAGAGGCCGAACGACTGCTGCGCGACGGTGACACCACCATCGGCGGTCGGATCCCGGTGAATCCGAGCGGTGGGCTGTCATGCTTCGGTGAAGCCATACCCGCCCAGGCCATTGCCCAGGTGTGCGAGCTGGTCTGGCAGCTACGCGGCCAGGCGACCGGCCGGCAGGTCGAGGGTGCCCGGGTCGGCATCACCGCCAATCAGGGCCTGTTCGGCCACGGATCGTCGGTCATCGTTTCGAAGTAGGGGGCCCGGACACCCTGCATGCAGCCGGTCGTGCGCAACCGCCCCCGCCGCACCTCACCGATTGACGAGGACGATCTTTCCGAACTTGCCGCCGGCTGCGAAGCGCTCGTAGGCCTCGGCGGCGACGGCCATCGGCAGCTGGTGGGCCACCGGCACCGCGACCGACCCGCTCGCCAGCAGAGGGACCACGTGCTCCTCGACGGCGTGTGCGACGGCCGCCTTGTCGTCCTCGGACCGCGAGCGCAGCGTCGAGCCGCCGATCGTGGCCCGGCTCCCCATCAGTGCCAGCAGGTTCAGCTCGAACTTGGCTCCTGCCCCCACTCCGATGACGATGATCCGACCCCCGATGGCGAGCAGCGGGAGGGCGGCGGTCACCCCGGGTGCGCCCACCAGCTCGAGCGAGACATCGTAGGGACCGTGATCGGCGACCTGGCCGGGCTCGATCACCAAATCGGCGCCGAGGCTACCGACCTGTCCATGGTGCGACACCGAACGGACCGAGGCCACCACCGTGGCACCAGCGGCATGGGCCAACTGGACCGCGGCTGAGCCCACGCCGCCTGCCGCGCCGGAGATGAGCACCCGCTCGCCCGCCCTCAGGTGGGCCTGGGAGAACAGTGCGTCGTGGGCGGTAGAGAACGCCTCGGGAAACCCACCGGCCTCAAACCAGGGAATGCCCTTGGGAACGCGAAGGAGCGAGCTCTCCGGCACGGCCACTAGTTGCGCCTGTCCACCGCCCCCGCAGATGGACATCACCCGGTCTCCGACGGCGAAACGACCGGCGCCCGGCCCGGAGCCGACCACCTCGCCGGCGAACTCGAGACCCGGGATGTCCGCCGGCGAGCCCGCAGGCGCCGGATAGAGGCCCCGCAGCTGCAACAGATCAGCCGCATTGACCCCGGCGGCCGCCACCGAAACCAGCACCTCACCCCGTCCTGGCTCAGGATCGGGGTGCTCCAACCACTGCAGCACTCCATCGACGATGGTCACGGCGTGCATGGCGACAGGCTAGACGGCGCTGCCCTCTGCGACCTTCGCAGTGACAGGAGTGACGGGGCACTCGTAGGCTGTTGCCAGGAGGCCGCTCATGGCAATCGAATCGACACCGGACGAAGAGCGGTCGGCACCCAGCGGGTCCGCCCATGTCCGCCCCCGGATCGACGCCTCCATCGACGCCGGCTTCCCCGAACCGACGGCGGGAATGGTCCTCCACCGGGTGTTGGCCATGTCGGCGCGGACCTTCCTCCTGAACGACATGGGAGACGAGCTGGTCGACGCCGACAGGCGATGCGGCACCGTGGATGCCCTCAGCCTCCAGATGGGGACCCGACCGCTGTGGGCCCAATCCGCAGTGGAGTCACTGGCTGGGACCGAGCGGAGGCAGGGCCAGACGGAACGTATCCACCAGAGCCGGGTTGCGCTGCGGCGGATCCGGTCGAACCTTCGGACCTACCGACTGGCGCTCGACCCGGCGTGGGGTACGTCGCTGAGGGCGGAGCTGGCCTGGTACGGGAACCGCCTCGGTGAGTCCCGGGATCTCCACATCATGCGGGACATCGTCACCGGCAAAGGACCCGACGCGGTCGGACCGGAACAGGTGATCCGCCTCGAGGCGGAGGTGACGGCGCGGATGGCAGCTGCGCTCTCCGACATCGCCGCCGAGCGTGGCAAGCCGCGGCGGTTCCAACTGACCGAGCAGATGATGGTGCTGTGGGACGGTCCGGAGTTCAAGGCCAAGGCACAGAGGCCGGCCACCGAAGTGCTGCCCCCCATGCTGCGACGAGCGTGGAATGACCTCCGGGGTGCGGCCCGAACGGCGCGCAAGGTCTCGTCTGCGGCCAACCTGCACAAACTGCGAATCCGGCTGAAGGACCTCCGATACGGCTGCGAAACCGTGGCGCTGGTCGAGGGAGGCCCGGCCCGTAGGACTGCCAGGGCGGCCGAACAGCTTCAGAGCAAGCTGGGAGATCTCCACGATGCCTACTTCTCCATCGCCTGGTTCGAGTCCCTCGCCGAGCAACGACCCGACCTCTCCGAGCCCATCGGCGATTTGATCGTCGTCCAGCACGAGGCAGCGCGGACGATCCGTAAGGGTTGGAAACGCGATCTCAAGAAGATCGAACACCGATGGAGGCAGTGGCAGGGCTGACCGTTGCCATCGGCTCAACCGGGCCGGTTCAGTCGTCGGGCCGGTTCACCGCCACATGGGATGGCTCCCACAGTCTGATGCCGCCGAAGATGCCTGCCGAGTTGTCGACGATGGTCACGTCATCGGGCAGATGGTGGCGGGTGACTCGCCGTGAATTACCGCCGCCGATGTAGAGGTGGTCGAAGAACATCAGGGCGCGCAGGTTGGCGATGGCCTTCAGGACCCGCTTGTTCCAACGCTCGAGGCCGATCTCCTTGCGGGTGGCCTCGCCCAACTGCTCGTTGTAGGTCTCGCCCTTCCGGAAGGGCTGGTGGGCAATCTCGAGGTGGGGCATCAACTGTCCTTCGTAGAAGACGCCCGTGCCGAAGCCGGTGCCGAGGGTGATGGCCAACTCCAGCCCCCGACCGCTGACCACGGCTGCACCTTGGATGTCGGCGTCGTTGGCCACCTTGGTCGGGAGCCCGAATGCATGGGTCAGTGTCGATGCCAACGCGAACTTCGACCAGAGCTTGAACAGGTCGTGGTCGACCGGACTGCCGGGCCCGCTCTCGGTGGAGAAGTGCGGGGCCGAGAGCACCGTGCCGTCGCGTACCATCCCCGGAAAGCCGACCGAGGCGCGCTCGGCCGCCGGCAGCGGCCTGACCAGCTTGGTCAGTACGGTCACCAGCCGGTCGGGGGGCAAGGGGTAGGGCGTGGCCACCTTCACCCGGTCGGCCACCATGGCACCTTCGGCGTCCAGTACCGATGCTTTCAGGCCGGTGCCACCGATGTCGACCGCAAGGGTGAAGGGATGGCTGGGTTCGGACTTTGCAACCGTCGGAGGGCTGCCGGGCTCGGGGTGGCCTGACTTCTGGTGGTCGGCGTGCTGAGAGTCGCTCATCCTCACACGCTAAACCCCCGCCGGGCGCCGGCCACGACGCAGTCCGCGCGAGTGGTGCTCCCACCGGTCGGGCCCGGGGCGATGGTTACGCGGCAGGCACCATGACAGCCGGTGGGAGTAGCGTCCTCGCCATGACCGATGCACCGTGGAGTGGAGATGCCTGTTCGCTGGTCGACGCCTTCCGCGCCGGCACCATCAGCCCGACCGAGGCGCTCGACGCATCGCTGGCCGCCATTGCGTCCTCGGGGCTGAACGCCTTCTCGTACCAGGACGTCGAGGCAGCACGGGCCACCGCGGCATCATCCGACATCTCCCTCCCGTTCGGAGGCGTGCCCATCGGGGTCAAAGAGCTCGAGACCGTCGAAGGCTGGCCCTACACCGAGGCCTCGCTGGTCTTCAAGGATCGGGTGGCCGACCACGACTCCACCCAGGTCCGCCGGCTACGGGATGCCGGTGCCGTGCTGGCCGCGCAGACCACCGCGTCCGAGTTCGGTGGCATCAACTGCACGTCGACCAAGCTGCACGGGGTCACCCGCAACCCCTGGAACCTCGAGCGCACCCCCGGCGGATCGTCGGGGGGAACGGCCGCTGCCGTGGCCGGCGGCCTGCTCCCCATCGCCTCCGGTGGTGATGGGGGCGGCTCGATCCGCATTCCAGCAGGGTTCACCGGCATGTTCGGGCTCAAGTCCACCTACGGGCGGATTCCCCGTGGCCCCGGGACGCTGCAGCCACCGCTGACCGTGGTGGTGGGCTGCGTGTCCCGCTCCGTGCGGGACACAGCCCGCTGGTTCGATGTGTGCAACGGCTTCGACCCCCGGGACACACTCAGCCTCCCCCGGGTCCACGGGTGGGAAGCGGGCCTCGACTCATTCGACTTGAACGGGAGACGAGCGGTGATCTCCGTCGATCTCGGATCGGCCGTCGTCGAGCCGAGGACCGCGGCGTTGTTGGTGGAGACCGCCGAGTCCTTGATCGCCGCCGCCGGCCTCGCCCGGGTCGATGTCGTGGTCGAGCTGCCACAGGGCGGGCTCGAGTGGGCCATGTCCAACCTGGTCGGGCTGGCCGGCGAGCTGGGCGACCGGTATCCCGGGTGCAACGACGACCTCACCCCCGAGATCCAGCTCGGCATGAACCTGGCCACCCACAACTTCGATGTCCAGACGGCCGGAGCCACCGAGATGTTCCGGATCGATGTCAACGAGCGGATGGCCGACATCTTCGACCAGGCTGACTTCGTCTTCGCCGCCACCAACCCCGACGTGGCCTTCGCGGCCGAGGGGCCGATGGCCACCACGGTGGGCGAAGTGGACCTCATCGCCGAGTACGGCTTCAACAGGGCGATCGGCAACAACGGGGCACTGACGATTCCGGCCAACCTCACCGGTAATCCGGCGGTGACAATTCCGGCGGGCCGAGTCGACGGGATGCCGGTCGGCCTGCAGGTGATCGGCCGCCATCACGAGGAGCAACTGCTGCTCGACCTGGCCCGCATCGCCGAGCGCGAGCAACCGTGGCCGCTGGTGGCTCCCTCCGCCCCTCGCTGAGCCGATTTCCGCTGTCACCACCTGCCTTCGCCACTCGACCGCCTGTTCATGCTGCCCGGCCCCGGCGCCAGGGCACGAAAGGAGCCCCCCATGCGGATCGACCTCTGGGTGCCCACCGCCAACCCCTTCTCCACGCCGGAGCTGCTGGCCCTCATCGCGACCGAGGCGGAACAACGAGGGATCGGCACCATCTGGGTCGGTGAGCATGTGGTCCTCTTCGAGGAGTACGCCTCGTCGTACCCGTACGCCGAGGACGGGCGCATCCCCACCCCTCCGGGGACCGGCCTGCTCGAGCCACTGACCACCCTGTCGTTTCTCGCCGCCCACACCACCACGGTCCGCCTGGGCACCGCCATGGTGCTGCTTCCACAGCGCAACCCGGTCTACACCGCAAAGGAGGTCTCGAGCCTCGACTGGCTCTCCAATGGCCGGGTCGACTTCGGCGTGGGGGTCGGATGGCTCGAAGAGGAGTTCAAAGCGGTCGACGTGCCCTGGCCCCACCGGGGCAAGCGGACCGACGAGTACCTCGAGGTGCTGAACACCCTGTGGTGCGACGAGACCTCGTCGTACGAAGGTGAGTTCTACTCCCTCGACCCCTGCTCCATGTTCCCCAAGCCCGTCCAACATCCCCACCCACCGATCCACATCGGCGGGGAGAGCGACGCGGCCCTGGCCCGCGCTGCCCGCTCCGGTCAGGGGTGGCACACCTTCAACCGGACGCCCGAACAGCTCGCCGAGCCTGTGGGCCGACTGACGGGTCTCCTCGCCGACCAGGGCCGGCGGCGTGAGGATGTCACCGTCACGGTGTGCCCCTACTTTCAGCCACTGGATGCCGACATCGCTGAGCGGTACGCGGAGGCCGGCGCCGACGCGGTCGCCGCCCTGCTCCTTCCGTTCGGGGCCGACGAGGTCCGATCGGCACTCGATGACCTGCAGCCGGTCTTCGACCGGGTCGCCTCCCTCTGAGAGGCTGTTGACCGGCCAGGTCAGCCGTGCATGGTCACCGGCAGGGACTCCATCCCCCGCAGCACCACGTTCGTCTTGTACGTGACATCATCGACGGCGAGAGCCAGGTCCGGTGCCCGGCGCACTAGCGAGGTCAGCGCTACTTGTGCCTCCATCCGTGCCAACGGCGCCCCGAGGCAGTGGTGGATCCCGAACCCGAACCCGAGGTGGTTGTTCGGCGACCGGCCCACATCGAACCGCTCCGGATCGTCGAACTGGTCCGGATCGTGGTTGCCCGAGGCGAGGAGCAGCATGGCGAAGTCGCCGGCTTCGAGCCGGACCCCGCCGAGTTCGAAGTCCTCGATCAGAGCCCGTCCGGTGAGCTGCACCGGGGACACGAACCGGAGCATCTCTTCCACTCCGCTCCGGGTGACTTCGGGATCCGTGCGGAACCGCTCGCACTGATCGGGGTGGCGCAGGAGGGCCAGTGCACCGCCGGCAATGAGGTTGACGGTCGTCTCGTGGCCGGCCACCAACAGCAAGATGCTGGTCGACAAGAGCTCGGCCTCGCTCAGCACGGTGCCGCCGTCTTCGACCTGCACCAGCCGGCTCAACAGGTCGTCGCCCGGTGACTGTCGGCGTTCGGCCAACAACTCGAAGAAGTACTGAGCGAACTGGCCGAGCGACACCACCCGGGCGTCGATGACCTCCTGAGTCAGGAGGAAGTCGGGGTCGAGGCCCCGGGCCAAGGCGTGGGACCAGACCTTGAAGCGGTCCTGATCCTCCACCGGCACACCGAGGAGGTCGCAGATGATGCGGACCGGCAGCGGATAGGCGAACTGTTCGACCAGGTCGACGTCTCCGGCGTCCATGGCCGCATTGAGGAGTTCGTCGACCACCTGTTGGGTCCGGGCACGCAACGACTCCACCACTTTGGGCGTGAACGCCTTGGACACCAGACCGCGGAGCCGGGTGTGGTCGGGGGGATCCCGAAAGAGGAACGGCCGCATCTCGAGCAGCGCGGCGGTCATGGGATCATCCGCATCCGCGGGCCTCCGGATGCCCTCGGGCATCCGATCGACGTCCACGTTCATGCTGTCCGAGCTGGCCCGGCGGTCACGCAGCACGGCCAGGCAGTCGGCGTGACGGGCCACTACCCAAAAGCCCATGTCATTGCGGTGCACCGGGGCCCGCTGCCGCAGGTCGGCGTAGAGAGGCAGGGGATCGCTGGCCCACAAAGGGTCGAACGGGTCGAAGACCGGGCGGTCCGGGGTGGATTCCGTCGTGGACGAGGTCACTGGCCGCCGATGGTAGCGATCGCCGGGTCGAACGGCGACTCGACGCCTGTGCAGGCCTCAGGCGTTTCGGCATCCCTCC
>JADGOE010000032.1 GCA_017883135.1 Acidimicrobiales bacterium
AAAGTAGATGCCAACCAGGCGGGTAACGCCAACTACAGCGCCGCAACCCAGGTGCAGCAGTCGATCAGCATCGGCTACCCGGCGCCCATCGGCTACTGGCTGGTGGCCTCCGACGGCGGCATCTTCTCCTTCGGTGACGCGGCGTTCCACGGGTCGACCGGCGCGCTGAACCTCAACAAGCCGATCGTGGGCATGGCCTCCACCCCCGACGGCCAGGGCTACTGGCTGGTGGCCTCCGACGGCGGCCTCTTCTCGTTCGGTGATGCGGTCTTCCACGGGTCCACCGGCGCACTGACCCTCAACAAGCCGATCGTGGGCATGGCCTCCACCCCCGACGGCCAGGGCTACTGGCTGGTGGCCTCCGACGGCGGCCTCTTCTCCTTCGGTGACGCTGTGTTCCACGGGTCCACCGGCGGGACGAACCTCAACAACTCGATCGTGGGTGTCAGCTCGACCCAGTAGCCGGGCGCTTCGCTGTCGCCGCGGATTGCAGGCGACCGAGGCGGTTCGCTCAACCAGATCCGAGACCGAAGTGTGCCACTGGTCGCGAGGGTTCCTGCCCTTGAACGGCATCTTGGCGGCCGTCAGCTGACACGCGTGTGGACCATTTGCACCTACTACAGGTTTCGATACGGTTGTCCTGTGCCGGTCATCCGGGGATCATCCGATCGAAGCGTGCTGGTCTTGACGAGTTCAGGCGACGCACCAATCCGAAGTTCCTCACGCTTCCCTAGGCGAAGTAGGCCGTGCAAGAGGCCCCGACTAGTATACAGTAGATCGAGAACGGCCAAAGGGTACGGGTCTCGAACCAGTGGAGCAGGAAGCGGATCGAGAGGTAGGCGGCCACAGCGGCGGCGATGCTGCCGACCAGGATCTGGCCCCGGATTCCGTTGCCCAATGGACCGAAGAGGTCGGGAATCTTCAGCAGCCCCGCCGCCAGGATGATCGGCGTGGCCAGCAGGAACGAGAAGCGTGCCGCATCCTCATGATCCAATCCCCGCAGCAGACCAGCGGCCATGGTGACGCCGGACCGGCTGATACCGGCGAAGAGCGCCAGGATCTGCGCGAGCCCGATGGTAAGGCCGTCCCGTAGGCGCATCGTCGCCAGGCGCCGGTCGGCGGGGACCGTGGCTGGCTGCTCTCCCTCGGCGCCGAACGGCGACCCGGATGCCTGTAGGGGGGCTGAACCGGTTCCGGCCGAGGGAACTCCCCGTCTGCGGCGCAGCAGCTCGGCGCCGGCCAGAATCACGCCGTTCACGGTGAGAAAGATGGCCGCCGCCAGCGGCTTGGCGAACAGCGTCCGGAAGGAATGCTCCAAGAGGAAGCCGGTGAGTCCTACCGGAATGGTGGCCACAATCAGCAGCCAGGCTATGCGCTCGTCGGCGGTCTCGATGGAGCGAGTCCGGAGCGACCGGAAGAACCCGCGGACGATGGCTACCCAGTCTCGCCAGAAGTACAGTAGGAGGGCGCCCGCGGTGGCGACGTGGAGACCGACCACGAAGGCCAGGTAGAACGATTCAACGGCCGATTGGCCGTTGACCAGGTTGTGCCATCCGAAGAGCGCCGGGACCAGGACGCTGTGCCCGAGACTCGAGACCGGAAAGAGCTCGCTCACCCCCTGGAGCAAGCCGATCACGATCGCTTGGAAGCAGGACACCGCCGTAGGCCTCTCGATCATCTGAGTTGGAGAACCACACCCTATTCGGCTGCTTCGCAGAACGTGGATCAGTTGAGTCGGATTGAAGGCGGCCCTCTTGCTCAGCTGAACCTTGGGACTACGTCAACCGAAGAGCGATGGGTGCCCCGGAAAGCCCGGGACTGTGACCGACTGCGGCAGATGCACGGCAGGGTTCCTAACGGATACCAACCGAGTGCAAGAGCATCAAGGTGCTGTTTGCCAATGCCGTGTTCTGTGCCACCACAACTGCGGCCGGTGCACTTCCGATGACCGATGGAGCTCCGCCGTCGAGGTTGCCGGTTTGAACACCCGTCTGCACGCACCAAGTCCTGTTCAGCCATCAAGACGGAGACTTCACCGGACCGGCACCGGTAAGGGTCACGAAGGTCTGAGGACCTTCGTCGACAACATGAGCGGCAGGCTGGGGGTTGCCGTAGAACGAGGCGGCCGAGGATGACGTCGGGAACTCGAAGAGTGCGACGATCTGGCCGAGTTCCTCCTCGTAGGTGATGACTTGCGGAGTAGTGGTGCCAGCCAAGTCAACATGAGCTTTGGAAGCCGTGACGGGGTGCCACGAAGCCGATGTCCCGGGAATCCGCTTTCCAATGAGTGCATCGACCCCGGGGGACCATGCGCTTGACCCACTACCGCAGGCAGCCGGCAGAACCGACAGGCACGCAAGTCCCAACGAGTCCATGCGTGAATGGACCTTGTGCATTCTCACTTCGGCCCTTCCCGAGGTCGACCGAACCGTATCGCAGGGATGCAGAGGGATGAGAGGCCGCCCTTGAACCGGCAGCGAGGGTGGTCCGAGTCGGACCGAGTCGTTTGCGGCATGATGACCCTGTGGGCTATCCGCGGGAGTTCATCGACCGGGCCAGACAGAAGGTCCGGGTGTGCGACTCTGTCCGCATGATCCTGGTGGTCCTGATGGCCACCGCTCTGTGGAGTCCAGGGCAAGCCGGGGCCGGAGCGCAGACGGTTGCATCCTCGACGGCGCCCGCGGGCAGGTGCGCGAGCGGGCCCTGTCCGCTCAATATCGGGGGCACGTTCGTCTGGCATGACACCAACACGAGCGTGTCCGGGCAGTTCGAGGGGAGCCTCGTGCTATTTCCCCGCATCGCCCAGGTGCCGTGCGCCGCCGGGGCCGCTGCCGACACCTCACGTGCCCAGGGAGCCAGCACACCAGGCGGCCCGCCTCACCCCGGTTTGATCGTGCCGTTCCCGTTTACCGCACCTGGACCCGGTCGACCGCTGGCGGCCTACATAGACGTGGCCGTCTACCACGGACCCGGTACGTACACTAACGCCTCGTTCGCTCACCAGACCTACGCATATCCGGCCGGTGTCCACTACCAGACGAGCCCGGTCGAGAGCCCGGGCGCGGCATGGTCGATCACGACGGCGGCCGACGGCTCGGGAAGCCTCACGTACTCCGGACCTGACCAGAACCCCGGTCCCCTCGGACCGAAGGTCCAGATCAACCTGAACATGTCGTGGAGGTGCAACGACCGGGCGACCCCTCAGGGCGTCGCCCAAACGTCGGCTGCTCCCACGACGACCCTACCGGGCCCCCCCGCCTCCACCCCGACGGCAACTGACCGGACACCCGTCGACGGTCAACGTGGTGCTCATCGTCGTGTCAGCGGTACTTCTGGTCGCCGTCCTCGCGATCCTCGGGTTTGTCCTTCGTGCCCGCCGCCGACGCGGGCGCCCACCTTGCGACTGCCAAGTGGCCATCTCGGTCGATGGACCGAGCCAGATCGGGGTGCGCGAGTGTGCGCGCCCGGCGCACTCGGTCATCACCGGCCACCTCGCGACAGAGGTCCTCAGCGGGGACGGAATCGAGGAGCGACATGTCACGGCTCTGCTGCGAGCTGAGTGCACCGGTGGCGGTACCGCAGAGATTGCGAGTGTGGCCTGGAGCGTTCGGCAAACGGACGCGGACCACCTCACGATCACTGCCGCCGCCCGGATCCTCATCCACTGCGAAAGTGAGGGGGAGACGGAGACGACGGCGACAGGCCAGTTCGTAGTCACCCTCGTCGTGCACCCCTGTTGTGGGCCCGACATCACGGACGCATTCCTTGCCACGGTGAACACGACGTTCGATCGTCTGATCGCCGATCGTCCGCTCTCGCCGACCTTGTTCATGACCGCCAACGGCTTCCGGATGATCTGTCGCCCGCTCGCACCTGGCACCTTCACGCCCGGCGGGTGCCCGTCGAGCAAGGAATGTGCCGATACCGTGACCATCGTCGGGCGTTGTGTCGACTGCTACGTGCCCGACAACCTCCTGTTCGGGGCCGTTGCCGGCTGGCTGGATCTTCCCCTCGCCGAACTGGAGATCATGGGCTGGGGGGCCAAGCTGGCAAAGACACTCGGCGAGGTCGTGCCCGGCCATGTCATCTCCGAGCAGCTGTGGAACGAGGGCCATGCCTTGGGTCGACGGGCTCGTGAGAACCGCAGACAGGGCCGCCAGTACCACCTTGACCGGGCCACCCTCGAGCGCGCCCTGCGGGTCGCGCAGAGCCGCGACGATTGCGGCACCTGCGACCAACCGGCGAAGACCCCCTTCTTCATCGACTTCGGGCAAGAGCCCTGGCGCTGACGGCAGCGAGGCCGGTCACTCGTACCAGCGGGACCGTTGCAATCGTCGAATTCGACATTCGGCCAAAGCGCGTCGTGACAGATGGGTGGCCCCTATACCGGGAGGGGGGACACCTATCCCCGTGAGGACGTTCGCCTACCGGAAACGAGTGAGCCAATCGAGAGGCCAAGACACAGTGGAGCGTAGACCCGTCGGTCCAAACGAACGAACCTCTCCGAGTTGCTACCAGGAGAGATCAGAGCCGTCTTCCCTGTGAAGCCCAAAGCGCTGCGGAATCCGAGGACACCGGCCATGCCGAGAAGCGACGATCGGCGAAGAGACTGAGGCAACGGGACCACGTTGGTGACCAGCGCTGCTCCAGTGGTGAGCGCACCTGCGACGGCAAAGCAGGCCATCGGTGGTGGAACAGCAGAGGAACCGACAACTGCATCCGCCAGCTCGCGACGACTGCGAAAGGGAAATGATGATCCAAATCCCCACGTCAAGTGCAGCGCGGCCAACGCGGCGAGCACCCCTCCGGTCAATCGAGCTGTGATTCGCACTGCACCGAGAGTACTTGCCCGGAACGCCGGTGTTCCGCCCCAGGTTGTCAGACGGGGATCAGCTCGATCCGGTTGCCGAACGGGTCGCCCACGTACCACTGGGGCCTTCCCGGCACATCTTCAGTCCGGCGGACCGGGTGGCCCGAACGGTCGAGTGATCGGCACAGCCCATCGAGGTCGGACACCACCAGGGCCGGATGGGCTTTGCGGGCCGGACGGAAGTCCTCTTCGACGCCGAGGTGGATCTTGACCGGCCCACGCTCGAACCAGCAGCCGCCACGCGCCGCCAACTCGGGCGGCTTGGGCACCCGGGTGATGCCGAGCAGACCCTCGAAGAATCCTTGAGCGAGGGACTCGGCCCCGGGACCGGCCGGCATTGCCAGCTGGACGTGGTCGATCGCCTCCACCCGGTGGCTCGGAGCGTTCACGGTGGGTCACCCACTGTTGTGGCCCCGTCCCGACGGCTCGATGTCACGCAGGTCACGCAGGTCGCGCAGGTCGCGGCGCAGCGGATGGTCGGCAGGCACTTCCACCAGGTGGATGCGCAGCCCGTCCGGATCATCGATCCATGCTTCGATCAGTCCCCACGGCTCGAGTACCGGGGGCCGGACCACCCGCACCCCGCGACCGTCGAGCTCTGCGATGGCTGCATCGATGGACCGCACCTGCAGCCACAGCGCCAGTGAGCCTCCGCCGTCGGCTGCCCGGCCGTCCGCGGGTCCGTGGGTCGGCCCCGGTCGGAGCCCGGTGCCCGCCACTTCGATCAATCCTCCTCCGGCGAAGAAGACGACGCCCCGACCGGCGCCGCGTCCGAATTCGCGAGCCACCGGAAGGTCGAGGCCCTCCCCGTAGAAGGCGAGGGAGCGATCGAGGTCACGGGGGTGGATGATGGTTCTGCTGGTCAGTACTTCCATGCGGTCGACCTCCCCGGACCGGGCGCGGTCCTGCCCACTACGGTGCCACGCGATGTCGGCGGTTGCCAGCGCCACTGGGCCCAGCAACCCATCGGCTCAGTAGGTGGTGGAAGAGCTCAGGGCCCCGGTGCTGGTCCGAGCCGCTTCGAGCATCTGCTGTCCGGCCACCAACACGGAGAGATCTCCCCGAACCCGGATCCGACCGGCGTTCAACGCCTCGGCAGCTGCCAGCTTGCCCTTGGACATGGCCACAGCGTCCTCGTAGGACAGGGCGATGGTCACTTCGGCCTGGTCATCGCCGTCCCCGGCATCTTCGAGGGTGGAGCGCGACAGTCGGAGGGTGCCGTCATCGACATGCAGGATGACCCTGAGGTCACCGTCGGGCGTATCACGCACCTCTTGGACCACGGTGAATCGTCCACCGGCGGCCGCCAACCCGGTATCGGCGCCCAATCCGGGCAGAACCACGCCGACCAGGGCGGAGTTGAACTCCTCGACCCAGGACGGGCTCAGGAACCGCGGCACAGCGCAGCCCCCGCCGGCCGGCTCACTCTGGAGGTGCCTCGTCGGCACCGGTCGCCGAGGCAGATGCGACGTCGCCAGACGGCGCACCGACCATCGCAGCGATTCCGAGCTCCGGAGCGGGGATCCCGTGGACCTCGAGCTCCGGCTGCACCGCGGCAGGCCCGGTCGCCGGCGCGTCGGCCGTTGCCTCTACCGGGGTGCGCTTCCTTCTCTTGAGGATCTTCCGTCCCAGCCACGCCACCGGGTCGTAGGACGCGTCCACCACCCGTTCCTTCAACGGGATGATGGCGTTGTCGGTGATCTTGATGTGCTCGGGGCAGACCTCGGTGCAGCACTTGGTGATGTTGCACTTACCCAAGCCCTGCTCCTTCTGGAGGAGCTCGCGCCGGTCGTTGACGTCGAGCGGGTGCATCTCCAGCTCGGCGGAGCGGGCGAAGAACCGTGGGCCGGCAAATGCGGTCTTGTTCTCCTCGTGGTCACGGATGACGTGACAGACGTCTTGGCACAGGTAGCACTCGATGCACTTGCGGAACTCCTGGCTTCGCTCGACATCGATCTGCTGCATCCGGTAGCCACCGGCCAGCACCTCGTCGGCCATCTTGGGCCGGGGCTCGAAGGGCGGGATGCGCTTTGCCACTTCGTAGTTGTAGGAGACGTCGGTGACCAGATCCCGCAGGATGGGGAACGTCCGCATCGGGGCGACAGTGACGGATTCGCCGGGAGGGAGGGCGTCCATCCGGGTCATGCACATGAGCGCCGGACGTCCGTTGATCTCCGCGGAGCAGGAGCCGCACTTGCCGGCCTTGCAGTTCCACCGGCAGGCCAGGTCCGGTGCCTGCGTGGCCTGTACCCGGTGGATGACATCGAGGACCACCTCGCCCTCCTGGGCGGGCATCACGTACTCGGCGAACTCACCACCGTCTGCGTCACCCCGCCACAGGCGCATGGTGACCTCTCCACTCGCTGTGTTACGGATGATTTCCTCGGCCATCAGCTCGCCTCCTCGAACAGTGCTTTGAGCTCATCGGGCATCACCGGAACCGGTTCTGGGGTGACGGTGATCGACCGGACCGACGGAGTGCCCCCGACGCCGGCAGCGGCAGCTCCGGGGTCGGGGATCCTCTCCACGAAATTGACCGTCCCCATGTCGGCCTCGGGCTTCGGGTAGTCATTGCGTGTGTGGCCGCCACGACTCTCCTTCCGGTTGAGGGCACCCATGGCTGTGCATCGGGAGATGGTGAGCATCGAGGGGAGGTCGGTGGTCAGGTTCCATCCGGGGTTGTAGCGGAGCCCCCCGCTCAACGACACACGGCTTGCCCGCTCCTCGAGCACCTCGATCTTGCCCAGCGCTTCCTCGAGTTCGGAACCGGTCCGGATGATGCCGACCAGGCTCTGCATGGTCTCTTGTAGATCCTGTTGGATGTCGTAGGGATTCTCGCCGCCCTCCCGATCGAACGGAGCGGTGGCTGCGGCAATGGCCGCATCGATCTGCGCGTGGTCGACGGTGACCGGTCCGTTCCGGCCCGAGGCGAATTCGCCGGCCCCGATTCCGGCACGGCGCCCGAACACCAACAGGTCGGAGAGGGAGTTGCCGCCGAGCCGGTTGGATCCGTGCATGCCCCCGGCCACCTCGCCGGCGGCAAACAGGCCGGCAACGGTCGTTGCCGTGGAGTCGGCCTCCACCCGGACGCCACCCATCACGTAGTGGCAGGTCGGGCCCACCTCCATCGGCTCGGTGGTGATGTCCACCCCGGCCAACTCCTTGAACTGGTGGTACATGGAGGGCAGGCGGCGCCGGATGTCCTCGGCCGTCCGCCGGGTGGCGATATCGAGGAAGACCCCGCCGTGAGGACTGCCCCGGCCGGCCTTGACCTCGCTGTTGATCGACCGGGCCACCTCGTCACGGGGGAGCAGCTCGGGCGGCCGGCGGCCGGCGGTGTGGTCGTCGTACCACTTGTCCGCTTCGTCCTCCGAGTCGGCGGTCTCGTCCTTGAACATCGGGGGGACGTAGTCGAACATGAAACGGTTGCCCTCCGAGTTGCGCAGGACGCCGCCGTCACCCCGGACCCCTTCGGTGACCAGGAGCCCGCGCACCGACAGGGGCCACACCATGCCGGTGGGATGGAACTGCACGCACTCCATGTCGATCAGGTCGGCTCCGGCCCACAGGGACATGGCATGCCCGTCGCCGGTGGACTCCCACGAGTTGGAGGTGTACATCCAGCTCTTCCCGATCCCGCCGGTGGCCACCACCACCGCCTTGGCTGTGAACGCCACGAACTCCCCCGAAGGCCGCCAGTAGCCGACCAGGCCCGAGACGGTGCCATTCGCGTCGTGGAGGAGGCGGAGCACCTTGAGCTCCATGAAGACCTCGATCCCGTCGGCCACGGCCTTCTGTTGCAGCGTCCGGATCAACTCGAGCCCGGTCCGGTCACCGACGTGTGCCAACCGGGCGAAGCGGTGGCCCCCGAAGTCGCGCTGGAGGATCAGCCCGTCCTTGGTCCGGTCGAACAGGGCACCCCATTCCTCGAGCTCGCGCACTCGATCGGGCGACTCTTGGGCATGGAGCTGGGCCATGCGCCAGTTGTTGAGCATCTTGCCGCCCCGCATGGTGTCGCGGAAGTGGACCTTCCAGTTGTCCTCGGGGTGGACGTTGCCGAGCGCGGCTGCGACGCCACCTTCGGCCATCACCGTGTGGGCCTTGCCCAACAGCGACTTGCACACCAACGCGGTGCGCAGCCCCATGGACCGCGCTTCGATCGCCGCCCGCAGGCCGGCACCGCCGGCACCGATGATGACGACGTCGAAATCGTGGGTCTCGTACTCAGCCATTGGTCCGATACCCCTCTTAGAAGTGGAAGCCGTAGTCGTGGATCGTCCCGCTGGCCACCAGCCGCACATAGAAGTCGGTGAAGGCGACGAAAAGCAGGCTCATCCATGCGAACAACATGTGCCGGGCATTGAGGGGGGTCAGGGCCTTCCAGATCCTGTGGCGAATGGGTGACCTGGAGAACTGCTTGACCCCACCGCCACACAGATGGCGGCACGCGTGGCAGCTGAGGGAGTATGCCCACAGGAGCAAGGCATTGAGCAACAGCACCGCGGTCCCCACACTGAACCCGATGCCGTTGCCCGGTTGCCGGAAGGCCACGAAGGCGTCGATGGTGAGGATCACGTTGAAGATAAGGCCGGCGTAGAAGAAGTACCGATGGATGTTCTGGAGGAGCAGGGGGAACCGCGTCTCGCCGCTGTAGGAGCCGTGCGCGTCGGATACAGCGCAGGCCGGCGGCGCCAACCAGAACGACCGGTAGTAGGCCTTGCGGTAGTAGTAGCAGGTCATCCGGAACCCGAGTGGGAAGATCAAGATGAGCAGGGCGGGGGAGATCGTCCACCAGGTGATGATCGTGCCTGGATGGCTGCCGGGCACACAGCTTTCGGTGAGGCACGGCGAGTAGAACGGTGAGATGAGATCGCGGTGGAGGGCCGCCCCTACGTAGTAGCTCTTGTTCACGAACGCCGCCCAGCTGGCGTAGGCGACGAACGCGGTCAGGACGGTCAACGTGACGACCTGTTGGATCCACCATCGGTCCTGGCGAAGGGTCGGGACGGTGGGACCGCCCCGCACTCCTCCCAGTACGACCGGTGTGGCTGTCGCTTCCTCCAAACTGGTCACGTCGCTTCTCCCTCATTTGGCCTCGCGGGGCCACTTCGCGCGCGGGCCTGAGCACCCAGTCGTCGACGGACCATCATCTTTCCATTCTTGGGCCATAGTTGCGAAACAGGTGCCATCCGGCAGGTGCGGACGGGTTGTGGTGCTCCACCACGGGATCCTCCAGCGTAGGCTCGGCTCCATGACCATGCCGGACAGTTCCGATCACCCTGAAGCACCGCTGGGTGCCCTTGATCTCTCGACCAGGCTGACCCCGCCACCGGACATCACGACGCTCGGACGGCTGCGCCAGGCGGGGTGGAGCTCGATTCCGGTGGCCGAGGAGATCCGGCGCAACGCCTCGGCCCGCATCGCCGCAGGTCAGCCCCTGGTCAGCGGCGTGCTGGGCTTCGAGGACACGGTGCTGCCCCAGCTGGAGAATGCGGTTCTGGCCGGTCACGACGTGATCCTCCTGGGGGAGCGTGGCCAGGCCAAGACCCGCATCATCCGCTCGATGGTCGGCTTGCTCGACGAATGGCTCCCGATCGTGGCCCACTCGGAGATCAACGACGACCCCTTCCACCCGATCTCCCGGTTCGCAAAGGACCTGCTGGCCGAAGCCGGTGACGACCTGCCGGTGTCTTGGGCCCATCGCAGTGACCGGTATGGCGAGAAGCTGGCCACCCCCGACACGTCGATTGCCGATCTCATCGGAGAGGTGGACCCGATCCGGGTCGCCGAGGGTCGGTATCTCTCCGATGAGCTGACCATCCACTACGGGCTGGTCCCACGCCTCAATCGGGGCATCTTCGCCGTGAACGAGCTTCCCGACCTGGCCGAGCGCATCCAGGTCGGCCTGCTCAACGTCCTGGAGGAACGGGACGTGCAGATCCGCGGCCACAGGGTCCGTCTGCCGCTCGACATCGTGCTGGTGGCCACAGCGAATCCGGAGGACTACACCAATCGCGGCCGGATCATCACCCCACTGAAGGACCGGTTCGGTGCGCAGATCCGCACCCACTACCCGCCCGATGCCGCCACCGAGTTGAGGATCGCCGAGTCGGAGGCCCACCTTCCGGGCCGGTCGGACGTCGGTCGTGCCGGAGGTGGCGCCAACGGCATTTCGGGAAGGCCGGGGGTCGTGATGCCCGAGTTCATGGCCGAGGTCGTGGCCGAGCTGAGCCAGTTGGCCCGCGAGAGCCCACACGTCAATCAACGCTCCGGCGTGTCGGTGCGTCTGACTATCGCCAATTACGAGACATTGGTGGCCAACGCCACCCGCCGCGCGCTCCGCAACGGAGAGTCCGAGGCGGTGCCTCGGATATCGGACCTCCAGTCGCTGATCTCTTCGACCCAGGGGAAGGTGGAGATCGAGTCACTCGAAGAGGGGCGGGAGGAGACCATCCTGTCGCACCTGGTGTCGGCGGCTGTGTTGCTTGTGTTTCGCCGGCGGGTGGTCTTTGCCGATCCCCAGGCGGTGGTCGGGGCGTTCACCGCCGATACCGTCGTGCATGCCGGTGACGACCTGCCGGCTTCGGCCTACGAGGGCATCCTGGTCCAATTGCCGGCCTTGTCGGCCCCGGTACTCGCATTGACCCGCGGATCCGAGGACCCCGGTGTGGTGTCCAGCGCCGTCGAGTTCCTGTTGGAGGGATTGCACCTCACCAAACGCCTGAACAAGGAGGCAGCAGGCGCCCGGGCAACCTATCGGGGCCGAGGATGACCTGGCGTTTCGACTACCGCCGATGGGACGGAACCCAGGACTCGTCGGTCGACGACACCGACGCGGTCCTCTCGCAGTTGACCGACGACCTGCTGGCCAACGGCGACCTCCACGAGGCGCTCCAGCGGATGCTCAACCGGGGCTGGCAGACGCCCGACGGCGAGCAGGTGCAGGGGCTCCGCGATCTGCTGGACCAGCTGCGCCTCGAACGGGAGGAGCAGCTGGAGCGCGGTGACCTCGGTGGGGCCTACCGCGAGGTGGCTGCAGAGCTGCAGCAGGTGCTGGCAGAGGAGCGCACCGGCATCGAGCAGCTCCAGGCCGATGCCCAGGCCTCGGGTGACCAGCGCCGGCGTGAGGTCACCGACGAAGTTGCCGTCGAACGGCGCATGCAGCTCGATCTGTTGCCGAGCGACCTGGCGGGTACCGTGCGCGGGCTGCAGCAGTACGAGTTCGTCTCCTCGGAGGCCCGCCAACACTTCGAAGAGTTGGTCGAGCGCCTGCGGGAGGAGGTCGCCCGGACCTACTTCGAACAGATGTCCGACGCACTGTCCGACCCCGACCCGGCCCAGCTCGAGCGCCTGCGGGAGGCCTTCGACGGGTTGAACCGAATGGTCGAGCAGCGTGAGGCCGGCGAGCCCATCGACCCCAGCTTCGAGTCGTTCATGGAGCAGTTCGGCGATCTGTTCCCGGGCCATCCGTCCACCCTCGACGAGTTGCTCGAACAGTTGGCGGCCCGCATGGCGGCAGCCCAGGCGATGTGGAATTCAATGTTACCCGAGCAGCGGGCACAGCTCCAGGGCCTGGCCGAGTCCCTTCTGGAGGATCTCGACCTGCGGTGGCAGGTGGACCGGTTGGCCGGCAACCTGCAAAAAGCGTTCCCCCAAGCCGGATGGGAGCAGCGCTTCCGCTTCAGCGGTGACCAACCGATGGGCATGGGCGAGGGAGCCGATGCGGCGGGACGCCTCCGCGACCTCGACGACCTCGAGGCGTATCTCCGTGCCGCGAATTCGCCGGCGGCGCTGGCGGAGGTCGACCTCGACAAGGTGGCCCGCAACCTGGGCGAGGATGCCGCTCGGTCTCTTGATCGGCTTGCCAAGCTGGCTAAGCAGTTGAGCGATGCCGGCCTCATCGACCAGCGAGAGGGGCGCTTCGAGCTCACCCCGAAAGGCATCCGACGCATCGGCCAACAGGCGCTCTCGGATCTCTTCTCGCAGCTGACCAAGGACAGGGTGGGAAGCCATGCCACCACCTGGGTGGGAACCGGGCATGACCGGGAGGAGACCACCAAGCCATACGAGTTCGGTGATCCGTTCAATCTCGATCTGTCCCGCACGGTGCACAACGCGGTCCGCAGGGCCGGCAGTGGAGTCCCGGTGCGACTCCACCCGGACGACTTCGAAGTGATCGAGACCGAGGCGCTGGCGCGGTCAGCCACCGTGCTGCTCCTCGACCTGTCCCTGTCCATGCCGATGCGGGACAACTTCGTCCCCGCCAAAAAAATGGCGATGGCGCTCCACATGCTGATCGCGTCGCAATTCCCCCGGGACTACCTGGGCCTCGTCGGGTTCTCCGAGGTGGCCCGGGTGATCGAGCCCGAGGACCTGCCCACCGTGAGCTGGGACTATGTCTACGGGACCAACCTGCAGCACGGACTGATCCTGGCCCGCAAGATGCTGGCCCACCAGCCCGGCACCAAGCAGATCATTCTGGTCACCGACGGCGAGCCGACCGCCCACATCGTTCCCTCCGACGGGGGGGTCGGCTACGACGTGTTCTTCAACTACCCGCCGGTCCCCGAAACGCTCGAGGTCACCCTGGCCGAGGTCATGCGGTGCACCAAGGCCGGCATCACCATCAACACCTTTCTGCTCGATCCCGACCGCAGCCTCCGAGGCTTCGTGGAGCAGCTGGCCCGGATCAATCGTGGCCGGACGTTCGCCACCTCACCGGGCGAGCTCGGCGACTACGTGCTGGTCGATTTCTTGAAGCACAAGACGACCCACCGGACCCGCGGCCGCCGCGCCGGCTGACGGCGCCACACCGCTGGGGGATCGAGTCGGATCGCCCCAGGGCGACCTTCCTCCGAGCATCTGAAGCGGTCAAACTCGAGGTCGGGTTGGAAGGTCGAGAGCTAGCCCCGCCAAGGCGAGAATCGACTTCGCCGGCCAACGACCTTCAAGTTTGGAGAACAACGGGACGACAACAGTCCTACAAGCTGCGCGAGCGCCAGGAGACCGGAATGTCGAATTCCGTCGCGTCACGATCCCAATTTCAGAGCCGATGAAGCCGGGGATGATGGCGATGCCGGAATCCGGCACCAAGGCGGAAGCCCCACGCTCCAGGCTGAATCCAACCCTCTTGGCGTACCTGATCGGACCCGTCGCGCTGGTGGCCATCGTGGCCCTGATGCGATTCGGGGTTGTCGTGCGCGAGCCGCTGTGGCTGTGGCTGGCTGTCTTCGCCGCGGTTCCGGTCACCAGTCTCGTGATGGACAACCTCTATGATCGTAGACCTTCCCTGCTGCGCCTGAATGCACGTGTTGCCGTGCAGGCTGCCGGTGTGACGACGGTCATCTACCTCAGCGGATGGGGACCGGTGCTGTCTGGGGCGTTTGCGTTCCTTGCCCTCGAGAACATCGCACACGCCGGATCGCGGGCGTGGCGGATCACGGCGTTCTGGAGCCTGATGGGCATTGCTGTCGGCCAGGTGGCGATTTGGCAAGGGCTGGCACCGTCGATCCTGTCTGCGTCACAAGCCAATGCGATGGCGCTGATGGGAGCATTCGTCTTGTTCTTCATCATCCGCATGGCAGGTGCGACCATGGAGCAGAAGGAGGACGCGGAGTCCTCGATGCGGTTGAGCGAGGACCGCTTCCGCTCCCTGATCCAGAACTCCTCCGACACCACCCTCGTCGTCGACGACGAGGGATTCTGCACTTTCGTCAGCCCCGCGGTCACCCAACTGTTGGGACTGGACCCGGGCGATCTGGTCGGCCGCCGATCCACCGACTTCATCCACCCTGACGACCAAGACCGCGTAAGGCTTCAACTCGGGTCCGAGTTCCACGCCACACCTGGGACCGTTCTCATCCAGTATCGCATGAAGCGGAGCGAAGGCGGATGGCGCGATGTGGAGGCCGTTGTCACCAACCAGCTCGACCGACCATCGATCGCGGGCTACGTCGCCAACATCCGTGACATCACCGAACGCAAGGAGTTCGAAGCGCTCTTGGCCCACCGAGCCCTTCACGATCCACTCACCGGCCTGGCAAACCGGCAACTCATACTGGACCGGGCCGAGCAGATGCTGGTCCGATCGCGGCGAACCTGTGATCCGGTTGCTGCCTACTTCATCGATCTCGACAACTTCAAGGACGCGAATGACTCGTTGGGCCACGAAGCCGGCGACAAGCTCCTCCAAGCAGTTGCCGGTCGACTCGTCGCGATGTTGCGTGCGAGCGACACCGTCGGGCGTCTGGGAGGCGACGAGTTCGTGATTCTCGCAGAAGGCGTTTCCCTGGCCTCGGGGTCGACATTGGTGGCCGAACGGATCCGAGAGGTACTGCGCAATCCCTTCTGCATCGAGGGATACGAAGGACTGCCGATCACGGTCACCGCGAGCATCGGCATCGCATCTGGAGACAGGCCGTCGGCCCAGGAACTCCTCCGTGATGCAGACATTGCACTCTATCGGGCAAAGGCGGCCGGTCGAGGCTGCTCTGTGCTGTTCGAGCCTGCGATGCAGTCCGCAGCCCATGATCGCATCGAGCTGAAATCAGAACTTGACTCAGCCTTGGCCAACGATCAGTTCTTCCTTCTCTACCAACCTATCTTCGACCTCGAAAGCGTTCGGATCCGGGGGGTCGAGGCCCTGATCCGTTGGCGACACCCGACTCGGGGCGTGTTGCCTCCGGACCTGTTCATTCCGGTCCTCGAGGACAGCGGGATGATCGTCGATGTCGGTCGGTGGGTGTTGGATCAAGCCTGTGCTCAGGCTGCCTCGTGGTATGACCAAGGCTTCCGGATGACGATGTCGGTGAACGTCTCGATGCGGCAGCTCGAGTCGGACGCGCTTGTTGATGACGTTCGACGGGCGCTCACCGAGAGCCATCTCGCACCGAGTTCACTGATCATCGAAGTCACCGAGTCGTCGCTCATGCGGGATGCCAACGCTACGGTGACGCGCCTCAACAGGCTCAAGGAGATCGGAGTGCTGATCGCCATCGATGACTTCGGCACCGGCTACTCGTCCCTGGCCTACCTGCGCCAATTTCCGGTCGATGTGCTCAAGATCGACCGCTCGTTCGTCGCGACGATGGATGGGGCGCCGGAGTCGAACGCCCTCATCCACACGTTGGTCGAGCTGGGCCGAACGCTTGGGCTCGAGACCCTGGCGGAAGGAATCGCAGAGAGCTCGCAGCTGGACGGTCTGCGAAACGAGCTCTGCGACAGGGGGCAGGGGTTCATCTTCTCGCGGCCGGTGGAGCCCGAGGCAATCGAAGCGTTCCTCTTCCAGTCCGACGCCGAAGGCTCTCTCGGCCGGGCGGGGTCGGTTCGGAGCTGATCGCGACAGTCGGGATGCCCCGACCACCGGTCGTCGGGCGTCGGCTCAGACCCCGTCGCACCACGATGCGATCGCCCTCATCGCTCGGGTCTTCAGGTCTGGCGGAGCGCCGCTGTGCTCGAGCGACGAGCGTGCACAGTCGGCCAACGTCGCGTCGTCGAAACCAAGCCGATGGCGGCAGAGCTCGTACTCGTCGAGCAGTCCCACTCCGAACAGCAGGGGATCGTCGGCATTGATGCTGCAGGGAACTCCTGCTGCGAGCAGGTGGGGTAGGGGGTGTTCTTCGATCGTGGGGACGACCGACAACACCAGGTTCGACGTCGGGCAGACGTCCAAGCAGATCTGGTCGCGGGCCAGCCGGGCGACGAGATCGACGTCGACGACAGCTTGGACCCCGTGCTGGACCCGATCCGCGCCCAGCACGTCGATGGCGCCCACTACCGACGCGGCGCCGCCATGTTCCCCTGCGTGGGGTGTGCTCAGGAGCCCTGCCTCCCTGGCGATCGCGAACGCCCGCTCGAAGACCTCGGGAGGCGCGGCCAACTCGTCGTTGGCCAACCCGAATGCCACCACACCCTTGCCGGCGAAGTCCGCAGCCACGTGGGCAAGGTCGGCTGCTTCCCCAGGGGGGTGGGTCCGATTGGCGGTGACCACCCAGCCCACCCCGACGCCGGTGACCCTGCCGGCCTCGGCTGCGGCGGCGATCAGCGACGACATCTCGGCGGCACGAGAGCCGTGGCCTCGGTTGCCGGTCGGGTGCACGGAGATCTCGATCCACACGGCGCCATCCCGGGCGGCGTCCTCGAGCACCTCGCCGACGAGCCGGGCCAAGTCGTGACCAGACCGGAGCACGCCACACGCAGCGGCGTACAGCTCTTGGAAATCAGCGAAGGTGGCGAATCGCGGGCCGATCTCCGGTATCGGCACGGCGTAGCCGACAGAGAGCTCGTGCAAGGTCGCCGGCCGCATCGCCCCTTCCAGATGGACGTGAAGGTGGGCTTTGGGAAGGTCGACGAGGGTGCGGTGAACGGCGGTGGGCATGGCTGGCTCCTTGCGCGCGAAAAGTCGAGTGGACTTTCGCCGCAAGCCGGGACCATCAGACCCTTCCCCAACGGGCCAGCTTGTGACGTGCTCAGGGTAGCGGCGCCCGGCGCCGGGGACAACTGGCAGCGTTCGCGGGAGCCGTCGACGAGCAGCCCGGGCTCCGCCGCGTGTCGTGGGGAGGCGGGTGCTGGCCTTCGGAATCACTACCCGCCGGCCGGCCGAGCTGCGACTCCGCAAACATTGCGCCCCTGTTCACAAGCAGGTTTTTCTTGCGTTTCCCTCTCGGATAGTGAAGGATGACATATCTGTAGTTACATCAGTGCTATGCGGTTTCGTCCGGAACCGCGTGGCCGAGTGGGAGGGAGGCCTGTCAATGGACATGGTGTCATTGATGTACGGACCCCAAGAGCGGACCTGGCAGACCAAAGCCAACTGTATGGGTGTCGATCCCGACCTCTTCTTTCCGGAGCGGGGGGCCTCCACCCGCGAGGCGAAAGAAGTGTGCCGTGGCTGCGTGGTCCGTGAGGACTGCCTCGAGTACGCCCTGGCCAATGGCGAGAAGTTCGGAATCTGGGGTGGGCTGTCCGAGCGGGAGCGCCGCCGCCTGCGCCGCCAGCGTGCCATGCAGCGCAGGGCCACCACCGCCTCCTGACCCACGGCGGGGCCGGCCTCAGCTGGGAGAGGCGGCCTGCATGCCTTCGAGCCGGCCCTCGATGGTCCGCTCCTCGCTGAGATCGAGCTCCGCCCAGCGATGGCGGGGCACGGCTGCCAGCACCGCCGCCGGAGCGAGTCCGACCAACTCGGCTCGTTGCACCGAGCAGCCTTTCGTCTCCGCGCCGGACGCCACCGCGTCGAAGACGTCGAGGACGGAGACGGTGGCCGGGTCGATCAGATTGAAGCTGACCTGTGCACCGACCTCCACGGCCAGGCCCAGGCTGCGTACGGCCGGTCCGCGCAACTCGTTCGCCAGCGAACGTGCCACCGCCAACGCCTGGGTGCGCTCTTCGTCGGGAGCGCTGCCGGATGGACCGGCGATCCAGAGGTTGTAGGCCACCAACACCGGCCTGGCGCCGACGGCCGATGCGCCTGCGGTGGGATGGGGCACCGGCGGACCGGTGTCTGGTGCCAACGTTCGGAAGGCTGTTCGGCGTACCTCGGGCAACGAGCGCTCGGGGCCGTACAGGAAGCAGGGCACCTGCAACGTGGTCCCGGCCCAGTCGGCAAAGCGATCTCTTGCGTCGAGCACGTCGGACCACGCATCATCCGGCAAGGTGGTCGCTGCCGTCGCTCGTCCGCCGGCTGGAAGCGGCACGAACGGAACCACATCGGCAGCTCCCAGACGCGGATGGATGCCGGCATGGGTTCGCAGATCGATGCGTGCGACGGCCTCGGCGACCACTTGGCGGGCCGCCGCTTCCACGGCGCCCAGCTCGCCGCCGAGCGTCAGTACCGAGCGGTGGTGCTCCGAGTCAGAATGGACATCGAGCACCGCGCGCCCGCCGGCGATACGCACCGCATCAATGGTCTGCCTGTTGCGCCCTTCGCTGATGTTGATGACGCACTCGGCGACAACCTCGGTGGCGGGCACATCAGGACCGGCGAGTCACGCCTCAGACGGAGACGGTGTGCCCGACCCGACGACGGCGGAGCATCCGGCGGCGTTCGCGCTCGGACGTCCCGCCCCACACGCCGTGGTCGACGCGCTCTTCGAGTGCATATTGGAGGCATGCCTCCGACACGTGGCACTCCGCGCAGATGCGCTGGGCAGCTTGTACGCCCACGCCGTCACTCGGAAAGAAGATGGTGGGAGAGAGCTCCTTGCACCTTCCCACGCTCATCCAGTCCGTTTCCATGTTCCCTCCGTCGATCTCGAGAATGCAGCGGTAGGTGCTGAGTATGAGGTGCGCCCACCCTGATGCCGCCGCCATCCGTTGCACAGCTAGTGTCGCATTTCAGGGCGTCGGGTAGTGTGAAATGAGCCGGTATTGATGGAATCCTCACAATTTTCTTATGGGGCACCTGGGCCTTCTTATGAAAGCCCGCGCGCGGACGATCCGGATCGGCCTGCCGACGCCGACAACGGAACCGGTCAGGACAACGTTCCGGCTCCCCAGGTCGTACCCTCTGCGCCGCCTCCGCCTGACTCGACGTTCCGCTCGACTTCCCCGCCGGCCACGACCGACGCGCCGGCACCGCCAGCCCCCCTGCCTCCGGCTGCGGATGCTCCTCCTCCCACCGGCAGGGAACCCGGGACCGCCGGCTATCCGGCTGGCCCGGTCCACTCCGCATATCCTCCCTACCCCGGCTACCCGTCGTACCCGGGTGTCCCCGTCTACCCGGGATACGCCGGCGGATACGGCCCCCCTGGCGCCAGCCCCGGTCAGCCGTACGGGTACCGGGCGGCCCCGGCCCCGCGGGTGGTGCGGCACACCCTGCAGGCTCGCACCTGGCTCTGGGTGGTCATCATCACTGCAGTGGTGGCGGCACTGATCGGTGGGCTTGTCGGCGCACTGGTGGGTGCCGGAAGCCAACGCACGATCGTCAAGCAGTTCTTCCCCAACAAGAGTGCATTGGTCCGACCGCAGGACGTTCAGGAAGTACTGGCCAAGGTGGAGCCGGCGGTGGTCTCCGTCGACAGCCAGTCCAATTCTGGCGGGAGCTCGTCGGGGGGTGACTTCGTGCAGGCCGCCGGCAGCGGCATGATCATCACGTCCGGTGGTGAGGTGCTGACCAACAACCATGTAGTGGTGGGATCGACGGCGGTCACCGTCACCCTCTTCGGACAGACCACGGCACTGGCCGCCCATGTGCTGGGCACCGACCCGGGTAGCGACCTGGCACTGTTGCAGATCGACCACGCTTCGAACCTGCCCACGGTCACGTTGGGTGATTCGGGACAGACCCGGGTGGGCGACAGCGTGTTGGCCATCGGCAACGCGCTGGCACTGGCCGGCGGTCCGTCGGTGACCGAGGGCATCGTCTCCGCGGTGAACCGCTCACTGACCGCCCAGAACGACAGCGGCCAGACGGAGAAACTCACGGGACTGCTGCAGACCGACGCCGCCATCAATCCGGGCAATTCGGGTGGTCCACTGGTCGATGCGCAGGCTCAGGTGGTCGGGATGAACACCGCTGTCGCCTCCAGCAGCACCGGCAACGCACCGACCCAGAACATCGGGTTCGCCATCACCGTCGACACCATCAAGCCCCTCCTCCCCCAACTTCGCCAAGGGGGCACCAGTGGCGCGGGGAGCCCGACCGTCCAGCCGAGCCCGGCATCCAACGCCGCCTATATGGGTGTGACGGTGGGACCGGTCACCCCTGCGCTCCGGCAACAGGATCATCTGACCCCTTCGTCGGGAGCACTGGTCACCTCGGTGCAGCCGGGGAGCCCGGCAGACAAGGCCGCCTTGCAGGTCGACGACGTGATCGTGTCGTTGAACGCTGCAACCATCCAGAGCCCGAGCGATCTCACCGCTGCGATCCATCCCCTCAAGCCCGGTGACCGGGTGACCGTCGGCATCTACCGGGGCAGCACCAAGATGAAGGTGGACGTGACGCTCGGGGCCCGCCCGACCGGCGGGTAGGATCCTCGGTGCCGCAATCCCAGGAGGAACAACTGCCATGACCCCGGTCACCGACGAACAGACGCCCCCCGAGGAGGGCGAAGAGCCCCAACCCCCGGTCGGCCACGTCCGGGTCGTCTACCTCGGGCCGGTGGCACCCCACTGGGAGGTCCGCTCCGACTACGGAGACGATGCCCTGATCGAGGAGTTCCGGCGCCGGACCATGGCCCGGCTGGTCTTGTTGCCGCCTCACGACCCCCAGTACCGGCGCAATCGCGAGCGGGTGATCCGCGATGCGGAGCGGGAGAACATCCTCCTCGAATGGGACTTGGGAGTACCCGAGGAGGAAGTCGTCGCCGCTCCCGTGGAGAACGCGGGCGCCGACACCCCGGCAGCTGAAGTCGTACCGCCCGCCGAAGCCTGATCCGCCGCGAGGGTCGGGCTCTGCCTTCGGGGAGGTCAGTCGTTGATGGGACCGTCGAGCTCGGGAAGGCTGATGCGTTCCAACCACAGGCCGGGTGCATCCACCTCCGGTGGCGTCGGGAGGTTGCGGGCCGACGACCAAAGCCGCGACAGCCCTTCGTCCCCAGCACGCTCGAGGACTCCGTCGATGAAGGACCGGCCCCGGTCGACTTGGGTCTGATCGAGGTCGAGGCCGAACAGCGCTCCTGCTGCTTCTTCCCCCTTGCCCCGTTGGATGCGGCGGCGGTACCACGCCTCGGCCAGCTGGGTGTGGGAGCCGACGAGGTTCCGACCGACCTGGTCGGCCACATGATCGGCGTAGGCGTCGATGACCACGGCCAGCGCTGTCAGTTGATCGGAAGATCGCCGCGACTCGGGGGTCAGCAGTTCGCCGAGGAGTGCCTCCGGATCGCCGAACATTCCCTGGAGCGACTCGAGATCCATCCCCCCCGGAGCATCGATGGCATCGGGGTTGCCGAGCCCTCCGAGGCGCGCGGCAAGGTCTTGTTGGGCCGCGGCCGACGACACGGCCAGCGCCATCAGCAGCTCTTCCATCCGCGCCCTGATCGGCGGCCTGGTCAACACGGTGTTGGTGGCCAGCTCGCGTGCGCATACCCAGATGAGGGCCTCCTCCTCGGGCAGGCTCCAGTCCTCGGCAAAGGAGCTGATGTTGGAGGTGACCAGAAGGAGCTCGTCCGAAGGTGCCCAGGGAAGCGCCAACGGGTACTGGCCGAGTGTCCGCTGGGACAGGTGCCCCACCACTGAACCGACCTGCAGCCCGAAGAACATCGGCCCGATGGCGGTCGCCCACTGACCGATGAGACCGGCCAAGCCACCCGTCGGATCATCACCGAGCGGCTCCGGCGGCTCCGGCGGCTGAGCCGGCTCGGTCGGAGGGGCGGAGGCGGTAGACGGGTTGGGTGCGGCCATGGCCGCGAGCACGGGGCGCCACGACTCGAGTGCGCGGATCGTCCAGTCACCTCTTCCTACGGGCACACAGGTCAATCGGCGTCCATCCGGCGTGACCGGCATGCCGGTGACCTCGATCACATTGAGCTCGGCCACCCGCGAGAGCTGCTCGACCTGAATCCTCTGGATGGGCTCCACGTTGGGCTCGGTCGCCCCTCCGGTCGCCACGTTGAGCGCGAACGACCGCGTCATCTCCCATTGGTCGGGAGCGTTGGTCCCGAGCATGTTCATCAGGTCACCGAGCAAGGATTGGAATGGGTTTCCCGCGTCCTCGGGTTCGGGCGGTGCCATGCCCTCATGCTACGACGATGACTCATCCCCCGGTGCATCGGTCCCCACGGAACCCAGCACGACGGAGCTGGTGAGCGTGGTTCCTGCCCGTTGGTAGGTCACGTCCAGCGCAGTTCCGGGTGGGTCGGGATAGAGCCTGGTGCGGAGTTCGGCGATCGAGTGCACCTGGTACCCGTCGATCCCGACGACGACATCTCCGGGCTCCAACCCGCCGGCCGCCGCGGGACTGCCACTTCGGATCGCGCTGATGTGGGCACCCTCGGCGGCCGATGGCCGGGTGGCGGGGAGGGACGAGGTGGTTGACGAAGCACCCGGTGAACCGAGTGCAGGGGTGACGGTGGCCACCACCGGGGAGGTGGTGCTGTCGCTGCCGGCGACGCCCAACCAACCATGATCCACGGTTCCCGAGGAGACCAGTTGGCGGGCGACGCCCAGTACGACTTCAGCCGGCAGGAAGACCGACAGGGTCGACGCCCCTGACGGCATCACTTCTTCGAGAATGCCCGAAACGTCGCCGTTCTTGGCGAGGAGCGGGCACCCGATGTCGAGGGTGGCCAAGGGCGTGGAGACGACCGTTGCGGCGAAGGAGGAGGTGACAGCCCCGACACTGAGGGGTATGCCCACAGAATGCACGGTTCCGACGTAGGCGCGGGCCAACGCCGTGAGTGCCCGCGGCCCGGGCTCCATGGCCACTGCCATGACCACCGTCCCGACGGAGAGGTCACCGTCGTTGAAGATGGCCGCCGGCAGGTCATCGGCGATACGAAGCACACCTACGCCCGAGTTCCGGTCGACGCCGACCACGGCAGCGGGTTGGCGGGTCCCATTGGGCTCGACGGCAGTGATCGACCTGGCACCGACGAGGGCCTTGGAGGCGGTGACGATGACGCCTCCCGACTCAGCCACAAGCCCGGTGGTGACGGACGTTCCGGTCCGCCTTACGACGACGAGGGCCACGGTCGAAGGGCGGATGGAGGTCAGTATGGCCTGCTCGGCAGAGCTGGCCACTGGAGCCATGCCGGCCTCGGTGGTCGGTGCGCCGGTCAACGACCCCACACCCGGGATCGTCGACGGTGTGCTCTGGTCGGCCCTGCCCGTGCTGGCCATCACCAGACCGGCGGTCACCAGGACGAGGACGAAGCATACGGTGGCCCCACCGACGACCCAGGGCCCCGTTCGCGTATGGCTGAGGGCCGGCGGGGCTCCGTCGAGAGACGACAACGCGTAGCCGGGCACCGACGACGCCGACTCGGACGGATGACGCCACAGCCGGTCATCCGGCGGGATCCACCCGCGGAACCGGTTGCCCTCGTCGAACCAGTCGTCGTCAGGATCGCCCCCCGACACCTTCTGATCCTCGTCGTCCACGGGCCCGAGGTTACTGATGGCGGCATCCTTTTGGGCGTCGCCTCGTCCGATGCGGTGGCCGGCAGGGACGGCGACCGTTGGCTCCACTCCGGCTCGGGACACCGTGGCCCTACGATGACGGGGTGGCCCGGGACCTCGCGATCGACCTCGGCACGGCCAACACCCTCGTCTTTGCCAAGGGGCGGGGGATCGTGTTGAACCAGCCGACGGTCATCGCCCTCAACACCAGGACCCGCGAGGTTCTGGCAGTGGGCAACGAAGCGTGGCAGATGATCGGGCGGACCCCTGGCTACATCGTGGCGGTCAGGCCACTGCGTGAGGGTGCGATCACCGACTTCGACATCACCGAGCGAATGATCCGGCTCCTCCTGCGACGAGCCGGTGTCACCAAGTTCAATCGACCCAGGGTGCTGATCTGCGTACCATCGGCGATCACCTCGGTGGAGCGCCGCGCAGTCAAAGAGGCAGCCCGCCGTGCCGGCGCGTCGGCGGCCCACCTGATCGAGCAGCCCATGGCGGCAGCCATCGGGGCCGGCCTCGACATCCACGAGCCGGTGGGCAACATGGTGGTCGACGTGGGTGGTGGCACCACGGAGACAGCGGTCATCTCGCTCGGCGGAGTAGTCGCCTCGAGGGCAATTCGTTGCGGCGGATTCGACATGGATGCGGCCATCCAGCAGTACGTGCGCCACGAGCACGGGATCGCCATCGGCGAACGCACCGGCGAGGAGCTGAAGCTGGCCATCGGCTCCGCGCTCCCGTACACCGACGAAGTGAAGGCGGAGGTCAGGGGTCGCGAGGTGACCACCGGTCTCCCCAAGACGGTGGTCCTGTCGCCCGAAGAAGTGAGGTACGCGCTGGCCGAGCAGGTCGACTTGATCGTCGACACCGTGATCGGCTGCCTCTCCGAGTCGCCGCCCGAGCTGGCCCAGGACATCATCTACGAGGGCATCCACCTGGTGGGTGGGGGAGCCTTGCTCCGGGGCCTGGCCAACCGGTTGGCCGACGAGACCGAAGTGCCGGTCCACCTGGTGGCCACCCCGCTCGAGTGTGTGGTGCTCGGCGCCGGAATGTGCCTCGACTCCTTCGACAGCCTCCGGCCGATCTTCGCCGCGGCGGAGTCCTGAGCGCCCCGGGTCCCCGGTCGACAAAGGGCAGAGGTGCTCACTCGACGGCCAAGAGGTCCTCGGCCACCTGGCGGACCTGCCAGTCGCGATCGTCGAGGCAGTGGCGGAGTGCGGCCTCGACCGTGGGCCCCTCGAACGCGGCCAGGGCGACCGCCGCCCGGCGCCGGATGGATGGCTTGTCCCCGAACGCTTCGAGTACGGCCGGCAGGCCGGCGGGATCGCCGATCGCCCCGAGGGCGGCCACCGCGGCCTCCCGACAGAGGGGGTCGGAGTGTCCCGACGCGGTGGAGGCCAACTCGGTGAGTGCGGGTACCAACGACCGATCCTCCCGTTCGCCCGATGCCCAGGCGGCCATCTCCACCACCGAGGAGTCGGTGTCGTCCAAGGCGGCGGCGAGGTCCACGTTAGGGAACCGCGCCGCCAATTCGCAGGCTCGACGCCGCACCAGGGGAACCTCGTCCTCCAGACCTCGGCGGAGGTCGCCGTCGGTCAGGACCCCGAGCCGGTCGAGGGCACCGAGGGCGGTGGCCCGGACCGACGCAGAACCGTCGGCCATCCCAGCGCGCGCGGTGGGCTCGTCTCCGAGGTGGCCGGAGAGCGCCACGGTCCGTCGGCGCTCGGTGACGCTCCGAACTGGAGGTTCCGTGGCAGGCTTCACCTCACCACTATGACCGACGACAGCGACATGCCGCCGGCCGGCCCTGGCCCCTCGGCCACGGAACCTTCCGGCGGCGCCATGGCGCCTCCGTCCCCCGTACCTGGAGGAGCTCCGGCTCAGGTTCCCGAACTCCACTACGAGGCGACCGAACAGGAGCTGACCGGCACGACGGCCCGGAACAGGAGGCTGTGGCCGTGGGTACTTCTCGTCATCGTTGTGATCGGACTGGCCGTGGCCTCGCGGATCAACCTCGACTACTACGCCGTTCAGCCTGGTACTGCGCAGTCCGTGCAGCAGTTCATCACCGTGCCGCCCGCCAAGAGCCATCCGATCAGCCATCCGGTGTTGTTGACCGATGTCGAGATCGGGCGGGTCTCGGCGCTTTCCTATCTGTTCTACAAGCTGCAGAGCAACACCACACTCGAACCGCTGGACAACGTCACCGGTGGGATGCCACCCTCCGAACTGGACGCGCAAGGGCAGCTCGAGATGTCCCAGGCCGAGTCCTACGCGAAGACCGCAGCACTGCGGCAGCTCGGCTACACGGTGACAGCCACCCCCGTGGGCGCGGTGGTGTCCGGAACCTTCATCGGCACGCCGGCCTACCGCGCCCTGAACGTGGGTGATGTGATCTCTTCCGTCGACGGGGTGGTGACCCCAACTGCGGTGAGCCTGATGACGACCTTGAGGAAGCACCACTCGGGAGAGACCGTCAGCCTCAGCGTGCACCGGGGGGGCACGGGTACCCCGACCTCGGTGCCGGTGACGCTCAAGACCGCGGTGGTGGACCTCGGTGGCGGCTACACGGTGACGGTGGACATGGGCATCGTTCCCCAGGACCAGGTCGACTACACCTACCCCTTTCCGGTCACCATCAACGTCACCAACATCGGAGGCCCGTCGGCCGGGCTGGCGATGACCCTCGGCGTGATCGACGCGCTGTCCGAGGGGTCACTCACCGGCGGTCGCACGGTGGCCGCCACCGGCACCATCGACAGCTCCGGCAAGGTGGGCGACGTGGGTGGAGTACCTCAGAAGACCGTCGCGGTGGAGAACGCCGACGCTTCGATCTTCCTCGTTCCGCCTGGGGAGTACAAGGACGCGATGTCCAAGGATCGATCCGGCCTGAAGATCTATGCGGTCTCGACGCTCGATCAGGCCTTGGCGGTGCTGGCCGCCCACGGGGGCACCGTGCCGGCGGCTCTGACCGGTCACCTGCCGCCCGTTGCGGGATGACCGGATTCGGGTACCGACAGTCGTAGGCTCTCGCCCATGCCCGAGGAACGCCGGATGACCATTACTTCCTCACCCCACCTGGCACCCGATGATGTTGCCCGTCACACGTTCGCCTCGGTGCGGCGGGGCTTCGATCCCACCGAGGTCCGCGACTACCTCGAATCGATCGCCATCGGACTCAGGGGAATTGCCGATCGTGAACGCCAGCTGCTCGAGGAGTTGGCCGACGCCGAGCACCGGGCGGCCAATCCGGTCCTCGACGAGCCCACGCTGTCAGCGGCGCTGGGTCACGAGACCGGCCGGGTGATCCACAGCGCGCACGAGGTCGCCGCTGAGATGTTGGCCAGGGCCGAGGCGGAGGCGAACCGGCTCATCACCGAAGCAAACGAGGATGCCGAACAGAGCAGCGCCCGTGTTGAAGCCCAGGCCGCGGAGCAGAGAGCCCAGGTCGAGGCGGAGGTCAACGAGCTCCGCGAGCGGACCCACCAGCAGGTGTCGGCGGCACAGGAGTCAGCGCACCGCGCGGCCGAGGAGCTGCTCACTCAGGCCCGACAGGAGTGTCGGGCCATGGTCGACGAGGCGCAGCAGCTGAGGGCGCGGGTTCTGGCCGACCTGTCCCGGCGCCGGAAGGTCCTCCACGCGCAGATCGAGCAGCTGCGCGCAGGGCGCGAGCGGCTGGCCGAGACGATCAACGACGTTCGCCGCTCGGTCGATGTCATCGCCGATGATCTCTTCACCGCAGAGGACGACGCCCGGCTCGCAGCCGAGGCCGCCGGGCGCGAGGTGGTGAGCCGTCCAGACGACGGCACGCCCGAGGAGTTGGCCGCGATGCTGCTGACCGACGAGGCCGAGGCTGCAGCCCGCCCGGCACAGCCCGACGGCCCTGCTGGCGACGTCCCGCCCGGGGGAACAGCTACCGCGGATGCGGACGAACGGGGGGAGGCTCCGGGTGAGAGCACCACCGGCGCGACCGAGGCGCCGCCCGCAGAGGCGCCGCCCGCAGAGTCCGTCGATGCTCTGTTCGCCAAAATCCGGGCGGCACGGGACGAGCCCGAGGCCGGCGGCCGCGATCAGGATCCAGGGCCGGACACGGCTGATGCGGCGGGGTCGGAGGTCGGGCCCGAGGAGACCGACGACGAATCGGGCGACGAATCGGGCGACGAGCCACCTGAGGAACAGAGCCCGGTCGTGGCGCGTCGCGACGAGCTGGTCGACCCGATCGTCAACGCTCTGGCCCGACGTCTGAAGCGAACCCTCCAGGACGATCAGAACGATCTCCTCGACCGTCTGCGTTCCAACGGATCCCACTGGTCGATCGGCCTCCTCCCCGAGGAGACCGAACACGTCGCCGCGTACGCCACGGCCGCGGTACCCGCGTTGGAGGAGGCGTCCGAGGCCGGGGTCTCCTTTGCCGGACCGGGTTCGGCCCATGGCCCTGACGCCGATGCCCTGTTGGGAATCGCCCACGAACTGGCCACCGCGCTGGTGGGCCCGCTGCGGCGCCGCCTGTCCGGTGGTGAGGAGCTCGCCGGTGCAGAGGAGTCGGTGGTGGCCGAGTACGTCGGCTCGGCATTCAGGGAATGGAAGGGCGAGCGCATCGGGCGACTGGCCGGCGACCATGTGGTGGCCGCGTTCTCGCTGGGCTCGATGTCGGCAATCGAAGGCGAGTCGTCTGCCCAGCTCAAGTGGGTGGCCGTCCCCAGCTCGGGTGACGAACCCTGTCCCGACTGCGAGGACAACGGGCTGAACGGGTCGCAACGACCGGGTGAGGCTTTCCCTACCGGGCACGCTCATCCCCCTGCCCACCCCGGGTGTCGGTGCGTCGTCGTGCGCTCGGCCACCTAGGCTGCAGGCGTGCGAATCCCGAGCGACATGCCCCCGGCCTCGCGCCCTGCCCGGCGCGGGCTGCGCCGTTGGATCATCGTGGGCCTGGTCGTCTTGGTGGTCGTCATCGCTTCGCTACGAACGTTCGCCATCTTCTACACGGACGCGCTCTGGTTCTCGTCGGTGTCCTTGCACTCGGTGTGGGTCAAGCTCTTCGAGATCAAGGCCGGCTTGCTGGTGGTCTTCGGCGTGGTCTTCGCGGTGTTGCTGCTGGCCAGCCTGATCGTGGCCGAACGCCTGGCCCCCAAGGGCCCCTCGCTCGACGCCGAGGACGAGTTCGTGAAGCGGTACCGCGAGGTGATCGGCCCGTATGCCCGTTGGCTGCGGGCGGGCGTAGTCGTCGTGCTGTCGCTCATCGTCGGGTCCCAGGCGGTCGGGCAGTGGCGGAACTGGATCCTGTTTCGCAACAGCACCCCCTTCCCCGCCACCGACCCGCAGTTCCATCGCAACGTCGCCTACTACGTGATGACCCTTCCGTTCCAGCAGTTCCTGATCCACTGGGCACTGGTGGCCCTGTTCGTCGTGCTGGTGGTCACCGTCCTCAGCCACTACCTCAACGGCGGCATTCGGATGCAGGGCTCCCGGCCGAGGGTCCGCCCGGCGGTCAAGGCCCACATCTCGGTCATCCTCGGCCTGCTGGCCCTGGTCAAGGCGGTCGGCTACTACCTGGCCCGCTTCAATCTCGACCTCTCGTCCAACGGCTACGTCCAGGGCGCCGGCTACACCGACGTGCACGCCCGCCTGCCGGCCCTCCAGCTCCTCATCCTGGTGTCGTTGGCAGCGGCCATCCTCCTCATCTACAACATCCGCCGCCAGGGCTGGGCGCTTCCGATCCTGGGTGTCGGCCTGTGGTTCCTGGTGGCGTTGAGCGCAGGCACCATCTACCCGGCGGCCGTGCAGGCCCTCAAGGTGAACCCTGCGCAGAACACGTTGGAGCGCCCGTACATCCAACGCAACATCGACGCCACCCGGTCGGCCATGGGGATCGCCGGCGTTCAGAGCATCCCCTACCCTGCGTCGTCGACGCTGACCGCCTCCCAGCTGTCGGCCAACAGCGACACGTTGGCCAATGTCCGGCTGTGGGACCCCAACCAGACCCAGCCAACCTTCGACAAGCTGCAGGACATCCGCTCCTACTACCAGTTCAACAGCCTGGCCGTGGACCGATACACGGTAAACGGGTCGGAGAGCCCGGCCGTCGTCGGGGTCCGTGAGATCAACGACCAGGATCTCCCGTCTTCCTCGTGGGTGAACACCACTCTGCAGTACACCCACGGCTACGGGATGGTGGTGTCGCCCGCCAATGCCACCACCAGCAATGGCGATCCGGTGTTCGCTGTCGGCGACGTGCCCCCGGTCTCCAACAGCGGGCTCCCCACGGTCAGCCAACCCTCGGTCTACTTCGGCCTCAACAACACGGGATATGTGGTGGCCAACACCAAACAGCCCGAAATCGACTTTCAGCTGACAAATGGGACCAACGTCGAAACCCACTACTCGGGCGCCGGCGGGGTACAGCTCTCGTCCTTCTTCGACCAGGCAATGTTCGCGCTCCGCTTCAGTGATCTGAACCTGATCATCTCCAATCAGATCACCAGCCAGTCTCGTTTGATGTTCGACCGCGGCGTGCAGGCACGGGTGTCCAAGGCCGCACCGTTCCTGAACCTTGACGCCGACCCCTACCCGGCACTGATCGGGGGGCACATCGAATGGGTGCAGGACGCATACACGACCTCCGACAACTATCCGTACTCGCAGAACGCCGACACCGGCGCCGTGGCCCAGGGAAGTGGCCTCGCGGGGAACTTCAACTACGTCCGCAACTCGGTCAAAGTGGTCATCGACGCCTACACGGGTCACATGACCTTCTACGTCATGGATCCGAGCGATCCGATCATCCGCACCTACGAGAAGGCCTTCCCGGGGATGTTCACCCCGGCATCGAAGATGAGCGCCGAGCTCAAGGCCCACTTGCGCTATCCCGAGGACATCTTCGCCGTCCAGGCCACGACCTACGGGAAGTACCACATCACCCGAGCCCAGAGCTTCTACAGTGCCGCCGACGCCTGGGCGCTGTCACCGTCGCCGGGATCGGGATCTCCCTCACAGGCCCTCGCCACCACGTTCACCACCAATGCCCAGGGCCAACAGGTGTCTACCGGCCAACTGGTCCGAATGGCGCCGATCTATCAGGAGATGCGCGCCCCCGGGCAGGCCCAGCAGTCGTTCACGTTGCTCGACGCGTTCGTCCCGGTGTCGCAACAGAGCCAGATCCAGACGCTGTCCGGATTCATGATCGCGGGTTCCGACCCCGGCCACTACGGAGAGCTGCAGATGTTCGTGACGCCACGGGACAGACCGGTCAACGGACCGTCCATCGTGGCCGCCCAGATCGACGCCAACCCGGATGTGTCCCAACAGATCACGTTGTTGAATTCCAACGGCTCCTCGGCGTTGCTCGGCAACGTGCTCATGATCCCGGTGGCCGACTCGCTGCTCTACATCCAACCCCTGTACGTGGAGTCGTCGCGGAACGCCTTCCCCGAACTGCAACGTGTGATCGCCGTCTACGGGAAGCAGGCCGCGATCAAGCCGACGTTGGCCGGTGCTCTGACCCAGGTCTTCCAGGCCCCGGTTTCGACGACGCCGGGGACGGAGAGCGGCCCCGGGACCCTGTCTCCCCAGGTGCGGGCCCTCTTGGACCAGGCCCAGACCGCCTACCAGCAGTCCCAGACCGACCTGAAGGCAGGCAACCTGGGTGCGTACCAGTCCGACATCAACACGCTCGAGGCCCTCCTCCAGGATGTGCAGGTGCTGACCGGGGGCACGGTCGCCACCACGACGACCACGACGACCACCTCCCCGGCGGCGGGTACCGCCGCCTCCGGGGCGGGTTGACCTGGGCGTGGGCCGCGGTCGCCCGTCTAACTGTTTGGCGGTTGGCGGAGGGCGGCGAACGGAGCAGGTCGGCAGGCTGCTAGATTCTCAAGTCGCGACGCGGGGTGGAGCAGTCTGGTAGCTCGTCGGGCTCATAACCCGAAGGTCGCAGGTTCAAATCCTGCCCCCGCCACCAAGTAATAATCCCAAGTCAGAGGGGGTCAGGCCGCTCGGCCCGGCCCCCTCTGCCATGGAGAAAAGTATGGATTTGTCATCAATTTGTCATCAGTGCGGAATTTGGCCATGAGTGTGGACGAGTTGGCGAAGCGTCGGCGGGAGAAGCTCGTTGAGCGTCTGATGTACTTGCTGAAGACGTACAGAACGGTCGTATTGGGGATCGATGAGGTCGAAAATGTTCCCGAGTGGCGTAGTGCCGCTCGGGAAGCTGGTCGTCGGCTCAAGATTCACGTCAGTACCGGCGTATCCGGGGATGGAACCAAAGTCTGGGCGACTGAGGAGCCTGAGACGTTTCCGTCATCCGATCCCGCTGGCTGAACTTCAGCCCGTTTGATCGGGAAGGAGCCCTTCCTCATCTTCAGTTCCGAAGATGAGGGCTGCAACCTGTTCCGCTGCTGCCTCATGCAGCGAGGGGACAGGGTGGGTGTAGATGTCGAGGGTGAAGGCAACGTTTGCATGCCCAAGACGCTGCGAGATGACAATCGACGGTACTCCCGCTGCCAGCCCCAACGTTGCGTACGTGTGCCGCAGGTCATGCAAGCGGATCCGGGGTAGTCCCAACTTGGCGACGGTTCGATCGAAACACTGACTGAAGTAGTCAGGGTGCGTCGGTGAGCCGTCGAGTTTTGGAAAGACCAGATCGTGATCGATGTACGCTGCGCCAATCGCGGCACGTTCCCCGAGTTGGCGAATCCTGTGAGCCTCGAGCACTGCGACCGTGGTGTCGTCCAAGGCAAGTAGCCGACGGCCCTTGGCAGTCTTCGGTGTGCCAAACATCAGCTCGTAGTTCACGCTGATGACCGTCTGGCGAACCGCGAGATGCTTGGTGACCGAGTCGATGTCCGACCAGCGAACGCCGAGTACCTCGCCGCGACGCATGCCCGTGGTCGCAGCCAAGGTGTAGGCAGCTTCCAGTCGGTGGCCACTGAGGCCCTTCAGGAAGATGCGGACCTGATTGCCATTCCACGTGCGTAAGCCTTCGGTCCTAGAACGATTGATCCGGGGTGGATCTGCGGCGTCGGCGACGTTCCGGTGAACGAGTTGCTTGCGCTGTGCATCCTTGAGCGCCTTATGGAGCAGGTTGTGAATCGATCTCACCGTCTTGGGCGATAACCCTCCGGGCTTGCCGACACGGCCGTTACTGAGCAGTTCGACATAGAGCCGATCGAGATGGCCATGAGATAGCTGCTGAAGCTTGATACCCCCGAGCGTCGGCATGACGTGAAGCGTGATCTCGCACTGGTACCGGTGCCAGGTACTCGGCCGAATCGAGTGTTGGACGATGGGGAGCCACTGGTCATTGAGGTACTCACCTAGCGTCAGCTTCGTTGGTTCGACGTAGTCCCCGGTCTGCACCGATGTGACCGTGCTGCTCAGGTACCGCTGAGCCTCCTCCTTGGTCCCAAAGCCGCCCTTGGAGCGCTGGCGCCTCTTCCCCGTGCTGTCTGGCATGTAATAGTAGGCGGTCCAGGTTGAGCCGCGTTTCTTGATGAAGCTTCCTTGCATCGCTACACCTCGTCTTCTTCGTCTGTGCCCGGCGGCTCAAGCAACCGGATCAGAGCCAGAGACGGAATGCGGATGAGCCGCCCGACTCGGAGAACCGGCACCGGGAAGGTGCCTTCCTTGATCGCCTTGTAGCCCGTACTCCGATCGATGTGAAGGAGCAGGAAGGCTTCGTCGGCAGTAATGACCGGTCGCTCGCTCAGGGAGAGACGAAGGGCCTGTAACCGCGACGTCCCAGCCGAGATTGGATGGGGCGCCTGGTTGTGGGTGGTGTCAGTCATAGAAGACTCCTTTCACTCATGGTGTTGGGTCGAGGGTTGGTGGACTTGCGGCCATCAGGCCGATCTGGAGCAGGCGCACCTGCACCGCCGTCCAGGACGTTTCGAAGCGTTGGGCAAGGCGCCTCGGGTCATGCATGCCGAGGTCGAAGTAGTAGTGGCGCATCCAGTGAGCCGGCATGAGCAGGCATGCGGCGAAGTAGTCGCAGACCTGCTCGGCTCGCTCACGGGCCGAGATTCCTTCGAGGTCCGGGTAG